>CAYMRJ010000001.1:0-3051 GCA_964392865.1 uncultured Staphylococcaceae bacterium
GCGAAGACGACGTCATCGTCTCCGGCGAGAACCTCTACCTCAGGAATTCCTCGGCCGCCATATACGGCGACCCGATCCTCAAGGCCTTCCTCGACGCCTATATCGCCCTATAGGCTTTCGAGTTCCCCGATCTTCTCGAGCAAGGCTTCGGCGCTCGCGTCGAGACCTTTTTTCTCCTTCTCGGACAAAGGGGGATTGAGGACGGATCTGACACCCTCCGAATTGACGACGCAGGGCATGGACATATAAAGGGGCTTGCCGCCATGCTCTAGCAAAGTCGAGACGGTGAGGACCGAGTTCTCATTGTTCAGGATGCCGCGGACGATCCGCCTTACGGCAATGGCGACCGCGTAATAGGTCGCCCCCTTCTTTTCGATGATGCGGTAGGCCGCTTCCTTGACCTGCTTATGGAGGTCTTCGAGGCGGGCCAGGTGGCCTTCCCTGCAGGTACCGCAGTTCGCGCAGTAATCAAGGAGGCTAAGGCCGCCGACGGTGGTGGAGCTCCAAAGGGGGACTTCGCTATCGCCGTGTTCCCCGACGACGAAGGTATGGACGGATCTTGGATCGATGCCGGTATCCTGACTGATGGCGACCTTCAATCTCGAGGTATCAAGGACGGTGCCACTGCCGATCACCTGCTTCGAAGGCAGGCCGAGCTTCTTGTAAGCGATGTAAGAGAGAATGTCGACGGGATTGGCGACGACCAAGATGACGGTTCCTTCTTCGAGATGCCCTTTGAGGGAATCGCAGACGGAAGTGATGATGGAGGCGTTCTTCTTAAGAAGATCGAGCCTCGTCTCCCCCGGCTTCTGGGCCGCCCCGGCGGCGATGATGACGACGTGGCTACCGTCGACGTCGTCGTAGGTTCCGGAACGGATGATCTTCGGGACGCTTAAGAAGGAATTGCCGTCCTGCATATCGAGGGCATCGCCCTCGGCCTTGGCGGCATTGGCGTCCAGTATAAGGATTTCGTTGGCGATGGTATCGAGGGCAAGGGCGAAGGCAATGCTGCTACCGACTGCCCCATCGCCGATGATCGTGATTTTCCTTAGGTTCATGGCTACTTCCTAGTTGGAGGCGATTTCGTTTCCGTCCTCATCGACGGGAACGAGGAGTTCCATCGGGGCTCCGCAGATCGGGCAATTCCCGTCTTCGTTCGGGACGACGATTTCCCCGCAGACGCTGCAGCGGTATTTCTGGACTTTCATGGGCATGGTTTCAACCTCCGTCTGTAAGTATCAATGAAAGGGCCTTTCAAAGAAAGGGAAACGCTTCATTCGACCGACTTCAGGCTTTCGACCATCTTGACCCTGTTCGTGAGGGCCGAGGTATAGCCGTTGGAAAGGAACGAGACGAAGAAGGTCAGCACGAAAGCGATGACGTAGGTCCAAGGCGAGATGTGGTAGAGGAAGGCGACGAGGGGCACCGAGTTGACGGCCAAGACGGCGTACATGAAGGGATACCCCGCCAAAAGGCCGATGATGACCCCGCACAAAGTAAGCGTCATCGATTCGATAAGCAAAGAAAGGGCGATCTCCCCTCTCGAGAATCCCAAAACCTTGAGGGTCGCGATATCGCGCGTTCGTTCCCTGAAATTGAGCAGGGCGAGGTTGAACAAGACGATGATGGCCAAGAGGATGGCGAAGACCTTGACGGCGTTGGTCAATATCATGATGCCGCTGACGATATCGTTGATCTGCTCTTCCCTTTCTTCGTGGGTGATGTAGCTCACGGCCGCGGCATAGCCGCTGATGATGGAGTCCCCGACTTCCTCGACGTCATAGCCTTCGGAGACGTAGACGAAGGCCGTCGTATAGGAGGCTTCTTCCCCTTCGGCGAAGAGGCCTTCCATATCGTCGAGGGCGTAGATCCCGTTGGCCGTGAAGGCCTGGAAGACGGTGCAGACCCTCGCCGTCACCTCTTCCGTCCCGAAGACGATGGTGAGTTCATCCCCTTCTAATATGCCTAGTTCTTCCGAAACCTTTTCCGAGATGGCGAAGGTCCCTTCTTCGATCTCGAGGCCGAAGCGGTTCTCGGTCCCGATGATCCGGAAAGTCTCGTCGTTGCTGACCCCCTCCGAATCGTAGGCTTCGCAGGTCCCGGTATAGACCGGCACGGCGGCATCGATCCCTTCGATGCCGGAGAAGCCGGCCTCGATCTGCGAGGCCGTCTGGGTCAATGAATAAGACACTTCCAAATCGGCGGTGTAATAGGTGGCGATGTCGGTCTCGATGCCGTAATCGATGGTGTCTTCGATCCCGAAGCCGCAGACAAGCAAAGCCGTGCAGCCCGCCACCCCGACGATGACCATCAATGACTTCACTACCTGGGTACGGATGTTCCGCATGGCGATCTTGAAGGAAAGGAAGCGGGCGCTCGGGGATTTCTTGCCTTCCTTGGCCTTGCCTTTGACGGTCGGGGTGCTGGGCCTAAGCGATTCGCTAGGCAATAGACGGACCGTCTTCCTGGCCACCAAGACGGTGACGAGGGCCGAAATCCCTAAGAATGCGACCGCGGTCAAGATCCCGGGGAGGACCGGGAAGGTGAAGGTCGCCATCTCGGGCAAGGTATAGAGGATCGAATACTTCGAATTCATGAGGGCCGGGACGATGAGGGGTCCCAGGATCTCCCCTATGACGATGCCGATCAAGACGACGGCCCCGACCAAAAGGGCGTAATGGGCATAGATGGCTTTCTTTGAGACCCCTATGGCCCTCAAGGCCCCGATCTGGGTCCTTTCCTTGATGATGATTTCGCTTGTCGTCGTGAGGACTATGAGGACGGCGACAAAGAAGAAAACGAACGGGAATATGTAGGTCAGGTTCCTGGCGTTGCTGACTTCCAGCTCCATGGATGTGTAGAACGGCATGATCGAGCGGTCCATCACAAGGGCGAGGTTATTGTCTTCCCCCTTGTCTTCGAAGTAGGCCTCGATGGCCTCTTCGACGGCACTTTCGTCCGCCCCTTCGGGCAAGGTCACGACGTACTGATAAGGCATCGGGATCGAAGGCAAAGTGATGCTTCCGGTGCTGAATCCCGGGATGGTCGTGT
>CAYMRJ010000001.1:3151-153566 GCA_964392865.1 uncultured Staphylococcaceae bacterium
AAAGCGTAGTCGACCAAGAAGAAATCGTCGTCGGTGAAGGTGGAATCGCTATCGACGATTTCCCAAGGCTTAGAGATGGTCGGCATCGATTTGCTAGCGACGATATAGGCCGAAGTCCCTTCCAAGGTCGAGGTGTAGTAGATGCGTCCTTCCACTTCCCCGCCGGAGATTTCCTTTATCTCTTCGAGGTCGTTTTGGTCATAGGACTCGGTCGTGACCCAAAGATCGGCGAGGTTCCCCGTTTCGTAGACCTCGTTCACGCGGTTTTCCAAAGAGACGGCATTGGCCTCGAGGCCCATGAACAAGGTAACGGCGATGCTCCCGATGAAGATGATCGAAAGGAACTGCATCCAGTTCCCCAAAACCTCGCGCCTTAGTTTCTTAGCGAGGAGCTTGGCCGTCGAAGGCTTCTTCACCAGCTGATGTCCTCGGGCTTCTTGGGCGATTCGATTATTTCGTCGCTGGCCAGATGGCCGTCGGAAATCCTTAATAGGCGTCCGGCGACATCGGCGATCTTGGCATTATGGGTAACCAAGATGACGGTCTTCTTGTATTGCTTCGAAATATCCAAAAGCAAGGAGACGATCTGGGCGCCGGTCTTGCTATCGAGAGCCCCGGTCGGCTCGTCGCAAAGAAGGAGATCGGGGTTCTTGACGATGGCCCTGGCGATCGCGACCCTTTGCTGTTCCCCGCCGGAGAGCTCGCTCGGGAAATTGAGCATCCTGCCCTTGAGGCCGACTTCCTCGAGGATCATTTTCGAATCCAAAGGATTCTCGGCCACGGAGGCCGCGAGTTCGACATTTTCGAGGGCCGTAAGCTGTGGCAAGAGATTGTAGAACTGGAAGACGAAACCGACCTTCTTCCGGCGGAATTCGCTTAGAGCCTTTTCTCCATAGAGGGCAATGTCGCTATCCCCGACGATGTAGTGGCCCCCGCTAGGGCGATCCATCCCGCCGAGGAGATTCAATAGGGTACTTTTACCAGCACCCGAAGCGCCCAAAATGGTCGCAAATTCCCCTTCCTTGAGGGAAAAGGTCACTCCGTCCAAGGCTTTGACTTCGTTCGAAAGGCCTTGGTTATAGACCTTCGAAAGTCCTTCGATCCTGATATCGGGCATAGCTTAGGCCAAGGTCCCCATCGGATCCCAAAGGGGCAAGACGATGGGCTCTTCCTCGGTCGCCTTCCTTTCTTCGGGGGTCAGGTATTTCTTCAAGACGACGGCTTGGTAGACGTAATGGTCGAAGAAGCCTTCGTCCATGACGTAGTAGCCCTTTAGGGCCTGCTCTTCGCCCCAGGAATTTTCGATCTTCCAGCGGTTGGCTTTGCCGCTAGGATCGAGATTGACGCCGGTGATGACCATGGCGTGCCCCATGGCCGAGCCCCTGTAATAAAGCATCGCGCCTTTCTCGAAGGAGATGTCCTTCCCCAGAAGCGTTTCGTAATCGGCGGAAGATTCGGCCCAGGCATAACTGGAACGGTCCCTGTAATAGGAGACATCGCTCCCGAACCAGACGGGTTCCCCGTCCTGGATCTGCTTGATGCAGAGTTCCTTCAGGCGCTCCATCGGAAGGTTGAGGTGGTTGATCTTCTTCCCGCCGACGACGTTTCCGAGGTATTCGACGGTGTAGTTCCTCATATAGGGACGATCGGCCTCGGGGTAATGGATGATCGACTGGTATTCGTCGATTTTGCTCCCGATGTACTTCTCGAAGAAGGTCTTCGGGGTGTAGCCGGATTCGATGTGGTAGACGTCTTTGGCGTCGGTGTATTCGAAATCGAAGCTCTTGGGCGGGACCCCGAAGGCGTTGGTGAAGGTCGTATAGATGAGTCCCATGTACTTGTCCTTCAAGGGACGGATCTCATCCTTCTTCCCCGCTTCGTAGAGCTCGTGGGCTTCGTAGGCGAAGCGACGCAGCCAATTGGCAACGATTTGGTCCAGTTCCCTGGTGTTGTTGCTCTGGTAGGTCTCGGGGAACGCCGACTGGGGGACGAGGCCGTACTTCTTCACGAGCGAGACGAACATGTCCCACTGGCCGCCGTCATTGAGAGGCGAAGTCAGGATGTAATCGAGGAGGCGGTCGTCATGGGGCCTATCGGCCAAGTCGACGAAGGCTTCCAAGATCCAGTTGGCCTTCTCGATCTTGTCGAAAAGCGAAATGTAGTTCTGGCTGAACTCGAATTTCTTGATCTTGTTCTTCTTGGCCACGACTTCGCGCAGGACATTGAGCCCGGCGAAGATCCAGCAGCGCCCGCTGGCCTTTTGGTTGGCGACCGGCATCGTCTTGATGAGGTCGCTGAACTGCGGCTCGGTCTTGGTAAGCGTGTCGCTCGAATAGGCGAGATTGAAGATCGATGTCCTCGACATCGCGTGCCTCACGAGGTCGTTCTTCTTGTCGGAAGAATAGCTCTCTTCCAATTCCTTCAGTTTCTTCTGGGACAAGGCCCCTTTTTCGATATCCATGGTTGCTCCGGCTTATGAATTTCTCAGTGCTGGTATTTTAGTCCCATAATGCGCACGCGTGGAAATGGAAAATCGCGGTGGTAAAATCCCCTCGATGGAACAGAAAAGATACAAGTACCCCAAGGCCCTCGAGGCTTTTTTGCGCTACGTGAAGATTGACACCCAAAGCGACGAAAACTCCCCTACTTCCCCGAGTGCCGAGAAGGAATATGACCTCCTCAATCTCCTGAAGAAGGAACTGGAGGAACTAGGCTACTCGCCCTATATCGACGAGTTCGGTCTCCTTTATTGCCAGATCCCGGGCGAAGAAGGAATGGAGAAAGTCGGCCTTTGCTCCCACGTCGATACGGCCAGCGAACTGACCGGCAAGGACGTGAAACCGAGGATCATCGAAAACTACGATGGCGGCACCATCGTCCTGAATGAGAACTATTCGATGTCCCCGAAGGAATTCAAATCCTTGGAAAACCGCATCGGCCAGACCTTGGTCGTGACGGATGGGAATACGCTTCTAGGGGGCGACGACAAGTCCGGGGTGGCCGCCATCATGGAAGCGGCCCGCTTCTATAGCGAGCATCCGGAAATCAAGCACCGTCCCTTTGCCATCCTCTTCACCGTCGACGAGGAAATCGGCCGGGGCGCCGACCACTTCGATGCGAAGAAGTTCGGGGTCGACTTCGCCTATACCGTCGACGGGGACGATTACCGTGACATCGCCTACGACAACTTCAACGCCGCCCATGCGACCGTGAAGATCAAGGGCCTGGCCATCCATCCCGGCGAAGCCAAGGGCAAGATGGTCAATGCCGCTAGCCTCGCCGCCAGGTTCGATGCCCTTCTCGGCTACGAAAAGCGGCCCGAGAAGACCGAAGGAAGAGAAGGCTTCAACCACCTGACCTCCATCGAAGGCAACTGCGACGAAGCAGTGCTTCGCTACATCATCAGGAACCACGATGCCAAGTTGCTCGAGGAGCAAAGGGAGTCCTTCCATCAGGCCGGCAGGGAGCTGAAGAGGCTCTTCCCTGCCGCCGAGATCGAAATCGAAATCGGCATGGATTACCGCAACATGCTCGACATGGTCGAAAAGGACCGCCGCTCCGTCGATTTGGCCGAAAAGGTCTATAAGGAATTGGGCATCGAATACCGCAATCCCCCGATCAGGGGCGGGACCGACGGGAGCAACTTCTCCTACAAGGGCTGCATCACCCCGAACCTCGGGACCGGATCCTACAACCACCACGGGCGCTATGAGTTTTTGAGCGTCGAGGAATTCGAAAAAGTCATCGATATCCTCATTGCCTTGCTGAAGGCTTAGTTACCAGTTTTTATCCAGAAGGAATCGGGGCAGATAGACGACCTCGATTCCTTTTTCGTTTCCGACGTAAAGGGGATCGGTCGTGACGATGTATTTGGGATATTCGTCGCCGGTTTGCCTTAGGCTCAGCGATTCCCTTTCGGAATCGGGCCTTTCCTTGGCCGCTTGGATGTAGATCTTCTTCCCGGCCCTTTCGCCGACGAAGTCGATTTCCTTGTCCCCGACTTTCCCGACGTAGACCTCGTAGCCTCTTCTTTTCATCTCGAGATAGACGATGTTCTCGAGCATGGCGCTGACGCCGCTCGGGGAATAGCCGAAGAGGGCGTATTTAAGAGAAGGGTCGGCAAGGAAATACTTCTCCATCGTCTTCAGGACCTTCTTGCCTTTGACGTCGTAGCGCGGGCAGCGGTAGACGATGTAGCTCTTCTCGAGATAGCCGATGAAGTCGTAGATGGTTTCAACCGCTACTTTCCTTCCTTCGGACTTTAGGAACTTGCTGACCGAATTGGCCGAGAAGGTCTTGCCGAGGTTTTCGAAGAGGAAGCGGACGACCCTCTCGAATAAATCGAAATTTCTAATCCCTTTGCGGTTCACGATGTCGCTTAGGACGATCGATTGATAGATGTCCTTGACCGGAGGATAGAGCTCTTCTCCCCTAAGGGGCGAAAGGATGAGGCCCGGGAAGCCGCCTTCCTTGAGGTAGGAAGCAAAGCAGCTTCCCAGATCGGCCGTGCTTTCCTCGATTCCCCGGAAAAGGAGATATTCCGCGAAGGAAAGGGTATAGAGGGGAATGGTGACGTAGCGGCCGCTTAGATGGGTCGAGATTTCCCCCGAAAGAAGCCGGGAGTTCGATCCCGTCACATAGACATCGGCTCCTAGTTCCTGCACAAGGGAATTGACGAACTTCTCCCATTCGGGGAGTTCCTGGATCTCGTCGAGGAAGAGATAGAGCTTTCCTTCCTGCGCTTCGGCCTTCTCCTTGATTTCGCGATAGAAAAGGGAAGCATCGAGCCTTCCGGCGTATTCGATGCTGTCGAGTTTGTAGAAAAGGATCCTCTCCCTATGAATGCCGCGGCTTTCCAATAGATCGGCGACCATCGTCAAAACCGTCGACTTTCCCGAGCGCCTCACGCCGGTGAGGATCTTGACCAAGGGAAGGTCGATGTATTTTTCGACTGCTTGGAGATATGTCTTCCTCTCGATATACATGTCCATGGTCATCATAGCTTATCTGCCTTCTCAATGAAAGTTTTTAGGTCTATGGACTTAATCTTTTAGTGTTTCTACAAGGTTTTTCGGTCTTTAGGCTGAAGGCTTTTATCTTCAGCCACCTCCGAAAATTTCTGGTTAGCAACAAGGAAATGCTAGGTTTTATCGATGATTTTTGGATTTTGATCCTCTATTGCCTCACTTAATGCGTGTCCCCGCAAGGGGAGAATGCTCGAAGAGGGGCCTTTTTCTTTGGCTGGACGTTGTAACGAGATGGGCAAAAAATCTCCATTTCGTGGACATAAGCCCATCTCCCACTAATAAGTAGGGCGAAAATCGCCGTTTGGTCCCTTATTTCTGAAAAAATCCGCCGGAATGTTGATCAAACCGCAGATAAGGAGCTGCTAAATCAGATCTTTCGTTTTGGATACGAGGTAGAGAGGGATGTTCGTAACTGCCCCGTCCATCTTGTAATGGCGCTTCGAATAGCGGATGGCCGCCTCGGGCTTTCTCTGACTCACGTAGCGCCTGAAGGAAGAGGCGGCCTTCCCTTCTCCGCTTTTGACTTCGACGGGAATGACCGATTCTTCTTTTTCCAACAGGAAATCGATCTCGGTTTCTTTGTAGGCGTAGTAATGCAAGGGACCGTAGAGACCGTATAGCTGCTGCAAGACGAAGTTCTCGGTCAGCGCCCTCTTGAAGGGATATTCCTCCTTAAGGAGGATGTCGGAATTCTCGAGGCCGGCCATATGCTTCAAAAGGCCGGTGTCGAAGAAATACAGTTTGAAGATAGCGGGCCTCTCCTGCTCCTTGAGCGGATATATCGGCTCACTTACGTTTACGGCCTTCCGGACGATCCCGGCGCCCGAGAGCCAATCGATGGCTTCTTCGAAATCGCGGCCCCTCGCCCCTTCCTTGATCGCCCCGTACATGAACTTTTCGTTCGGCTTGGCCAATTGGGAAACGAGGCTATGGAAGACAAGGGACAGGCGTCCGCTATCGAAGGAACCCCAATAGTATGAGAAATCATCTTGGATGATTCCGAGGATTTCGCTTTGTTTCTTGGAAATGAGGGCCGGATCCTTCTCGTTTTCCCAAGAAAGAACGCATTCCGGCATCCCGCCGATGATGAGGTATTCGTCGTAATAGCTTAGGAGCCTACGGTGATAGGACTCATCGATCCATTGATGCTTTTCTATCTGCTCGTAATAGAAACGGATCGAGGGATCCAAGGCCATGAGGAATTCATGGAAATCCAAAGGGCATAGTTCGAGGAATTCGACGTCGGAAAAGTCGGGCCTCCCGTCCAAAAGGCCGAGGTAGGATCCGGCGGCAATGATGTTCAATCCCTTCCAGGCGCTTCCAAAAGCCTTCAACGCTTCCAAGGCATCGGTGCATTCCTGGATATCGTCGAGAATTAGGAGAGTGTTCCCCGAAGATACCTTCTTCCCCGCAACCATCGAGAGCATTTCGATGATGCGGTCGGTGTCTTGGCTATGTTTGAAAACGACATTGAGGCTCGGGTCTTCCTTGAAATTGAAATAGCAGACCGATTTGTACCCCTTCCCGAACTCCTTTAGGAGCCAAGTCTTGCCGACCCGCCTCGGCCCATAGACCAAAAGGGGCTTATGATTCGGCTTCTCCTTCCAAATCCTTAGTTTTGCTAGGGCTTTCCGTTCCATTGCTCGGCTCCTTACGGGCCAACTCTATCACCTTTTTATTGGGTTTTCGAAAAGGTTTTCGCACATTTTTCCGCCTTTTCGATTTTGGTTTTTGGCTATCTTTCTAAATCTACCTCTAATACTTAGCCTTTAGCCAAAAACCACTTGATCCCTTAGATAAACAAAAAACCTATAACGGCTGGCGTTATAGGCAGTTGGCTTTGGCTGGGGTGACTGGGATCGAACCAGTGCATGTCGGATTCAGAGTCCGAAGCCTTACCGCTTGGCTACACCCCAAAGCGCAAGCCATATTCTATACACCGAAACGCCCAAAACAAGACTTTGCCCTTTATAAGGGCCTCCGTATCCTCTACAATCCCGCCCGATGGCCAAGATCATCGGCGTGGCCGGGGGCTCCGGCTCCGGCAAGACCTATATCGCCAGGCTCCTCCATAGCTGCCTGAAAGACTCCGTCATCCTCCCGCTCGATTGCTATTACAAAGACCAAAGCCACCTTTCAATCGAGGAAAGGGAACTTCTCAACTACGACGATCCCGCCGTTTTGGACATCGATGCTTTCATGAATGACCTCGATGCTTTGAAGAGAGGCGAAAGCATCGAAGTCCCCCAATACGATTTCGTCACCCATACGAGGAAACCCGAAACCAGGACCCTCCATAGCGCTTCCTACATTTTGGCCGAGGGAATCCTAATCTACTGCCGTCCGGAATATCTCAGTCACTTCGATTACAAGATCTACGTCGAAAGCGACGGGGACGTGAGATTGGCCCGCCGCCTCCTTAGGGACGAGGCCGAAAGGGGACGCGAACCCTTCTCCATCATCAGGCAATACCTCTCCAGCGTCCGCCCCATGCACGTGAAATACGTCCGTCCGACCAAGAAGCTGGCCGACCGGATGTTCTACAACAATGGCTTCGACGGCCTCGACAAAGAAGACATCAAAGACATCCTCGCGGATATAAAGGCCCTTTAGGCCGCATCGTAGGAATCGCGGTAGGAAGTAGAACCGCTTTGGTAGTCCTCTTCCCTTCTCTTGCGCGATTCGCTGCTATCGCTACGGGGCTTATTGGCCCCTTTCTTTTTCTTTTCGTCCATCGGCCATAGAATGCTAAGGCAGAGCAAGGAGGTTAGAAAGATGCCAAGAGGTTTGATCCTAGCGCCGAACGGCTGCGAAGATACGGAAATCGTCGCGACGAGGGATGTTCTTTTAAGGACCGGCCAAATCCAAATAGATATGGCCAGTCTGACCGATGAAAAGGAATTCAAAACGAGCCACGGTTTGGTCATCAGGGCCGAAACGACCATCGATGAAGTTGATGAGAATGACTATGACTTCATCTACCTCCCTGGGGGGAAGGTGGGGGTCGATAACATTCTCGCCTCCGAAAAAGCCTTGGAACTCATCAAGGCCTTCAGGAAAGCCGATAAGGTTTTGGCCGCCATCTGCGCCGCCCCGTCCATCCTCGGCAAGCTCGGTCTATTGGAGGGCGTGACCTATACCTGCTTCCCGGGCTTCGAAACCGAAGGAGGCATCAAAGCCGATGCCCCGGCCGTCAGCGACCAGAAGATCGTCACGGGACGCTCGATGTATTACTCCGCCGACTTCGGGGAGCTCTTGGTCCAGGCACTCCTCGGCCAAGAAGCCGCCGATGCCTTGTATCGCCCGATCAGGGGCCTTAGATGAACAAGAAGGCATAGCCTAGGGCCAAAGAGACTATCGTCAGGGCCGCGAGCATGATCGCGGCCTTTTTCATGTTCTCTTTACCGCCTGAGGAAAGGACGAGGATGCCTAGTCCGGAGTTGACCGAAAGGCCGCATAAAAGGGCACCGAAAGGCAGAGCCCCTTGGATATACAAAGAGGAGAGCAAGACCGAGGAAGCGCAGTTCGGGATGAGGCCGATGACCAAGGCGTATAGAGGCGATAGATAGGTGCTGGAAGAAAGGAAATTGGTAATCGGCTCTTCGAAGTAAAGCATCAATAGGCCGAAGAGGAAGAAAACGGCGAAGCTGATGAGGAACATCTTGAAGCTATGCCAAAGGGGATGGAGGAGGTGTTCCTTGAGGGCGCTTTCCTCTTCACCGATATGGTGCCCGCAGCAGCCGACGGCCTTCTCCTCTTCCCCATGGCAATGCTCCATATGCTCATGGACGCTATGGCGATTCTTGGTCAGGCATAAGTCGATCAGATAACCGAATACCAGGCCGGCCAGCATCTTGATGAGAAGGACGGCAATGCCAGCAAGGATAGTGTCGCCGCTACTGAATAGAACGGGCAAGCCTTCGTCGCTCGTGGCCAAAAACAGCGCAAAAAGGGTCCCGAATGTCAGATGCCTCTTTTTGTAGAGGTCGGCCCCGACGACGGAAATGCCGCATTGGGGAATGGCGCCGAGTAGGGCCCCGGCCGCCGGGCCATAGGCCCCGGGCCTGCCTAAGAAAGAGGCGACCCTTCCTTCGAAGAAGGAGAGGATGAAGTAAAGGAAGAAAGCGACGGCGAAGACATAGAAACCTTCTTCCAAGGCTTCGACGAGAACGGAAATGACTTCGGCCATGGTGCAAGTATAAGACCAAAAAGAATGGGCTTTGCTATACTTTTGCCCATGGAAAACGAGAAGACGGAAAATATCGGTAGAGGCACCAGAAAGGCCATGGGGAGCATCCCCAAATACGAGCCCAATCCCCTATCGAGCTTCAAGAAGACGATCGCCATCGTTAGCGGCAAGGGCGGAGTCGGGAAATCCTTGGTCAGCGACCTTCTAGCCGTTTATCTCAATAGAAAAGGCCATAAGGTCGCCTTGCTCGATGCCGATATCACCGGCCCGAGCCTTCCCAAGGCCTTTGGCCTAGGCAAGCAAAAGCCAACAGGCGACCAAAGCGCCATCTACGCCATCAAGAGCAAGGAAGGGATCGCCACCATGTCCTCGGCTTATCTCTTGGAAAAGGAAAGCGATCCCGTCATCTGGCGCGGCCCGATGATCGCCGGATTGCTCGGGAGTTTCTACAGGGAAACCGTCTACGGCGAAAATGACTTCCTCTTAATCGACATGCCGCCGGGAACCGGGGATATCCCTTTAACCGCCTTCCAAAGCATCCCCGTCGACGGGATCGTCGTCGTGGCCTCGCCCCAGGATCTTGTTTCCCTCATCGTCGAGAAGGCCGTCAACATGGCCAAGATGATGGACATCCCCATCATCGGCCTCGTCGAGAACATGTCCTACTTCCTCTGCCCAGATTGCGGCGAGAAGCACTATATCTACGGGGAAGGCAAGGCCAAGGCGGCCGCCGAGGAATACGGGATTCCCTTGCTAGATGAGATCCCCATCATGCCCGAGCTGGCCGAACTGGTCGATCTCGGGAAGATCGAAGGCGCTCCGGATGGCCTCTTGCCTTTGACCCTAGCCGCCATCGAAGGGAAACTATAGGCATGAAGAGACTCCTTGCTTCTTCCCTGCTCCTGCTTGGCTTGCTTTGCGCCTGCGGAGGCGAGGAAGAGATAACAAGCGAAAGCCAATCCTACCGGGAAACCGTCATCGCCAATATCGAAGCGATGCCTCTTCCCGACTATGCGGTGGCGACCGCATGGACGACCATCGACGAAATCCAAGGCGATGACGCAAACGGCTATCTCGATATCTATAGCGAAATCCTGACCACGGCTTATTTCGATCTAAAAGAAGGCACCGCCCATATCGATGCCGTCCTTACGGCTCAGATAGATACCCTCGATTCCGAAGGCAATGCCACCCTCAGTGCCGAAATGGTAGGCACCGAACTCATGTGGATCTTCAAAGATGAAACGAGGGGAACCTTGGAAGCCTATGACGTAAGCCTAATAGGTCCCGGCGACTTCACCTACGAAGACAAATGGTACGCCTCCTCTGAGAGTAGCGCCGAAGAGCTCTACCGCTCGATTGCCTTGACTCCCACCGAAGTCTTCGAAAGCGGCGGCGATTTCACCGTCACCCTCATCGACCACGATCCCTATTACCTCTACATCCGCCAAAGCGACGAGAACGGGAGCATGTCGGCCTTATACGAAGATGGCTATCTCCGG
Source organism: uncultured Staphylococcaceae bacterium (assembly GCA_964392865.1). GTDB lineage: Bacteria > Bacillota_I > Bacilli_A > RFN20 > CAG-826 > UBA4951. Next base: position 13,870 of record CAYMRJ010000001.1, read on the forward strand.
AGAATCGTCATGGAAAGCGAGAGCCAAAGCATCACCTTCGCCTTCGATTATCCCGAAACCCTCGAAATCGAATTGCCCGATATCGATGACGGAACCTGGAACGAAGGGATCTACGAAGAGTTCTAAAGAGCTTCCCTAATAGAAAAGTCGGCCCGAAGGCCGACGTTTTCATCGCTTGTTAGCGGGGTCCACCTCCGCCGCCAGGGCCTCCCCCTCCGGGTCCGCCGCCAGGGCCGCCCGGGCCTCCGCCCGGTCCGCCGGGTCCGCCGTGCCCATGGGGGCCGTGCATGTGTCCGGGGTGCGGATGATGGTGATGGTGATGACGATGCCAGAAGCACATATTCAGTCCCTCCTTTTCACAATCCTTATTATATCATCAATTCAAAGCCGCGCCCCCATCGACGTTGAGGGATTGGCCGGTAATGTGGTTGGCGTATTCCGAGCATAGGAAAAGGACGGCATAGGCGATGTCCTCGGGCCTTTGATCTCCCCTTTCGAGTGGGATGAAGGTCTTGAGGCTTTCCTTCCAAGCCTCTTCCCTATCTTTTCCGCCTTCTTCGTAGGCATCGAGGATCTTCTCCCACATCGGCGTGCGGATGATGCCGGGGCAGACGGCATTGACGTTGATGTTATAAGGTGCGCCTGCAAGGGCGGCGGCCTGGGTCGTATAGATAACGGCGGATTTGGTCATGCCGTAGTGAGCAAAGCCCTCCTTCAGGGCATGGCGGCCGGCAAAGGAAGAAATATTGACGATCTTCCCTTCTATCCCTAGTTCGATCATGTGCTTCATGGCGGCTTGGCAGCCGTTATTTACGCCCATGAGGTTCACATCGATAAGCTTGCGGATTTCCTCTCGGCTTGTTTCTAGGAAGGAGTTCAGGCCGACGATGCCGGCATTGTTAATGACGATATCGAGGCGACCGGTTTCTTTGATGGCTTTGAGGAAGACGGCGTCTACGGATTCGTAATTTCCGACATCTGCAACGCACGGTTCGGCTTTGAGGCCGGCGGCTTTCAGGCCGTGACAAAACTCTTTGGCCTTCTCTTCCAATAGGTCGGCGACGTAGACGGTAGCCCCGCCCTTGGCAAGTTCGGTGGCTATAGCTTGGCCGATGCCGCGGCCGGCACCGAAGACGACTGCTGTCTTTTTCGGGAAGGTTATATCCATAGGTCCAACATTCCTTTCCTTACAACTTGAGTATATAGAAAGTTAAAAGTTCGGTCTTTGATTACGCTCGGCGAGGATTTGGTGAAAGCGCCTTTGAAGGAGAATAAATGGCATAGTGAGATGAATTGATTGCTATCGAAATGCCATAAAATTCTTAGAGCCAATTTAACGGATTCTTGCCTTTAAAGACTGTCTGAAACCAGATTTCTCCAACGAGGCAGTCTTCGATAACGAGTGGCCTTCATAGATAAAGTGCCGTGCCACTTAATCAAACAGTCCAGGACTATCCCTTCCATTCGTGGAGAAGCTTTCCATTCCAAAAAGATTTCCTTGTCGTATTTGGAAAAGGTAATTAAGGATCATTTATAGGTGTGTCTTTAAAGGAACTTTAATCCTATTTGTCCAATAGTATAGCCAGTGATGGATTCCATATCTGGTAACTGCTAGCCATGGGACTAGAAATTTATGGGGCCTTCATTACAAATGGCATTTCAAAACTGGCATGAGCTATGCCCAAGCGAGCTCCGGATGGCCGCCATTGTCGAGCCTCCAATTAGGTAAAGGGCAGCTTGCCTTTGGCCTAGCGAAGGACAACACCCCTACCGCCAGAACTGGAAGATTTTAAAAAGCCGGCCTCTTCCGAAGACCGGCTAAGGAATCTAATTCAACCCCTAAGCGTTTAGAGAGAATCGACGAGGCTGGAATTGATGGATTCAGCCAAGATAGCCTTAAGAACCTTGCGGCGGGTTACTAGGCCAATGAAGGTTCCGAGGTCATCGATGATAGGAACGAAGTTCTGCCCGATCGTGGCTATATACAATTCTTCTAGCGAGGTATCGATGCGTGCGGCCGCGACATCGCGGTGGCGTTTGATCTCGCTGATTCCGATTTTCTGGAAGTCGGCGTAGTTGAGCTTCTTGTCCTTGATGGTCCAAAGCAAGTCGCCTTCGGAAAGGGAGTAAAGGTATTTCCCGGTCTTCTTATCGAGGACGGGGATCGTGGCGTAGCGATGGTACTCCATCTTTTCCAACGCCTGGCGGACGGTGAAGTCGTCGAAAAGGTATTCGACCTCGGCCTTCGGGGTCAAAAGCGAAGCGAGATTTGTCTTTTTCATCGCGTTGAATTGTAACACGGGCGCCCGCGCAAAATAAAACTTGCGAGAAGCAATTTAAAAACTCTTATAATTTAGGTATCGGTGTCCAAGAGACACTTTTAAATAGAATTTAAGGAGCGCCAATTATGGCAAGAAGAACATTAAGGAACCTAGACGAACGGATCCTCAAAAAGACCGTCGCCTTCGGTGCCGCCAAGGGAGCAGCCCGCGTCAGCACCAAAAAGATCGCCAGTGTCCTAACGATCACTGAGCCGACCATCTACGTCCACTTCAAGACGAAGGTCAACCTTCTCTATGAAGCCTACATCTACGCCGTCAAGGCCCTTTACACGGTCGAAGGCGAGACGATGAAGGAAAAGATCATCCAGATCCTCGATAACAGCCGCAACTATCCGGAAGCCGCCGCCTACATCTCGAGCTACCGCTTCTATGAAGACAACGGCATCGACGCCGAGCATCCGGATCCCATCCTCGAAGAGTGCCGCCGCACCATCGAAAACTACGATAACAAGACCGGCATCGACAAAGAGGACATCGCCCGCCTCTTGGCCGGCATCCTCACGAGCCTTTCGCTACTGGCTTCCCAGCCCACCAATTCCGGCCGCATCACCGACGAGTCGCTGAACTGGCTCCTCGTCTTCCTCGAAGCCGGCACCCACGCCGCCTTGGAAAAGGCCAACGGATGAAATTCGCCCTTCAGGGTCAAGACATCCAGAAGCTGAGGGTCCTTTTCGATTCCTTGGCCTGGAACATGGACGTCAGCGATTTCCTGAACGAAGAATTGCTTGGCGGGGCTCCTCTTGAGGAGGGGCCCTTTTTCGATTTCTTCGATTCGATCGAAGAGGGCCAAAGCAAAATCATTCCGGAGAAGCTGACCGGCTACGAGGAGCCGGGCCTCAAAGGCCATCTCCCGAAGGTCGAATGCTTCGATGTCGAACCCTTTGTGAATGACCCCGTCGGAAAGGCCTTGGGAAACCTTTCGGCTAATATCGGCGACTATGTCCTGAGCCAAAAGACCCTTCCGGCCTACCAGCCCTTCCTTTCTGGCGAAATCGTCGGAATTCCATCGCGGTTTTACGCCGAAAACGCCCCGATCGGCTTCTTCAAAAGCGATTACGCATACCTCGATCTTTCCTACAAAGGCACGACTTGGATGAGCCTTTTGCCCCATGAAGTCATCACCATGGGCAAAGCCATCGAAGGAGCCGAAGGCAAATGCCTGGTCTACGGGCTGGGCCTCGGCTACATGGCCGCCCTCCTCGCCCTTAAGGACGAGGTCACAGAGGTCACCGTAATCGAGAAGGAAAAGGCTGTCATCGATATATTCGAAGAGGCCATCAGACCCAAACTTTCAAATGTCGGGAAGATAAAAATCATCCAGGGAGACGCTTTGGAATTCATAGCGCCCGAGGATACCGATTACCTCTTCATCGACCTCTGGCATAACGAAGAAGACGGTCTTCCTCTATATGCGGCCTTGGCCAAGAAGGAAAAAGGCCTAAAGCCCGTCTATTGGATCGAAGACTCCCTCATCACCTATTTCCGGCGCCTCGTCACCGAACTCTTGCTCGAAGAGATTGAAGACGTGAACCCCATCGAAGACGAAGGGCACTATGCCCCGCTCTTCAAGTCCTTGAAGGAAACCCTCAAGGACAAGACATTCAAAACTTATTCCGAAATCGAGGCCTTCCTCTCAGACGAAAGCCTCAAAGCCCTTATTCGGTCTCTGCGCTAGGTTCCGGAATCGGGAATAGCTCGAGATCGCTCGGGTAGGTTTTCCTATACGACGAATTGGAGAAGGTGGCCATGAACGAGTCTTCCCCATAGGTGGCTTCGATGCTGGTCGGGAATTCGGCCTCGTAGCTGAAGTCGTATGAAAGTTCGCTATTGCCGATCAGATAGGAGAAAGCCCCGACGATGTTCCCTTCCTCGCGGCTGAAGAAGGAATAAGAGGAACCGCTGCTTGATTCGATGAGCTGCATGGCGGAAAGGACCTGAGTGGTAGCGGAGGCCACAGCTTCATTGAAAGTCGCGGCCAGTTCCCGGATGTAGGCATAGACAGCGCTAGCCGTCAATTCCTCGTAGAGGCTGGCCGTATAGATGTAGTCGCCCGATCCGTAGCAATGGAGTTCGTAGCCATATCCCTCGGAGATGTAATACCAGTATTCGTTGAGGTAGTAGCTCGCCTCGGCTTCTTCTTCGATTGAGACCCCGTCCTCATCCTCCGGATCCTCTTCGTAGGTAACCGCCTTCTGGTGGTAGTACATCCCGTCGACCGAGAAATTGATCTCGAAGGAATATAGTTCGGTGGTATAGAAATAACGGCCGGTTTCGTAATCGTTATCGGAGATAGCCTCGGAGATGGCGAGGTTGATGCGGCTAAGGGAAGTCAAAGCCTCACCGAGGCTAAGGTCATATCCCCTGGAGCAGGAAGCAACGAAGGGGATTATGGCGAGTAGCAACGCTTTCCTAGGAAGATGCATGGCCTTGAGTATCCTCCTTTATAGAGAGTCCTTCAAGGCGCACGGCCTTGATGCGGAGGGCGTTGAGGATGACGAAGAGGGAGCTTAGGGCCATGGCCAGGGCCGCCCACATCGGGTCTAGCGTTACCCCAAGCGAAGAAAAAGCCCCGGCGGCGATCGGAATCAAAGCGATGTTGTAGATGAAGGCCCAGAAGAGATTCATGAGGATGTTGTTGCGGACTTTCTTCGACAAGGAATAGGCGGTAAGAAGGCTTTCGATGCTGCCGTCCCTAAGAAGGATGTCGCTGCTATCGGTAGCAAGCTCGGTTCCGGTCCCGATGGCGATCCCAACATCGGCGGCCTTCAAGGCCGGAGCGTCGTTGACCCCGTCTCCGCACATGGCAACAATGGCTTCCTTCTTCCCTTGCCGACCCTCTTCTTTAAGGAGTTTGACTATCTCTTCTTTGTCTTTGGGCTTAACCTCACTGTAGTAACGCTTGATGCCCAGCGCTTCGGCCAAGGCCTTCACGCGAGGAGCGGAATCGCCGCTCGCCAAAACGACTTCGACGCCCGAAGCCTGAAGCCTTTCAATAGCTTCCTTCACTCCGTCCTTGAGGGTATCTTCGGCCGCGAAGTAGCCCGCGATTTTCTTTCCGATCGCGGCATAAGTGACCAATAGACCCTCTTCTTCCAGGGCCTTGGCTTCTATTGGCAGATCCTTGATGCCCGCTTCTTTCATGAGGGAAGCATTCCCGACATAAACGGCTTTTCTCCCGACGTGGCCCTTGATGCCGGCGCCCGGGATATTTTCGAAATCCTTGACCGGCTCTTTCTTGCACCCCTTCTTCTCGAGATAGAGGGCGATGGACCAGGCCAGCGGATGTTCGCTAAGGGATTCGAGCCCATAGACGATGTCCAAGTCTTCTTTTTTGAATCCGACTTCCTTGACGATTTCCAAGTGCCCGGATGTCAGGGTTCCCGTCTTATCGATAACCAAATACTTGGCCTTGGCAAAGGTCTCGAAGGCCTTGGCATCCTTATAAAGGATTCCTTCTTTGGAGCCGCGGCCCGCCCCGACCATGACGGCAACCGGAGTAGCCAATCCCAAGGCGCAGGGACAGGCCACGACCAATGTTGCGACGGCGTAGGTCAATGCCGTTTCGGCATCGGCCCCAACGGCGAACCAAACGACAAGAACTATCGCCGCGATCAAAATGATCGCCGGCACGAACCAAGCGCTGATGGTGTCGGCCAAGGCCGAAAGCTTTCCCTTGCTGGCCGCGGCCTCTTCGACCATCTTGGCGACCTTGGATAGATTGGTATCTTCCCCGATGGCCTCGACCTTGGCTTTAAAGCTTCCGGTCAGGTTCATGGAGCCGCCCAAGACCTTATCCCCGACGCTTTTGTATACCGGGGCCGATTCGCCTGTAAGAGCGGCCTCTTCGATATTCCCATAGCCCTCGACAATGAGGGCATCGGCCGGGATCTTAGCCCCGGGTTTCACAAGGACCAAATCACCGACGCTCAAGGCATTTGCTTCGACTTCCTCTTGATCATCCCCGTTTAAGAGAATCGCCTTTTCAGGCATGAGAGCAAGAAGCGATTCGAGGCTGGAGGTCGACTGCGATTTGGCGATGGCTTCGAGCAATTTCCCAAGGCTCACGAAGAAGAGGATCATGGCCGCCGAATCGAAGTAGGTATGGGGATAGTGTTCCCCGTGCGCGCCCATTCCTCCGCCCATCAAGTAGGAAATATAGACATAGAGGCTATAGCCAAAGGATATGAGGGATCCGAGGCTCACGAGGCTCAGCATGTCGGGCTTCAAAGTGAACAAGCCTTTAAGGCCGCGATAGAAATAATCCAGGTAGAGGAGGATGCATAAGGCAGCCGATCCCAAAGCGATCGCTTGGTTGACGTCATAGGCCCAAGGACTTGGAGCCCCCATCATTTCGGCCATGCCGAAATACATGGAAATCACGCAAAGAACAAAAGCCGCAATTACGCGGTAAAGTTGCAAAAGAATGCCTTTTTTGCGGGCTTTTCTCTTTTGGGAAATGGTTTCGCCGACATCGAGCGAGCACCCGTATCCCGCCGCCTCGACGGCCTCGATGACGACTTCGTCATTGCTTTTTCCTTCGAAAGTGACGATGGCCGAATTGGTCAAAAGATTGACCTCGGCCATAGCGACCCCTTCGGCCTTGCCGATGGCCTTTTCGACCCGCGCCACGCAGGCGGCGCAGAACATGCCGGAGATGTGGTACTTCCTTTTCTCCATCGCCTTAAGTCTAGTCGGCTTAGCCTAGCCTTTGAAACAATTTGCTAAAGCAAAGCCCTTACTTCTTAAGGAGCGAATCCTTCTTTGTCAAAGGCCTTATGACCCGGCAGGGATTGCCGGCGGCAAGGCTATTGGGCGGGATATCCCTCGTTACGACGGAGCCCGCTCCGATGACCGAGCCTTTGCCGATCGTGACGCCGCCGATGACGGTCACACCTGTTGCCAGCCATACGCCGTCTTCGATGACGATGGGCTTGGCGTATTCGAGGTCGCTCATATTCCCCGCGGCGTTCCTGAATGACTTCCTTTCTTCGCTTAGGAAAGGATGGACCGGCGTTACCAAACTAACGCCGGTGCCCATGAAGACGTCGTTCCCGATCTTCACGTCGGCGCAGTCCAAGATGACAAGATTGAAATTGGCGTAGCAATTGTCGCCGAAGGTCGTATTGATGCCGTAATCGAATTGGATCGGCCCTTGGAGGAAGAGGTTCTTCCCTTGGTTCGGGATTATTTGCCTGAGGATCTTCGCCCCCTTCTTCGGGTTCTTCAAAGCCACCTGATTGTACTTCTGGCAAAGCTTCCGGCAGCGGAGGGCGAAGGGATGGGTGCTCCCGTCGAGGTTGGGGTCATAAAGGAGACCGGCCTTCATCTTCTCGAATTCCGTCATCTTCTCCCCTCCTTATGAATCAAGAGCAAAAGGCTTTGTAGGCCAAGAGGGTCTTGGGATCGACTTTGGGGATGTAGCGGAGGCTTTCGCTGACCGCATACATGGCGTTCACGCTTACCTCTCCGCTAAGGGAAGGAACGGTGAAATAGAGGATGATGAGCAAAATGCCGAGGGCAATGCGGTAGATGCCGAAGCCGATGAAGGTGTGGCGCCTCACGAAGCGGGTGAGCCAGCTCACGGCCAAAAGGCTCACGAGGAAGGCAACGGCGCAGCCGATGGCGATATAGCCCCACTGGGCCCCGCTGATGGAAACGCCTTCGATGGCGATGATCTTGACGCCTTTGACCAAGGAAGCCCCGGCCATCACGGGAATCGAAACGTAGAAGGAGAACTTGGCCGAGGTCTCGCGGTTAACGCCGATGAGCAGGGCGGCGATGATGGTGACGCCGGAGCGCGATGTCCCGGGGATCAAAGCCAAGACCTGGGCGGCCCCGATGATCAAAGCCGTCTTCCAAGTGAAGTCCTTGAGGGAATTTATCTTCGGCTCCTTCCCCGTTTTCCTAAGCCACAGCTCCACGAGGATGAAGGCGGCGCCGTAGACGATGAGGGTGATGGAGACGGTGATGAAGTTGTAGAGATAGCTATCGAGGAAATCGTCGAGCAAAAGGCCCAAGATAGCGGCCGGGACGCAGGCGATGAGGATATATAGCCAGGTCCAATAGATCTCTTTCCTTTCTTCCTTGCTCTTCTTCCTTTGCCAAGGCCAGAGTTCCTTGAAGAAGACGACCACGACGGCCAAGACGGCGAAAAGCTGGATGATGACGAGGAAGAATTCCCAGACCTCGGCCCCGTTTTCGCCCAAGGAGGTTTCGATATCCAAAAGGGATTCGAGGACGATCAAATGGCCGGTCGAGGAAACCGGAAGCCATTCGGTAATCCCCTCGACGATGGCGAGGAGGATGATCTTCAGTACGGTTAGGAAGTCCATGGCCTAGGCCTACGGGCGCTATTCTATGACGGCCGGGCCGATTAAAAAAGAGGGGCAAAAGCCCCTCCCGATAAATGGAGCAAAACCTATTTTCCGTGCTTTTCGGGATACTTCTCGTAGACCCGGCGGTAGTACTCGCCCCAAAGGGCTTTGACGTGGGGCGCGCTATAGTAGTCGCGGATTTCCTTCGATTGCCGGACGCCTTGCTCATAGAACTCCTTATCGTCCTTGAAGCGCTTGATGAGTTCGCTGAACTCTTCGTTGCTCTTCCCGACCGTATAGGGGCTTAGGAAGATGTCCTTATAAAGATCGAGATCCCTGACCAAGAAGGGCTTTTCGGCGTTGATGCATTCGAGAAGCGTCATCGGGAAAAGCTCCTGATATGAAGGAAGGAAGAGGAGGTCGCAGAGATTGTAGACCTCGTTCATCTTTTTCCTGGGGATGATGCCGAGGAATTTCAGATTGGCGGGAGGATTGTCCATGAGGGCTTTGATTTCCTGATAGCCCGAAGTGATCTTCCCGAAGGAAAAGCCGCCGGCCCAGACAAAGGAAATATCCGGATTGGCCTTGGCCACTTCGGCGAAATCCAAGACCCCTTTGCGGGTCTGGGTCTGCCCGACCCCGAGGACGGTGAATTTATCGAGAGGAAGGCCATATTCCTTCTTCGTCTTCTCGGCCGCTTCCTTGCCTAGAGGCTTCCAGTCCTCGGCGCTAACGTAGTTCGGGATATAGGTAATCCTGTCTCTCGGAATGCCGATCTTTTCTAAGTCAGGGATGTAATAGGGATTCACGACCACGACTTCGTCGGCCTTGTGGTAGAACTTCAGGACATACCACTTGTAAGGGCCGAACATGAAGCCCGGCATCTTAAGGGAACCGTCGTCCTTATCGGGAATGAAATGGACGTAGCAGACGTTGATCTTCTTCTTTCTGAACTTGAAGAAGAAAGTCGGATTGACGGTATGGAAATGGTTGATGTCGTACTTCTTCGGGTTGCGCCCGTTGATTGTGACATCAAGGGAATCGATCTGCTTGGCGAGCGCCACCTGCTCGAAGAAATTGGCGCCGACCCCTTGGCCCTCGATCTTGAGGCCGCCGGCGTACATGTTGACCTTTAGCTTATCCATCGGGCCAATTTTAGCCCGTTTGCCTTACTTAATGAACGCAGGCAAAACAAAACGAAGGGCGATTAATGCCAAGCGATTAGTTCTAATTGATGGCGATGAGAGGACCCTGCTTCACCTCTTTGTAGCTGGGAGCATAGCCTTCGACATAGGGCCAGCCGTCGCTGGTCCAGATGAGTTTGTCGAGCATCAGCTTCCTGACCGAGAAGTTGTCATCGGCGACATAGGAATGGTAGAGAAGCCAATAATCCCCGGCATCGTCTTCGAAGACCGAGCAATGGCCGGGCCCGGCGATTTCCTGGGTCGCGCCGCTGGCCAAGGCCGGAGTCTCGACGACGAGGCTACCGCAGTAGTCGTTGTTCGTAATTGTTCGGCCGAGGTAATCCGTGTATGGTCCGGCAATCGAAGTGGAGCGGGCCACGACGACCCGGTAATCGGAATCGATGCCAGAACAGCAGAATCCTTGGCTACCGAAGTAATAGTAATAGCCGCCTTTCTTGATGATATAGGAGCCTTCAAAGCCCCCGGCGTTCCAGCTGTTCACGTATTCCCCGGCGATGAGGATCTTGTTCTCCTTTTGGTATTCGACACCATTGAGGAGGGCCGTTCCCGTTTCGTCTAGTTCAATGAGGGCGACCCCCTGGTAAGAGCCGATGGCCATATAGACCCGTCCGTCCTCGATGAAGATGCAGGGATCGATGGCGTTTTGGACTCCGATTTCCTCGCAGGTGAAGAGCTTCCCTTGGTCCTTGAAGGTTCCGCTGATGCTGCTGGAAGTGGCATAGCCGACCCCGATCGGGTTGTCCCAGCCGCTGAGGGAGTAGTAATAGATCCATTGGTCGCCGATCTTCACGGCATCGGGAGCCCAGACGTTCGGGGTTTCCCCATCGGAATAGTCATCGCCCCAGGTCGGACGGTAGATGACCGGCTCCTTGTAGATGCTCCAATTGACGCAGTCGGTGCTCCTAAAGCATTTCCCGCCTCCGCTACCCGTCGTGAAGACGTAGAAATAGCCATCGTCTCCTTTGACGAAGGAGGGGTCCGGGGCCTCGTCATCGTAGGTCCAGCCGTAGATGTTGGTGACGTTCAAAGGATTCGAATAGGTTTCGTAACGGTAATTCCCGATGACCCCGCCGGAAAGGCTTTCGGTTTCCGTTTCCTCGGGATCGGTTGCGGAGACGCAGCTATAGAGCCCGATGGCAATAAGGCCGGCCAAAGGTATGAAGAAGAAACGCTCTTTCATTGCTTTAGTCGTCGGCCCATTCGGTGATGACGTTTGGCTCCGCGATGGCAGCGAGGATTTCATCGACCTCCGTCTCGTCTTGGGTCGCGTAGTAGTTCCCGAAGCGGGCCGTGGCATTGAATTGGAAGAAACCGACGTTGCTAAGGTCTTCTGCCGTCATCAGGGATTCCAGGATATCGAACTCGCAGGCATAGGCCCCGTCGATGAACATGTAGTGGCGGCTGCCGTTTCTGGCCATCCCCATCTTGAAGGTGTCGTGGTAGGTGATGCTTTCCGACAAGACATAGGCAGCGTCGTTATGCCTTGCGGTGTCGTTCGTGATGCCACTATTCCAGGCCCAGTCGTGCTCGCCGTCGACTTCGACGATGCCGAAGTTCGTCCAGTTGTAATTCCCGTTGGCCGTATAGGCATCGATGAAGATGTAGATGCGGTTCCAGCTATCAGCCAAGCGGGAGAAGATCCCGAACTTTGAATAGGATTCCGAGGAACTGATGCTTTGGATCGTGATTTCCGTTTCGGCATACCACTTGGTCGCTTCGATGCCCCGGACCATGATGTTGCCGGTCAAACCACGGCTGGTGACGTAAGGATTTTCCTCGTCGTTTTCGTGGGTCAGATCGTAATAACTGTAGTTATCGGTTCTGGCGAAGAAGGTATCGATGACCTCAATTTCGAAGGTGTCGTAGATCTCGGGGCGCTTGACCGAAGAGATGCGGAAAGTCGCTTCTCCAAGGGCGATGGCGGTAAAGCCGTCTTCCCCTTCTTCGAAGTATTCGGCTCCCTCGTCGATCGTGACTTCGATTTCCCTCTCTTCATCGGAAAGGCCGAAGAGGGGGTCTAGGGTGTACCAGCCGCTGGAAACGGCGACCACTTCCCCGATTCCGACGGTCTGCTCCTTGTATTCATCGTCGATGGTGATGCTTTGGAGAACGCGTTCGCTGCTGGTGGTGGTTGCAGTGGTTCCGCCGGCGGTGTCGCTTGTCTCGGCGGTGCCGCTATCATCGGCCTCGCCTCCGCACCCGGCGAGAATCAAGCCGAGCGCCGCGAGAAGGGCGAATCCGAATGCTGGTTTCCTTTTCATATGCCTAAACCTCCAAAAGAGACCTGCTCGGTTTCCTAAGGTTCTTCAGATCCATATGCGGAAACCGGGGTCGCTGGTTTCTGATGGGTCTTCCATCAGTTCCATGTTAAGAAAACCAAAAGCCCTGCCAAATCATCGGGAGCCACACATTCATCAGAAAAAGCAACCTGGACGCTAATAGGTAATGACGTCAAAACTATCACATCAGGCTTTATAGGAGCATCGGATACACAACGGATTAAGCCTCTTAAGCCAATTGTTCTAGGCAGGGTCAAAAGTCTCTTTTTGGCGCAAATCAGCCATGTGTGGCGTTGAAAACCCCTAATCGTGCGTAATCATTTGCTCTTTTAGGCAAGGTTATAGTCCTCGCTATAGAGTTCGAGGTAATTGGACTTATTCAGCTTCATGTAACAATGGAAGTATTTCTTATACGATTCATCTTCTCCGGGGCAGAAGACCTTGCTGGCTTACTCGATGTGTTCTTCCTTGTCGTAGCACCACCTCCAAAATGAGACCGGGTCGAGATTGTCCAGAAAATGGATCATGGCATACAGGCCCTGTTCCTCATCGAAATGGATGATCTTCCCCCAATTCAACTCACTTACGGCACCATCCAAGACCTAAAGCGCGGCTAAGGGTTCCGAGATACAAAAAACCGATGCACCCGCATCGGTTATCGTTCAATCTGGGGCGAATGATGGGAATCGAACCCATGCGTCATCGGTTCACAGCCGATTGTGTTAAACCTCTTCACCACATTCGCCGGCCCGGTAAGTTTAGACTTTCGACAATCCTTCTACAAGGCCGAAAAGGGTCGCCCGAGGAGGCTTTTTAGAACCGGAAGTTCCCTTCTTCTCACGAGATTGCCGATCGGCGTATCTTCTTGCCCTTCGTAAAGGGCGAGGGCCTCTTCCAAAGTAACGAAGATGGTCCTTTCTATGAGGAGGTCTCCCCTAGAAGAAATATGCTTCTCCCCTGCTTCTTTGAGTTCGAATAGATAAAAGGAAATGCGGTTTTCCTGATGGATGAGGTTATAGGCATCCCAGACTTCATAGAACTTCTCGCCGACGGAACCTTTCATGCCGAGTTCTTCTTCTATTTCGCGGATGAGGGCGGCTTCATCGCTTTCGCCTTCCTTGACTCCGCCTCCCGGCAATTCGTAGTAGCGGGCCTTCCCGAAGATATCGTCCCTGCTTACGACATGGAGGGCGATCTTCCCGTCTTTCCCGAAGCAGATCCCGCGGACGGTGCGCCTAAGGCGGGCGAGGTCGCTTTTGGGGTAAAAGACATCTTCATAAAGGAGCGTTTTGGCCATGGCTGAATTTTCTAGAATGGCAAATCTATAGACAAGCGATTTTGCTTTGTTAATGGAAGGCCTTGCGCCTATCTTATAGGCGTCATGTGCCTACGCGACCGCCTCATCAGCCTCATATACCGTTCGGTCGCCTTGCCGATCCTCTTGGCCGTCTATATCGCGGTCCTCTTAACCTATCCGCTGGCGAGCGACACCTTCTGGGTCTTTTCGATAGAGTCCGGGGCCCTCGTCATCTTCGCTTTGGGCGTCAATCTCTACCATAGCGCCCATGACCTTAAAAGGACCGGCCGCGTCGGCGTTACCGGCTCTTTGAACATGCCTTTTTCCCTGGCGATAATCGCCTTTTCCTTCTTGGGGCTGATTTCCTTCTTCGCCGAAGAAAAGGCAGTCAATCTCTTCTACCTGATTTGGCTTGCGCTTCTCAATGTCTTGGCCCCTCTCCTGTACTTACTCGATTACCTCCTTTTCCAAGAAAAAGGATCGGGCCGATATTCCCACCCGGTCTATTGGAGCCTTTATCCGGCCGCCTATATCCTCATCATGGTCGTAAAACCTTATATAACAGGCTACGACTCCCTATCGGGCTTCCGCTTCTTCTCCCCCATGAATTACATGCTGGAAGATAGCTTCCTGGCCGGAAACGGCGGCTATAACGGCGTGGCCATCGCCATCGCCGTCAGCCTCGCCGTCTACTTCGTCCTTGCTTATCTCGTTGTAATATTCGACCGCTTCCTGGGCCAAAGATTCGCGAAGAAAGACAAGAAGGTCTATTGAATCCCGACGAGGGGAATGCCCTCGTTTACGAGATCGAGATATTCCTTGTCCCCGAAAGGCCCGAAGGCTACATAGGAAAAACCTTCTTCTTTGATTCCGACCGACCAAAACCTCAGGCCCTTCTTGGTGATGAAGGATCTAATTAGGTAAATATTCCCACACTTGCTGTAGCCATATTGCGGCAAAGCGATGATTTCCTTCATCTTCTCGAGGGCCGAGAGGTATCTCTCCGGATAGTATTCGATGAGTTTCCTGAGCTTAGGCTCCGTGATGGTGACGCTCGTGGAGCCCGAATAGGCTTTCCCGAGGCTCTTTTCGATTCTTCGGTTTACGCGGCCCAGCCGCAAAGCTTCCATTTCCATATACAAATGTAGGGAGGAAATGGCGAGTTGGTCCCTTTTTTCTATCGAAAATCAGAGACTATTTGCAAAATCGGCTAGGTTATTGCCCCTGATGAGGCGTCCTTTTCTCCAGTTGAGATCGGGATAAACGGCTTTCAGATGTTCTTCCGAGCTTTCGATGCCGGAACTTCCGGAAGTCGCGAAGGGGATCATGTTCTTCCCTGCGAAGTCATGGCGGTCGAGGAATGTATCTATGATGCGCGGCTCCTTGTACCACCAAACCGGGAAGCCGATGAGGATGTTCTCATAAGGAGCGACATCGACGTCTCCGACATATTCCGGGCGGCAGGCTTCATCCTGCATCTCGATGCTGCTTCTTGAATGATCATCCCTCCAGTCGAGGTCGGCTCTTGTATAGGGAGTCGAAGGGGCGATTTCGAAAAGATCGGCATTGAGCAATTTCGCAAGTTGCTCGGCAACCTTGGCTGTAGTGCCTTCGGCGGAAAAGTAAGCGATGAGAGTTTTGCCTTCCATATGTATTCCTCCGATTTTGATATTAAACGAAGAAAAGGAAATATATCTATTCCATATAACAGGAGCATCCGATGCGAAACGGGATTAGGAGCGTGGAACCGAAAGATTAAACTTCAACTTTATTTTTCTTTAGGCCAAAGCATTTAAAGACACGTACTTCTGTTCTATGAGATTGAACTCCTTCCCTGCGCTTTCTTTCCCGCCGTTAGCCAATGGTTTCTCTGCCACCTGCATATCAGGATCCATAGCTGAACGCGCCTCCTTGCCTAATCTTCTCTTAAGAAGACAAATCAGGAGCATAAACAGGGCAGATAGATCGGATTGGTTTCCACTGGGTAGGCCGCTTCAGGCCTTCTGTTTGACGAAGCTATGTTCTTATGCACGTCAATAAGACTATCGCTAAGGGGCTTAGGAAGGGTTTTCTAAGAGGTTTTAAGCAAACCTGTTTTGCTAAATTATTGTTCAAGGCAATGGCACCAAACAGTAATAAAAAATCCGATGTTCTTCGACATCGGATGCGGATTGCTTTGGTGACCCAGCCGGGAATCGAACCCGGGATTCAACCTTGAGAGGGTTGCGTCTTAGCCGCTTGACCACAGGGCCGCGGAGCAATTTAAGCACCTGCCCGAGCGTTAATCAAGATTTAGGCGGGCGATGGTTCTCTCTTTGCCGAGGATCGAGATGACCTCGTGGAGATTGGGCGAATTGCGGCTCCCGGTAATGGCGACCCTGAGGATCCCAGCGGCGTCGGCCATATTTCCCTTGTAGGCATCGGGATTGGCCTTGTATTCCTTGTTGGCCAAGGCAAAGCCGTTCTTCCCGGCGATTTCCTTGATGGAAGAGAACCAAGCGGTCTCATCGCCTTCGTAATCCATGCCTTCGCATTCCTTGAGGAAGCCTTTGACGAAGGCCTTATCGTACTTTTCGTCGAAAGGAAGGCCGGCCGCTTTCATCTTTTCGAACTCGTCATCGTAGAAGAAGCGGATGCTATTCTCGATATCGCTATACTTGGCATAGTCCTTCCTCGGATTCTGCCTTTCCTTTTCGATATCGATGCAGCGCGAGAAATATTCCGGATCCCTTTCGATCTTCTCGAGAAGGGTCGGCGAATAGGCCTTGGCCCAGGCTTTGATTTCTTCGACAAGGGGCATGCCCTTTTCGCGGGCCAAGACCTCGCGGCTGAAGTAATTGAGCTTATCGATATCGAACAAGGCCCCGTCGAGGCTCATCTTTTCGAAACTGAAATCGAAATGAGAGGTATCGTAATCGCCAGACTCCATCGTCCATTCCTCGAAATTGGAATTGGCGATGCTCATGAGATAGACCATGACGGCCTTGGGCGAATAGCCCTGTTCCTGGAAATAGCCGACGCTGGCTTCGGGATCCTTCCTCTTGGAAAGCTTCCGCTTGTTCCCGTGGTCGAGCTTCATGATGACCGGAAGATGGGCGTAGCGCGGAGACTCCCAGCCCATATCCTTGAAAAGCTGGAGATGGACCGGGGTCGAAGGAATCCATTCCTCGCCCCTGGATACGACGGTCGTGCCCATCAGATGGTCATCGACGACGTGGGCGAAGTGATAGGTCGGAAGGCCATCGCGCTTGAGGATGACGATATCCATGTCGTTGTCCTGGAGTTCGATCTTCCCGCGGATCAAATCGACGAAACTGGTTTTCTGGTTGTGGTCGCCTTCGCTCCGATAGCGGATGACCCAAGGCTCGCCGGCCTTCATCCTTTCGGCGACTTCGTCGAGAGGCAGGTTCCTATCGCGCGCGTAAATACCGTAATAACCGGGGAGGACGCGGCTGGCCTCCTGGGCTTCCTTGATCTTGGCCAGATCTTCGGGAGTCGCGAAGTCGACATAGGCCTTGCCCCTAAGAAGCAAGGATTTGACGGCGGCCTTGTAGATATCGGCCCTCAAGGACTGCCGGTAAGGTCCGTAGATCCCTTTGTCCCCTTCGGGGAACCAGCCTTCGTCCGGGACGATCCCGAAGTTTATAAGCTGATCCAATAGTTCCTTGTCGCTTCCGGCAATCGTCCTTTTGGTATCGGTATCTTCGACCCGGAAGATGTAGACCCCGCCCGATTGCTTGGCGAGGCGGTAGGCGATCATGGCCGTGAAAAGAGATCCGGTATGGAGGAACCCGGTCGGCGAAGGAGCAAAGCGCGTAACCTGCGCTCCTAAGGGCAATTCCCTCTTCGGGAAACGCGCTTCGAGTTTCGATAAATCCGGGTCGATGCCGGGCAGTGCGAGTTCGGCGATGTCAGTTAGGCCAGTCATAAAAACAATCCTGCGTTATAATAAGGCCGGGAGCACTCCTAATCCACTTGAACCGGAGGTTTGCTTCCCCTATAATGGCCGAGCCCTCAGGGCAATGCAGGTGTAGTTCAATGGTAGAACATTACCTTGCCAAGGTAAATACGCGGGTCCGATTCCCGTCACTTGCTCCAGTCACCATCACCGCCCCCTCGAGGGGCTTTGCTTTATATGAAGAAGGAAATCGTCCTCGCTAGCAACAATCCCGGGAAGGTCCGGGAGTTTCGGGAAATCCTTTCCCCGTTGGGTTACATCGTCTATTCCCCGAGCGACCTGAACGTCGATTTCGACCCGATCGAAGACGGAAAAGACTATAAGGAGAATGCCCTCATCAAGGCCAAGGCTTTGGAAGGGAAAGTCCCTTTCGACATCATCGCCGACGACTCCGGCCTCGAGATCGAAGACCTCGACGGCTTCCCCGGCCTCATCACCGCCAGATACCTCAAAAGCCAAGGATCCTTGGATAACGTCCTGAAGGACCTTGAAACGAAGCTACCGCCAGATAGCAAAAGGCGCGCAAAATTCGTCTGCGTCCTCTGCCTCTTACAAAAAGGCCTCGCAAAACCCCTCTTTTTTGAAGGAATCTGCCCAGGCCATCTTCTGAAGGAACAAAGAGGGAGCGTCGGCTTCGGCTACGATCCGATCTTCCATAGCGACGAGCGCGATCTCGACTTCGGGACGGCCTCGAAAGTCCAAAAGAACCTCGTCTCCCACCGCGGCAAGGCCCTCTACAAACTCGCTTTGTACCTCTCGATCTGATTTTCTTTGCTACCATAGTTTCGACCTATGGAACAAACCAAAAAGAAGTGGGGCGCGAGGAACTGGCTTTCGCTTATCCTCATCGGCCTCGTCGGCCAGCTTTCCTGGGCGATAGAAAACAATTACATCAACCTCTGGGTCTATTCGCAGACCTACGATACGACCTACGTCACATGGATGACGATCACAAGCGCTCTCGCCGCAACCGTCACCACCCTTTTGATGGGCGCCCTCAGCGACCGCCTCGGGAAAAGGAAGATCTTCATCGCCGGCGGCTACATCGCCTGGGGCCTTTCGGTTTTCCTCTTCGGCCTCATCTCCTATCGGAACATGCTGAATCTCGTGGGGGCCGCCATGGCCGTCACGATGGTCGGGACCTTCATGGTCCTGGCCGATATCCTCATGACCTTCTTCGGCAGCACGGCCAACGATGCCGCCTTCAACGCCTACATCACCGATAAGACCAATTCCGAAAACCGCGGGAAGATCGAGGCGGTGAATTCGGTCCTGCCTTTGGTCGGGAACATCGTCATCGTCTTGGTGGCCGGCATCATGGGCTGCGCCGCCTATCCGACCGGGGAAACGGGCCTAAGCCTCGAAGAAAACGCCACCGCCCTAGAATCCAATTGGTTCTACTTCTTCCTCATCTTCGGGATCATCATCCTCGTCATGGGCGTGGCCTCTTTCTTCCTGCTTCCCAAGGAAGAAATCAAGCCGAACAAGGAAACGGCCTACTTCAGGCAGATCGCCTACGGCTTCCGCCCTAGCGTCGCCAAGGAAAACAAATCGCTCTACCTGGCCCTTCTCTCCTTCATGGCCTATAACTGCGCCATCCAGTCCTTCATGCCTTACTGGATGATCTATTTCCAGACCGATACTTCGCTTGGGGGTGCCGGCATCGGAACCGGCATCGAATACTATCTGGTCGTCGGCTCCATCTTGGTCATCGCCTCGGCTCTGACCGTCGTCACCGGCCTCTTCATGGATAAGATCGGTCGACTCAAATTGATACTTCCCGCTTTAGGTTTGACCGTCCTCGGTTTCCTTTTCATCTTCTTCTCGGGCTCAGCTTGGAGCATCGCCCTTTCCGGCATCGTCATGATGTTCGGCTATCTCCTTTCGACCGCCGTCCTCGGGGCCGAAATCCGCGACCTGACCCCGCAAGATCGGGTCGGGGCCTTCCAAGGCGTCCGCATGGTCTTCGTGGTCCTCATCCCAATGATCGTCGGGCCCCTTTGCGCCCAGGCCACCTTCAGCACCAACGATTCCTATGTCGATAGCTACGGCAAGACCGGAGGGGCCGTCCCCAACCGCTACATGTTCCTCGTGGCCATGGGCTTTGCCTTGCTATCGGTAATACCCGTCTTATTCCTCCTCCGCCAAAGGAAGGCCGAAAAGGCTGCTTCGCTGGTCTCTATCGCCGCTACGGAAGAGCCGGAAGAGACCCTCGAGAAATAGACCTCTTTTCTAGAGAAAAGCCCATTTGCTAGAGCGCTTGCACTGGCGTATATTATGGAAGCGCTAAAGGAAGCGACCCCCTATGAGAAAAAGCAACAACACGAAATTGATGATCGGCCTCTTGGCCTTCGTTTGCGGCCTTTTGGCCGTTTTGTTCTGGTTCGGCCGGGCCTTCGACGACGAAGGCGAAGGCAATAACCTCCTGCAGATCGCCTTCTGCATCGAAGACCATGGCTATGTGACCGTCTGGGCCCTTGTCGCGGCCTTCGTCCTCCTCGGCGTCGGGACCATCCTGACGCTCGTCGTCCCCTTCTTCAACAAGAAGGGCGGGAAGATCGGGGCCCTCATCGCCTTCGCCTGCCTGCTTGCCGGCGGGATCATGACCCTCCTCACCAAGCAGTTCTTCCTCTCGGCCAACATGCCGGCAACCGGGGAACAGTGGAACGACTTCGGCCTCGGCTACGGGACCATCGTCTCCGGTATCTTCGCCTTCATCGCCGCCTTGCTCTGCCTCTTGCTCATGAGGCAGGCCAGCGACAACGTCAACGATTACGACGACTAAGCTCTCGGATCAATGACCATCAAGCCCCTTAGGGGCTTTTTTGTTCCAACCGTTTCTAATATAGGCCAACTCTATTTCCTTCACGCAGGTCGCTAGATCCTTTTCGATCATCCGGCCCCAGAAGCGGAGGACGGTGTAGCCTTTCTTCTTGAGTTCCATATCGACTTCGAGATCTCGTTCGATGTTCCGCTTTATCTTTGGAATCCAATATTCCCGGTTCCATTTGATCTTCTTCTCGTTGATATTGAAGAGATAGCCATGCCAGAACTCGGAGTCGCAGAAGACGGCGACTTTGTATTTCTGGCTCGATAGATCGGGGTGCCCCGGTACCTTCTTGCTATAAAGGCGATAGGGAATCCCGGCCTCGTAACAGGCCTTCCTAAGTTTCATTTCGAGCCCGGTGTCTTTGCCTTTGATGCGGCTCATGGTCTTGGACACGCTAGCGGGATCGAGATGGTTCATGCTTTTTAACCTTGTGTAATTTCATATAAGATACGTCCCGATGGTTTCGATACGCAAAGGAATGCCGCAAGACCTAGAGGGCGTCATGAAGCTTTTCCGGCGGGGCCTCGTCTCCCTCCACGAAGAGGGAAACGATATGTATGACTACGGCTACCCGACCGAAGAAGACTATAAGACCGATCTCGAGGAAGGCCGCGCCTTCCTCATCAAGGAAAAGGGGCGGATCGTCGCCTACGTTTCTTATGACAGAAACCTCAAGGGATCCTTCTTCCCCAATAGCCCGGACGAAAAGGGCGTCTACGAAATGCTCGACGAAATCGGCTACAAGGGGGAGGAAGAGGTCATTATCCTCCACCGCCTATTGGTCGATCCTTCCTGCCGAAGGAGCGGTTACGCCCACATGCTCATGATGGATTTCATGGCAAGGTTCAAAGGGAAATTGCTTGTCTTGGCCGTCTACCATAAATCGAAGGCAGCCATGAGGTTCTACGAAAAGCTGAACCTCAAAAACCACGGGACCTGGGATTTCGATTACGGCCTCTCCATCGGGCCTTTCTATCTCTTCAGCAAATACCTTTAGGCGAACTGGGCGCTATAGAGTTCGTAGTAGAAGCCCTTCTTGGCCATAAGCTGCTTGTGGTTCCCTTGCTCCACGATCTTGCCCTTTTTCATGACGACGATGAGGTCGCTATGGACGATGGTCGAAAGGCGGTGGGCCACGACCACCGAAGTCCGGCCTTCCATGAAGGCATCGAAGCCTTTCTTGAGGAGCGATTCGGTATGGAGGTCGATGTTGCTGGTGGCTTCGTCAAGAATGACGATATCGGGCGAAATCAGCATGGCCCTGGCCAAGCAGATGAGCTGCTTTTCGCCGACCGATAAGGAAGAGGCCCGGCCGATTTCCGTATCGTAGCCATGCTCGAGGCGGCGGATGAACCCGTCGGCCAAAGCCAGCTTGGCGGCCGCTTCGATTTCTTCCCTCGTCGCTTCGGGCCGGCCGTAGGCGATATTCTCGGCCACCGTCCCTTCGAAGATCCAGGGTTCCTGGAGGACGGCGCTGACCTTCTTCCTAAGAGCCTTCTTCGGGACTTCGGTCGCATCGACATCATCGAATTTGATGGAACCGCTTTGGGGATCGTAGAAACGGAGCAATAGATTGATGAGGGTCGTCTTCCCGCAGCCGGTCGGCCCGACTAGAGCGATCCTATGCCGCGGATATACTTCGAGATTGAAGTCTTCCAGGACCTTCTGCCCTTCGACGTAGCCGAAATCGAGGTGCTCGAAATTGATGGTTTCGATGGAGGCCGGGAGTTCCTTCTTCCCTTCGTCGGTGTCCTTGGGGAGATTGAGCAAATAGCGGACGCGCTTGATGCTGGCCGTAGCCGTCGAGATCTCGCTTCTTACCTCGGCGATTTCGTTGAAGGGCGTCATGTAGGAATGGGCGTATGTAAGGAAGGAGGAGAGGCCGCCGATGGTGAAGACGATGCCGAAATCGCGCTGGCTTAATAGCATAGCGACCCCGGCCATGATGACGACACCGTAGATGATATTGTTGACCAGACGCGTCGCCGGATTGATGAAGGAGGCCATAAGCATCGACTTGAAGCCCGAATCCCTTTGCTTCTCGGCGATCTCGAGGAAGCCTTCTTCCCTTTGCTTCTGGGCCCCGAGGCTTTTGATCGAGGCGCTTAGATACATGTCTTCTTCGATATAGCCACCGAGATCGCTGGCATTGGCGGCCTGGGCCTTGAAGTACTTGGAATTCCTCTTCGAGATGGAGCGGCTAACGAAAACCGATAGGGGCGTCAGGATGATGACGATGATGGTCAGAACGTAGTTCACGCTCAGCATGAAGCCGAGGGTGAAGAGAAGGCAGACAATCCCGTCATAGAGGGTAGCCAATCCTTGGACCAAGCCGGTTTTGACGTTTTCGACATCGACGTCGAGGGTATGGATGATCTGGCCTTTTTCGAGCTTATCGAGATCGGAGATCTTGGCGTGCAGCAAATGCTTGTAAGTGAGGTCTCTCATCGAATGGGTGACGTATTCCCCTAGCCTCATCGTCAATTGGTCAAAGAAGTAGCGGAACACCGATCCGACGAGGACGAGCGACACCATGATGGTCAGGTAAAATCCCATCACTTCGACGTTGAAGCCTTCGTCGATGATGTAGTCGATGGCAACGCCGGCAATATAGGGGACGGAAAGGCGGCAGCCGGCCGAAACGAAAGCGCAGACCAAAGAGAGGATGACGAAGTTCTTCTTTTCCTTCAAAAAGGGCCAGATGACCTTGAACGCTTTCATGAGGCCTCCTTCTGCGTCTTGTCGATTTCCGCGTAAAGCGGGCATGTTTTCATCAAATCGCCGTGTTTTCCGCGCCCAATGATGCGTCCGTGGTCGAGAACGAGAATCTCATCGCAATTAACCAAGGACGAGGTCCTCTGCGAAATGGTGATGATGGAAGAATCTACCAGGGAATCGAGGTTTTCCCGGACGGTCTTTTCGCTAAGGTAATCGAGGGCCGAAAGGCAGTCGTCGAGGATGATGACCTTGGGTCGTCCGAGGAAGGCACGGGCCAAGGAAAGCCTCTGCCTTTGGCCGCCCGATAGATCGGTGCCGCCTTCGGTCACGACGTGGTCGAGGTCGTCTTCGAATTCGCTCACGAATTCATAGGCCAAGGATTTCTTCAAGGCTTCGATCATCTCTTCATCCCCGGCATCGGGATGGCCGTAGGCCAGGTTCTGCCTGATCGTTCCGCGGAAGATGGCGGGCTTCTGGGTAATGAGGGTCACGTCTTTCCTAAGGGTCTCTTCCCCGTAGTCTTTCAAAGAGACGCCCCCGAGTCTGATTTCGCCCTCATTGGTTTCCAAGGAACGAGCCAAGAGATTGGCCAAGGTCGATTTGCCCGAACCGGTCCCGCCGATGATGCCGAGGCGATCGCCCTGCTTAAGATTGAAGGAGATGCCTTCCAAGGCATTTTCGCCACCATAGGTGAAGGCAAGGTTATCGACTTCCAGAGTCCCGTGTTCTTCGCCGGTCCCCGTCCCTTCGTGGACATAGGAAGGTTTGAGACTAAGGAAGGCATCGAGGCGCCTTTTGGAACCGCCGGCCTTGTTCAGGCTTTCGATGAGGCGGGCGAACATCGTAAGGCTGGCGAGGGAGGATGTGAGATAGCCGACGAGCGAAACGATGTTCCCGGTCGTCATGATGGCGTCTTCCCCGGTCGAGTAGAAGCCGCCAAGATAGACGATGAAGGCCAAGGCAAGATAGACGAAGGCGAAGGTCAGGGGGTTGACCAAGGCGTTGATGTTCCCGAGGGAAATGCTCTTCTTCTTGTATTCGCTGGCGACCTCGTCGTACTTCTTCTCTTCCTCTTTGACTTTCCCGTAGGCATAGACGCTTCTGATGCCGGTAAGAGCATCGCCGGAAACGACGGCCATCTGGTCGAGGCTATTCTGGATCCGGACGTAGCGCCTCGGCGAATGATGGAGGACCAAAAGGATGACGATGGAAGATAAACCGAGGGCCGCAAGGAAGATGAGGCCGGACTGCCAGTTGATGTAGAAGGAAAGGATGAGGGAACCGAGGATGATAAGCGGCGATCTAACAAAGAGGCGCATATACATCGCCACCCCGCTTTGGAGGTTTTGGGCATCGCTCCCGAAGAGGTTGATGATCTTCCCTTTGCCGTAGCGGTCCAGATCGCCTTCGGATAGCTCTTCGGTTTTCTTGTAGAGCCCTCTTCTTAGGTCATAGCCGAAATCGGCGCTCACGCGACTGGCTAGATACTGGGTCACCATCGTCGTAAGGAAGCCGAGGACGGCGAAAATCAGGATGACGCCGGCTAGGGTATAGGCCAAAGCGGCATCGCCTAGGGCAATGCCGTAGTCGATGATGTAGGCGACCAGAAACGGCGTCATCAATTCGAAAACGACTTCGAAGGCCTTCATGCAAGGAGCCAGGATGGCCTTGGCCCTATAAGGCTTGATGTAGCTTAGGGATGGGCCCATATCAGGCAGCCGAGCCTCTCTTCTTCTCGGCTTTGCTAGGAATGGGAGGTTCTTCTTCGAACTTCAATTCGCAGACGATTTCCGGTTCGCCTTGTTGGCCATAGGCGTAGAAGCGAAGTTCCAAGGGACGCCACTCGACAAAGTCGAAATGGGTGGCCTTCGTGAACTTGGCCGAAGAGACGTGTTCGAAGTCCCAGCGGATCGGGCCTTCGACGAAATCGGAAAAGACCGATTCGATGTCGATGATGATGAAAGGAAGACGCCCGTTCCCGATCTCGACGCTGAAGGTCTTGGATTCATTGTCGTAGGTCGGATTCATGAAAGTGCTCTTCCCACGAAGGATGGCCAAAGCCTCTTCCCCATCGGGTTCGGCGCTATCTTCGTAGGTCCTGAAATCATAGACCGGTTCGGCCCTCCCGAAGCCTTCCTCGGAAGCGAGATCGTCGATGCTTAGAAGGGTCGCTCCGAATTCCCCGAAGATCGAATAGCATTCCTTGTCGTCCAGCTCTTCGTAGCGGAAAGCCAGATCGGCCAAGAGATAGAAGCGGAGGGCGGCATCGGGATTCTTCTCCATGGCGAGGCCATAGCGGTACATGTTGGCGAGACGGTAGCAAAGGTGTCCGAAGATGCCGTAATAGGCGCCTTTGGAAACATAGAAGGAAGAATAGGCATCGCTATATAGCGACTCGATGATACTATAGGCGAATTCGACGTCCTTCTTGACCCCGAATCCGTAGAGGTACATGTCACTGATGAAGAGGGCAGCCATCTTGCTCCCGAGAGCCATGGCCTTGGAAAAGCATTCGAAGGCTTTCTTGTAATTGGCCGGTCCTTTTATGAGGCCATGGAGATAGATGTATCCGAGATGGACATGGGCGGCCGGATCGGTCAAAAGCGCATCGCTGGAGAAGTATTTTGCGGCTTTTTCGAAGTCGGTGAAGTGGAATTCGTTGGGGATCATCATCTCGGTTGCGAGCCTAAAGCAGCAATCGGCATCGCCCATATCGGCCCGCATCTCGAGGTAATGGAGATAGAGGGCATCGTTGGCTTTCTTCCTGGTGATCTCCCCCGATTCGTAGCGGTCCAAATACTTGTCGATGGCCTCGGGGTTGTTCTTCATGTACTTGTCGTCGTAAAGGGCCTTGTTCACTTCTCTAAGGCGATCGTGGGTGATATCGAGCTCCGAAGCATCGCCGATGACGCTGGCCATCCCGCACTCCGGGCAGATGGCCGTCACCCCTTCTTCTTCGCTATGCCAGTCCTTGATGTCCCTGGCCGAAAAGTGGCTGCGGCAGAAAAGGCACGCGGCATCCTTGCTTTGGAGGATCTCGATTTCGTTGTCCTTGCTATGTTTGGCGTAGGCTTCGAGTGCTTTCTTATCCATAAGAGGCGGGCTGAATTTTACCATTGCCTAGAGAAATAGGAAGACGATAGGGCATAGCCCTAAGAGAACCGGCAGGAGATAGCCGATGCTCACCCGATAGGCGATGTTCTTGCCTTTCGGCCAATCGTTCAGGAAGTAGATGAGGGTGGCGGCCGCGACCGGGATGAAGAGCAAAGTCGCCGCCCCTTGGAAGCCCGTATCGTAGCTAAGGATCGAGCAGCAGATGACGATGAAAAGAAGGAGCAAGGCCATCCCTGCGTTCCTGATGGCGCGCCAGCTCTTGGTGGCCCCATCGTCTTTCCAGGCATTCTCTTTGAAGAAGGGGATGACGACACCGTAGCAGATGACGAAGATGGCGAGCCCGAGATAGAAGCTATAAGGTTCCCCGTAGCCGTAGCCGATGATCCCTAGGCATAGGTAGAGGAAGCAATAAAGGGCGATATGGAAGATCAGGCCCCTAATGGCCATGAGCTTCGGGACGAAGGCCCCGAGGAAGCGGATGAAAGAGGCAAGGAACAAGACGAAGCAGGCGGCGGCAGCCACATACCTATCGACGGCCCCTTGGTAGGAACAAAGAACGATGCCAACGGCAAGGCTCAGCAAAGAGAGAAGCAGATAGAGCAGGCTTAGGGCCTTAGAATCCCCTGAGACATCCATCGGCGATTACTATAATATTTAGCGTGCCGGCGAGAAAGCCGATTTCTCTATAAGAGAAGAGGCGCCGGCAAAGCACGATGAGTACATCCATTGCATTCGGGGTTTCCCGCGCCGGGATTCCGGTCAGGGAGAGGGTCGCCGAAATAGACTTCCTAAGGGGCTTCGCCATCTTTTTGATGATCTTCGACCACTTGGCCTACGACTTCACCCAGTGGGGAAGCGTCATGACTATGCTCGGGGACATGACCCTCGAAGCGAATAGAAGCGTCCTTTCCTCGATCCAAATATGGATTGACCTGGGCGAATACGTCCTCAATTCCGATTGGCGGACCTATCTCCACTGCATCTTCGTCGGGGTCTTCTTCCTGCTTTCCGGGATTTCCGCGACCTTCAGCAAGAAACATTGGGAAAGGACCGGATGGCTCTTCGCGATCGGCTATGGCCTTAGCACCATCTTGGCGGCCTATTCCTCCTATTCGGGAGATGTCTCCTACAACATCTTCTGCGGACTTCTCAACACCATGGCCATCGCCCACTTGGTCTACGCCGTCAAAACGCAATTCCTGAAAGATAAATGGAGCGATCTCTATTTCTTCGGGATATTCCTGGTTTTGACTATCGCCTTCACTTCGGCCAATCCGAGTTACCCGGGAAGGACCCTCGGCGATTGGTATTCGAATTACTGGAAGATAATTTCCGGACAGATGGCGGGAGGCCTCGATTACATCAGGCCCCTTCCCTGCACCGCCATCTTGTTTTTAGGCTCCTTCATCGGAAAGACCCTCTACAAAAACAAAAAGTCCTATATCCCCCAGCTCAAATACGCCCAGCCCTTCGTCTTCTTCGGCCAGCATAGCTTCGCCGTCTACGTCATCCATCAATTCGTCTTGGTCGCCATCTTGGCCATCTGTACCTTATCATTGGGATTCGTAATAGAAATATGAAAACTCTTTACGAACTCTTCCTCGAGGCCAAAGGCAAATACCCGAAGGTCACCGCGGTCCGCTACGAGACCAAGACTTTGACCTACCTGGAACTCGACGAAGAAATCAAAAAGGTCGCCGGGAAACTCAAGGCCCTCGGGGTCAAAAAGGGCGATCTCGTTGCCTACAACCTCCCGAACTGCATCCCCTCCGTGACTTTGCTATATGCCTTAAACGCCATCGGGGCGATTGCATACCTGATCCATCCTTTGACTCCGGCCAAGCAGCTTTCTTCTTTTCTAAAGAAAACCAATTGCCGGCTTCTTTTTGCTCTTAGCATCAATGCCAAGGAATACGCAGCCGAAATCGCCGATGACGTAACCATCGTCGCGGTCAATCTCTATAAGGGTGCCCGGCCCATCAAGGCAATCGCTGTCTCCTTGATGTCGAGGGGCTTGCCGGATCGAGTCATTCGCTTCGAAAAGATCAAACCCCAACCAGTCGAGGTTCCGGTTTCCTATGCGAACCACGCCCCCTGCGTCTACCTCAACTCCGGCGGCACCAACGGCGAGCCGAAGGTCATCATGCTTTCGAACGAAGCCATCGGCTACCTAGGGGTTGAAGGGTTGGCTGTCATCGGAAGCGACTATCCTCCCGAAATCAAAATGCTGACCGTCATCCCCCTCTTCCACGGATTCGGATTGGCCATGGGTGTCGTAGCGCCTCTCACCAATGGGGCCACGACGGTTTTGATGACAAAATTCCACACCAAGGAAACTTGCCATCTTCTTAAAAATAATCTCGCAAATACAGTTATCGGTGTTCCTGCGCTTTACAACGCATTGCTCCACTCCCCCAAGTTCGTGGGCAAAGCTTGCCGGAACCTCCTCGTTTGCTACGTTGGCGGGGATTCCGTAACCGAGTCCTTGCTTGATCGTTTCGATGCCCATATCGCCTCGGAGGGCGGTACCTGCCACTTATTCGAAGGCTACGGGCTGACGGAAACGGTTACCGTGTCCAACGTTAATCGCCCCGGCTTCGTCAAACGGGGATCCGTCGGAAAACCCCTCAATGGCATCAAAGAGAAAATCATCGATGTGGATACGGGCGAAGTCCTGCCTGCGGGCAAGGAAGGTGAAATTGCCATCGGCGGACCTTCCCTGATGGAGGGCTATTACGAAGATCCCGAACTCACGAAAAAGACCATCAAGACCATTGATGGGGAACCTTATGTTTTAACTAAAGACATGGGGTACATTGACGATGATGGCTTCCTTTTCTTCCGCCAAAGGTTAAGACGGATGGCTAAAGTGAACGGCGTTCCGGTCTGCCCTGGAGACATCGAAAAACTAGCCATCCAAGACAAGGCCGTTTACGAGTGCTATGCCTACCCGATCAAAAACGAAAAACTCGGTTCGGTTTTGGAAGTGGCCTTGGTGAAGCATCGCGAGTCGGATGATTCCGAGGAAGAAATCATCAATCGCCTAACCTCTTCCATAAAAGAGAATCTGCCTGTCTACTACCTTCCGAAGCGCATCTATTTCATCGAGAAGCTTCCCCGGACCCCGGTCGGCAAGATCGATACGACCAAGTTCCCGAATGAGCAGCCCCTTTAGTGTGCTAGACTTTTAAGGCCGTCCGACCTGATGGTCGGGCCCGACAATGATCAAAAGGCCGTATGGCCTTGCTTTGCATAAATGGACATCGCTCTATCCCGGAAATACATAGAAAGCCTTTGCCTTATCGAAGGCGGCTGGCCCTCGAAGAAAAGGGCTTTGTTCGATGCCTATAAGGTTTTGCTCATGCTTCCGGGCTATGACGCGAAAACCCGCGAGCTTTCAGGCGGGTATGTACTTTACGAAACTCCCGGCGGCTACTCGCTTTTGGCATACAGCCATCCCGAGAAGAGAATCATCCTCGACATCATCAAAGATGAAGACCTGCCAGATATCGAAGCGTACAAAGACGCCGCGATGGCTGCCAATGGTGCAATCCGGGACCTCATCGCCGACTTCCTTCCGAAGAGGCGGGACAAACTGCTCTCCGACCTAATCACCTCTTCCTTTTCCCCTTCTTTCTGTATGCTGCTCGACCAGCTGGAACAAGAGACGAGGGACAAGATCCGCGGCATTGCCTTCAAGCCTTTCTTCGAGGACCGAACAATCGAAAAGGCCAAGGACGAAAACAAGCACATCGTCTCGCAGGTTTTCGCCAGACTCGGAATCCAGCAAAAGGAAGATGCTTTGGCTAGGGCGCTAGCCAAACTCGAAGAGGACGAGGAAGTCGAAATCGACATCGATGTCGAGGAAACGGCCCCAGCCGAGCTGGAACCTGAGGCAAAAGCGGAACCTGAGACCGAAGCCCCTGCTCCCGTTGAAGAAACGAAACCCGAGCCTGAAATAGAGGCCAAACCTCGAGAAAAAGAGCCTTACGTCCGCTTGGTCCAATCCAAAACCAAGGAATTTGAGCCCGTCTTCGAAATCCCGGTCAAACAGAAGACTGAGGAAAAGAAGCCGGTATCGAAGCCTGAGCCGAGCCCTGCTCCCACCGAACCCCAGAAGAGGCGGAAAGTCCGGACCATCCGCGTTGATCCGGCCGACCTCGAAAGGGCCATCCTCGCCAGCCTTGCCGAGAACTACCGGCAGCTCATCGAAAAGCGCAAGGAAACCGCTAAGACGAATAAGCCCCTGAAACATGTCACTTTGGCTGCCCGAGAAGACGTAATAGCCAACAACGACATCGACGAGATCCTCAAGATCCTCGATCGGAGGATCAGGAAGAACGGCCTCAAATCCTCCGGAGAGCGCTGGCTAATTCTTTTGGCCACGACCGTCGACGAAAGGACGGCCGATATCATCGATAGGCATTACCCGGGCAAGGTCTATTACACGGATGAACCAGAAAAGGGCAAACCGGACTTCGCCTTCATCGTGAAGCCGAACAAGAATCCGGAAGCCGAAAAGGAGGAAGAAATCAGCCTTGTCAAAGACAAGCGCGCTTCATTCGATGCCCCGGTAGAAAAGAATGCCTACGACCAGGATTTCGTTGACGAATTCGGCTACTATCCCTTCGACGAAGAAGAGGAAATCCAAGAGGAAGAAGATTTCGAGAGTAATCCCAACCTCCCATATGAGGAAGAGGAACCCGCTTATCCCAAGATCTGGCGCTGCTACCTCTGCGGAAACAAAAAGACCCACACCGGAACCCCGGCGAAGGTCATCAAACTATCCAATGGCAAGACGGCCTACGTCTGCCAGAAGCACAAGAACAAGATCTAAATGACCTTCCGGGGATCGAACCCCTCGAAGGTATACATATCGGTAAGGCCGATCTTTTCCTTGAGCAAGGCCTCGTCCCGATAGGTCCAAGAATTGACGAGGCCGCCTTTTTCCCGGTATTTCAAAACCCTCGGGTCATCGAGGAGCGATGTCTCCAAATCAAGGCTTTCGAAGCGGTTGATGAGGCGCATGAATCCGGGACGGTCCTTGGTCACGAGGAAGCTCCTCGGGAACCTTCCTTTCCCGAAGGCCCAAAGGACCCGCGGATCGAAGGAAATGATCATCGCCTCGCTATAGGGGATGGACCTTTCGATAAGGGCCTCATATACCAAAGAGGCCAGTTTCTTGTAGCGCTTCCCGGTCTTCAGTTCGATGACCATCGGGACCTTGAGGGCGAAATTGAGAAGCAATACTTCCTGAAGGGTCGGGATGGTCTCGCCGTTGGGAAGCCGGAGCTTCTCGATATCTTCATAAAGGCAATCTTCGACGACGCCATCGACTCCGGTCATACGGTACAAATCCCCATCGTGGATGACGACGAGTTTATCGTCCTTCGTCAGATGGACGTCCAACTCGAAGGCAAAGCCTTCCTCGATGGCCTTTCCGAAGGCCGGAAGGGAGTTTTCGCTTATAAGCGGTCCGTGGAGTCCCCGATGGGCGATGCCCCGGAAGAACTTCGGATCGAGATCTTCCTTTTTGACTTTCTGC
The DNA here is from genome assembly GCA_964392865.1 of uncultured Staphylococcaceae bacterium. Taxonomy (GTDB): domain Bacteria; phylum Bacillota_I; class Bacilli_A; order RFN20; family CAG-826; genus UBA4951. Next base: position 45,472 of record CAYMRJ010000001.1, read on the forward strand.
ATCGTTTGAAGGATATCACCTTTTAGAAAAGCCCGCCGAAGCGGGCCTCCCTTAGTTGCCTTTATAGGCTTTCTTCATGATGTCGATGAGGTCGGTGATCAGGGGCTCCCGCGGATTGGCCGGCGTGCACTGGTCTTCGTAGGCGAGGTAGGCCATTTCTTCCAGTTTGCTCTCCCAAGCCTTCTCGTCCGGGATGATGGATTGCAGATTCATATCGACCCCGATTTCCTTACCGAGATCGAGGACGGCCTTGGCCAAGGATTCGACGCCTTCTTCGGGGGTGCTGCAAGGTAGCCCGAGGACTTTGGCAATCGCCTGGTACTTGCGGTCGGCGCAGTATTCCTCGTACTTCGGCCATAGGGCGAGCTTGGTCGGCATCGTCCCGTTATAGCGGATGACATGGGGGAGCAAGATCCCGCAGGTCCTCCCATGGACCGTATGGAATCCGGCCCCGATCTTATGGGCAAGGCTATGGGTGATGCCGAGGAAGGCATTGGCGAAGGCCATCCCGGCGATCGTCGCGGCATTGTGCATCTTTTCCCGGGCCTTCAGGTCATTCGCCCCATTCTTCACAGCACGGGGCAAATATTCGAAGACCATGCTAATAGCTTGGAGGGCCAAGCCGTCCGTATAGTCGCTGGCCATGACGGAGACATAGGACTCGATGGCGTGGGTCAGGACATCCAAACCGGTTTCCGCCGTCGACTTGGCCGGAAGGTTGGTCGTGAATTCCGGATCGACGATGGCGATGGTCGGGGTCAAGGAGTAATCGGTCAGCGGGTATTTCTTGCTATTGGCCTTGTCGCTGATGACGGCGAAGGGCGTGACTTCGCTCCCGGTTCCCGAGGTCGTCGGGATGCAGATGAGCTTCGATTTCCGGCCGAGTTCCGGGTACTTGAAGGCCCTTTTCCTGATATCGATGAACTTCTGCTTCAGGTCATCGAAATTGACTTCGGGGTGCTCATAGAAGATCCACATGCCTTTGGCGGCGTCCATGACCGAGCCCCCGCCCAAGGCGATGATGGTATCGGGCTGGAACTGCTGCATGAGGGAGACCCCGCGCTTGACGGTCGTGATATCGGGATCGGGTTCGACTTCGCTGAAAAGCTGATAGGTAACGGGATTTAGCCTCTGGTCCAAGATGCCGATGATCTTGTTCAGGAATCCGAGTTCGACCATCGAGCGGTCGGTGACGATGAAGACCTTGCCGACTTCCTTGCAGGAGCGCAGGTACTGGATCGAATTGCGTTCGAAATAGATCTTCTGGGGGACTTTGAACCACTGCATGTTGTTTCTCCTTTTGCCGATCTGCTTGATGTTGAGCAGGTTGACGGCGCTGATATTGCCGGCCACTGAGTTATGGCCGTAGGATCCGCATCCCAGGGTGAGCGAGGGAAGGAAGGAATTGTAGACGTTGCCGATGCCGCCGAAGGTCGAGGGCGAATTCCAGACGATCCTGATGGCCTTGCAGTAATCGCCGTAGCGATCGGCCATCTCCTGGGCGGCGCAATGGATGGCGGCCGTATGTCCGAGTCCGCCGAATTCGAGCATCTTTTCGGACATGGCCATCCCTTCTTCGAAGTCCTTGACCTTATAGACGGCCAAAACCGGAGAGAGCTTTTCGCGGCTCATGGCCTCCTTGGGCCCGACTTCCTTGCATTCGACGCAAATCAGGGACGTATCTTTCGGGATTTCGAAACCGGCATGCTTGGCGATCTCGTAGGATCCCATGCCGGCCACCTCGGAATTGAGCCTCGCGTTTTCGTAGCCTTCTTCGCCTTTGGTTAGGCCGAACATGTATTTCTCGAGGAGGGCCGTTTCCTTGGCGCTAGCGAAGTAGCAACGGAATTTCTTCAGCTGCTCGACGGTATGCTCGTAGACCGTCTCATCGACGAAGATCGCCGATTCGGAAGCGCAGATCATGCCATTGTCGAAGGCTTTGGAAAGGACGACGTCATTGACGGCCCGGTCGACATCGGCCGAGCGGTCGATGTAGCAGGGGACGTTCCCGGCCCCGACGCCCAAGGCCGGCTTCCCGCAGCTATAGGCGGCCTTGACCATCGAATTCCCGCCGGTGGCCAAAATGGTGGCGACCCCCGGATGCTTCATCAAAGCTGTCGTGGCATCCATGCTCGGATGCTCGATCCACTGGATGCAGTCTTCCGGGGCTCCGGCGGCGACTGCCGCTTCCTTCATGACGATGGCCGCGGCCTTCGAGCATTCTTGGGCCTTCGGATGGAAGGCAAAGACGATGGGGTTCCTCGTCTTCATGGAAATGAGGCACTTGAACATGACAGTCGAAGTCGGATTGGTCACCGGGGTGATGCCGCAGATGACGCCGACGGGCTCGGCGATCTTCGTGATCCCGGTCACGGGGTCGCTTTCGATGATGCCGACGGTCTTCAGGCGCCTCATGTTGTTCACGACGTACTCGCAGGCGAAGAGGTTCTTCGTCGCCTTGTCTTCGAAGACCCCGCGCTTGGTTTCGTCGATGGCCTTCTTGGCCAAAATGCCGTGGTGGTCAAGGCCGGCCACCGACATCTTGGCGACGATGTAGTCGATCTTTTCCTGGTCGAAGCTAGCAAACTCGTCTAGGGCCTTAAGGCCTTTCTTGACGAGGGCATCGACTTCCTCTTGGGCGGCCAACGCCGCCTTTTCCTTTTCGTCCATACTTGCCTCCTTTTATCGGGCTACCTTCATGCGGTGGTTCAAGACCGCGAGCGAACTTGCGAGATTGACGTTTTCGACGCTTACCGGTTCAGGGACGTAAAGGGGAACCGGAGCGAAATTCCAAATGCCTTTGATCCCGGCCTTTACGGCCAAGTCGGCGATTTCCTGGGCCGCCGCAGCCGGCACCGTCAGAACCGCGATATCGGCCTTGACGTCCTTTTGGACCTCGATGAGGTCCTTGATGTCGTTGATATAGAAACCGCCAATCGAGGTACCGATCTTATTCGGGTCGCTATCGAAAGCGGCCACGATGTCGAAATTGATCTTCTTGAAGCCTTGGTAATCAAGCAGGGCCTGGCCGAGCCGGCCGACACCGATGAGGACGGCCTTGAAGCGTCCCCGGTAGCCGAGGAAATCCTCGAGTTCGGAAATAAGCGCGGCGATTTTGCGCCCTTTTCCGGGAACCCCGCCTTCCGAAGTAACGGCGGCAATATCCTTTTTGACCTGCTCTTCCGAATTGCCGACGGCAAGCGAAAGCTCCTTCGAAGTTACATAGGCCTTCCCTTCATTTTCCATGGCCTGCAAGACCCGGAGATATAAGGGGTAGCGCCTTATCTGATTGGGGCTATATTCCTTCATCTTTCCGTCTCGGTAAACTTTTACCGAAGCGCAATATATACCCCTATTGCAGGGTATGCAAGAAATTCGGTAATTAAATCCCGAGATTATCGAAAAAAGGCGATACCGCCTACTTGACCGGCTTGATGAAGAAACGGCCGTAGACCTGCATCAAAGGCGAGACCTGGACGAAGGCTTTGGGGTCGGTTTCCTGGATGACGGCGACCGTATCCTTGACCTCGAAGGAAGTGACGACCATGGTGATGATCCACTTCTCCTGTCCCGTGAAGGCGCCTTTGCCGTCGATGATGGTGGCCCCGTGGGGCAAGGAATCGATCAAGACATCGGAAAGGTTCGGGACGCTGGTGACGACTTCGACCTTGTACTTCTTGTTCCGGATGTTGATGGAATCGATAACCAATTTGGAAACGAAGATGTAGAGGGCCGTGAAGAACATCGAGGCCAGGCTTACGGTAACCGAAGAGGCCTCCCAGCCGACCTCCGTCGCCGAAAGCAGGAAGAAGGCAATGGCCACGATGGCGTTTAGGCCCATCATGTACTTCCCCGTCGATGTCGATTTCTTGAGTGCGATGTAATAACTGATGACGTCCAAGCCTCCGGTCGAGCTATCGGCCTTGAAGGCGATGGCGCTCGATAACCCGGTGCAGACGCCGGCGAAAAGAGCCCGGCAAAGCATCCCCCCGTTCCCGTTCATCGTTTCGACAAGGCCGGCCAAAAGGCTTTCGGAAGTCGAAGCGAGCTGGAATAGCGAAGTGAAGACCGAAACAAGGGCGACATTCAAAAGGGTATAGGCCGTGAACCTCTTCCCGATGCTCCTATAGGCCAAGACGATGACCGGGACGTTGCAGACGAAATAAAGGATCGAGAAGGCGAGGCTTTCGTTGACTTCGATGCTTGGGAATATGACTTCGAAAGCAAGGGTAAGGACTTGGCTAACGCCCGACATCCCGCCCGAGACGATACGGGTCAAGGTCGTTCCGTCGGACAAGGTGACTTCGGGCGCCAGGAAGACGACGTAGCCGAAGGCGAAGAAAGCGGCTGACAAAATCGTCATCATCAGGGTATAGCCATGGTCGCAGACGGCCGAGGCCGTCGGATGGCCGCGGAGCCAGTTCTCGGCCTTATCGCGGAACGACTTATGGCGGGTCATAAAAGCGAGGCAATTATAGCAACTGCCCTAGGCCCATCAAGGGGCTATGATGGGCCCTCGAAAAGGCCTTCAATATCTCGTTGCCACCTATGGTGGCCGATGCTATGATAACGGCGCTGTTTGCGAAAACAGGCTACTTTCCCGGAGAAATTCTATGGTTATTGTTAAGTCGATAGGCGCCTTCTTCGTAAGAATCTGGCGTTGGATCAAGGAGACCGCTTGGGTCCAGCCCTTGCTTATCGTCGGGGCGGTATTCGCCATCATCTTCTCGATCCCTTCGTTGACCTCCTTGGTCGATTCCTGGGCCGGCTCGGGCGACGGCACCTTCTACGAGCGCTACTCCCGTAGCTTAGAGGGCGAAGTCCTCTTCTCCGACGGCGATACCTACATGACGGCGGCCGATACCATCACCGCCGATTTGGCCGCGGCCATCGACGACCTCGGCGACGAAAGCGCCATCCAGAACATCCGCGATACCTACGGCGAGAAGTTCTTCTTCTCCTACGTCGGAAGCGACTGCGATGCCTGCCTCGATGACGAAGGCGGCTTCGAGCGCCTCGAGGAGTACTGGAACGAGTACTACATCCCCAGCGACGGACGCGATTTCAACTTCTACACCATCGATAGCGACCAGACCTCGACCAACGACGACGATTACGAGAACCGCGATTGGGATACCGCCTTCAGGCGCTACCTCCTCAACTACGGCGACGATTTCTTCCAGCCGCTCGCCGATCTCCTCTACAACACCACCTATTACTGGAGCAACCTCGACCTCGACGAAGACGACTTCCAGATCTTCGGCGATGCCGCCATCAGCGGCGAGGATACCTTCACCGTTCCCGTCACCATCCTCTTCGACTTCTCGGAAGAAGCCGTCGAAGCCGGCCGCGTCTGCGAGGCCGTCCTTACCTCCCTTACCGGCAGCAACGACAGCACCAAGTCCTACTTCCTCATGAACATGTGGAACCACCTCGATAGCGACCGCAGCAACCCCTTCAGCAGCGACTACTGGAGCGAGGCCACGTCGAGCAGCGATACCACCGACGACGATACCGACGAAGAATAGGAAAATGCCGGGCCCGTTTGACTGCGAACTGGGATCCTTCCGCCTAAAAGTAAGCGGAAGGGAACAGAGCGCGCCCTTAAAGCGGGCCTTTTCTTATACCAAAGAAGATAGCTTCACCGTCTACGCCCAAGAGGAATGCGTGGTCCTGATCGGCACCGAGGACTTCCTCGGAGGCGGCGCCTTCACGAAAGAAGAAGGCCTATCCGGAAAGCTCTCCCTCGATCTCGCCCGCTTCTTCCATAGCGAGGCCAAGTGCGATCCAAGCGAGGCCTTTGCGTTCGTCTTCGCGGGCAAGACCTTCCAGAACATCGAGGCCGAGGAAGGGGATTTCACCCTCCTCGATAAGCTCGGCCACCTGGAGGCCGGCAAGATCAGCCAAGGCGTCAGCTACGTCGATCTTCCCTTATTGGCCTTCCTTGCCCTTAGAAAGCTCGGCCTCAAGGTCGAGAACATCGAAATGCTCCGCTACGACATCGCCGAATATAAAGATAGGTTCTATATAGAAGGCGATGATTCAGCCAATGCCTTCTCGATAGAGAGAAAGTAACCCCTTATATGAAACAAGGCCCTCAGTTGAGGGCCTTTATTTATATATGGATAGGCTACTTGTTCTTTATGGCTTCGTATACCGCCGGCGGAACCAAAGAGGAAACGTCGACCCCGGATTTATATAGGGAAATAACGTTGCTAGAAGAAATGAAGGATTCCCGCTTATGGGCCATGAAGAAGACCATGTCGACGCTATCGTCGATGAACTCGTTGGTCAAAGCCAGGGCATGTTCGTATTCGAAGTCGGTCACGGCCCTTAGTCCCCTGATGATGTGGCGGCTACCGACGCTTTTGCAGTAATCGACGGTGAGGCCCGGGGTATAGTCGACCCTGACCCCTTTTATGCCCTCGGTCGCCTTCTTCATCATCTCGAGGCGCTCCTCGACCGAGAAATGTGAGGACTTCTCGGGATTGACGGCCAAAAGAAGGATGACTTCGTCGAAAATCCCGAGGGCTCTTTTTAGAACCTCGAGGTGCCCGTTGGTAAGGGGGTCGTAGCTTCCTGGATAAACGCCGATGGCCATTATTCTTCGTCCTTGATGAGGGCCAGATAGGTCCGCCCGTAATGATAAACCCTAAAGGGCTTCAAATCTTCCACGAGGGAAGGATCCCCTTCCCCTTCGATGACGATGCGGTAGCCTGGATTTAATAATCCCTTTTCCTTAAGAAAAGAGACGGCGACATGATAGAGCCAGGCGCTTTTGTAGGGAGGATCGAGGAAGACGATATCGAACTTGGTCCCTTCCTTTTCGAATTGCTCCAAGGCTTCCCTGAAATCGAGATTGAGGACATGGCCGCCTTCGATGCCTTTGAGGTTGGCAGCGATTATCTTGGTAGCCTCTTTGGCCTTATCGACGAAATAGGCGGCGTCCGCCCCTTGGCTCAGAGCCTCGATCCCGACCGCGCCGCTTCCGGCGAATAGGTCGAGGAATATAAGTCCTTTTAGATTATGGCCGAGGATATCGAAAAGGGCTTCCCGGACCCTATTCTTGGTCGGGACGGTCCCTTCTTCGGGAACATTCAGTTTCTTCCCTTTGTATTTCCCGCCGAAGACCTCAAGCATCCTTAAGTCCCTTGTAGGCTCCGAATAGTATGAGGTCGATTTCCCTAAGTAGATCCTGCTTCTCGCCATAGGCCAAGGCGTATTCCCTGGCTGCCGCATTTTGCAGCAATTCCTTGCGGAGGGCCTTCGCTTCCGGGGAATCGGGATTCCTATCGAGCGCTTCCTGGAGTTTGGTTCGGAGTTCATTCGCTTCCTTATCCGAAAGCATCTTCCCTTCGGCCTCTTCCAAGGCGAGGCTTCTAGGGTCTTCCTTGATGGCTTGGGCCAGGGATTCCAACTCTTCCCGCGTCTTTTCCCTCATCGGCGCTTATTTTAGTCGGGCCCAATGCCAGGTGCTAGAATAGTGCCGATGCTAAAGATCACCAAGGACAACGCCACGAGCCTCAGAGGCAAAAGCAAGCCCATCGACATTCCGATGCCGGAGAAACTAAGGAATCTCCTTTTGGAAATGCTCGATTACCTAAGGCTTACCCAAGACGATGCCTTCAGGGAAAAGCATCCTTCCGTCCGCGAAGGGGTCGGCTTGGCCGCTCCCCAGGTCGGAAAGAACGTCCGGATGCTCGTCATTTCCTACGATAAGGAACCCGAAGAGGAAGGCGGAGAACCGATCAAAGTCGAATACGCCTTGGTCAATCCAGTCATCACGGAAGCCTCTGAAAAGCTTTGCTACCTCAGCGGCGGCGAAGGCTGCCTCTCGGTCGATAAGCCCCACGAAGGAAGGGTCTACCGCCATAACAAGGTGACCGTCAAAGCCTACGATCTCCTCCAAGACAAGGACATCGTCATCAAGGCCGAAGGCTACGATGCCATCGTCCTCCAGCACGAGATCGACCATCTGGAAGGCATTCTCTTCTACGATAGGATCGATAGGGAAAATCCCTTCAAGGACATCCCCGGGAGCATCGCTATCTAATAGATAGATAGGGAAGGCGGATTTCTTATCCATCTTCCCTTTTTTCGTGTATGATTGGGCAGACAAAGAACCAAAGAAGTTTGGCAAAACCCGTTTAACATGCCTATCAATTCACCAGTCAATATCTTTGCCCTTGGGGGCCTAGGCGAGGTCGGCAAGAACACCTACGCCTTCGAAACCGGCGATTCCATCGTCTTGGTCGACGCCGGCGTCCGCTTCCCCGAAGCCAACCTCCCGGGCGTCGATTACGTCATTCCCGATTACACATACCTGAAAAGCAATAGGGCACGTCTCAAAGCCCTCATCATCACCCATGGCCACGAAGACCATATCGGGGGCATCCCCTTCTTGGTCCGCTCGGTCCATGTGCCCGTCATCTACGCCCCGCGCCTCGCGGCGGCTTTGATCCGCCATAAGCTCGATGACGCCAGGATCAAAGAACCGGTCAAGATCGTCGAAATCGATAGCAACACCAAGATCAATATCGGCGATGACTTCAAGATCAGTTTCTTCCGCGTCACCCATAGCATCCCCGACGCTTTCGGGGTCTGCCTCGATACCAAGCAAGGCCGCATCATCGAAACCGGGGACTTCAAGATCGACCTGACCCCGGTCGGCCCGCGCTTCGAAATCGACAAAATCGCCGCCCTAGGGAGCGAAGGCGTCGATCTTTTGATGGCCGATAGCACCAACGCCGAAATCGAAGGCTATACCCCGAGCGAAACGGCGGTCCGTAGCGGCGTCGAGGAAATCTTCGCCAAGGCCCCGGCCAGGGTCATCGTTTCGACCTTCTCTAGCAACATCAACCGCATCCAGCAGGTCGTGGAAGTCGCCATCGAGCACGGGCGCAAGATCTGCATCCTCGGCCGCTCGATGGAAAACGTCGTCAGGATCGCCCGCGAATACGGCTACATCAAGATCCCCGATGCCTCGCTTATCGGCGATGACCAGATCAAGAACCTCAAGCCCAACGAGATCTGCATTCTCTGCACCGGGAGCCAAGGCGAATCGATGGCGGCCCTTAGCCGCATCAGCCGCGGGGACCATAAGGTCAAGATCGTCCCCGGGGATACCATCGTCTTCTCTAGCAACCCCATTCCCGGAAACGGGGCCTTGGTCGACCGCTTGGTCAATGACCTCGTCAAGCAAGGCGCCGATGTTAAACAAAACAGCATCGCCTTCTCGCTCCACTCCTCGGGCCACCCTTCGAGGCAGGAGCTAAGGCTCATGCTTTCATTGGCCAAGCCCAAGAACTTCATGCCGGTCCACGGGGAATACAGGATGCTCCGCCTCCATGGCGATATCGCCAAGGAATTAGGGCTCAAGGAAGAGAACATCTTCATCTGCAATAACGGCGATATCCTTACCCTTGATAACCACAAGGTCACAAGAGGGGGCCACGTCCCGGCCGAAGACGTCTATATCGACGGGAACGATCTCGACGGCGTAAGCGCCGGCACCATCCATGACCGCGACATCCTCAAGAACGAAGGGATGGTCGCCATCTTGCTCACGCTAAGCAAAAAGAACGAAGTCATCGTGCCGCCCATCATCTATGCCCGCGGCTTCTCCGCTTCGGCCGATACCCATATCGTGAGGCACGCCCAGATGCATGCCCAGGAAGCTTTGAATGAGGCCCTTAGGGAAAAGGCCTCGGTGGCCGAAATCAAAGGGGCCGTAAGAAACGCCGTCGGCAAATACATCTTCCGCAAGACCGAGCGCTCCCCGATGATCGTCCCCGTCGTCATGGGCGGGAAATAATGCTCATCCTCGCCAGCGCCTCTCCGAGAAGGAGGGAACTCCTTAAGAAGCTAGTCCCCGATTTTTCAGTCAAGCCCGCCGAAATCGACGAGCGGATCCTAGACGAGGAAGTCGATCCGGCCAATCTCGCCAAGGAAGAATGCCGGACCAAGGCCTATGCCCTCTTTTCCCAATATCCCGAGGACGAGATCCTGGCTGCCGATACCATCGTCATCCTGGACGGCAAGGTCTACGGGAAGCCGAAGGACGAAGAAGATGCCGTCAGGATGCTCCTCGAAGAGCAAGGAAAGAAACAGATCGTTCTCACGGCTTATTGCTACCTATCCAAGGACAAAGAAATCAACCGGACAGTCAGGACCGAAGTAATCTTCAGGCCCATGAGCGAAAAAGAAGTCCGCGAATACGTAAGAAAAGCCCGGCCGCTCGATAAGGCCGGGGCTTATGGGATTCAGGACGAAGGAACACCCGTCGATGGGATCATCGGATCCTACGACAACGTCATGGGCCTTCCGACCGAGGATCTAGCCCTCCACGTCTTCGGCAAATAAAGAATCTTCGAGAGCCTTCGCTCCCCCGTCTATCACAAGGGTGATCTTCCCTTTCCCGAGAATATAGGAAGGGAAGCCTTTTTCTTTCAGGCCTTCCCCATCAACCAAGGAAGAATCCTTGAGGTTGATGGTCAATCTCGAGCCCATGGAAGCATGGGAAACGATGTTTTCCTTGCCTCCCAATAAAGGTATCAAAGCGTCTTCTTCCCCTTTGGGTTTCGCCGCTTCTTTCTTCTTCGCCGGGGTTTCCTTCAGGCGCCGGACAATGAGCAAAACAAGCGGCAAGATGACGACGATGGCGATGAGGACGCCGAGGATGGCGTAGAAGGCCCAATTCGGGATTCCATCTATGATGGTTGAGGCAAGTAGTTTCGGCATGGCGTTGCTATAATACAGGCCGAGGTCAAGAAGATGTCAAATGCCATCGAAATAGAAGCCAAGGCCCTGCTAGACGAAAAGGGCTATCGGAAAATCGTTTCCAAGTTCCCGGAACATACGCCCTACGAGCAGACGAACTACTACATCGATGACGATGCTTCTTTGCTGAAGAAAGAAGGCATTTCGCTACGGATCCGTCATAAGGAAGGGGTCTACACCATGACCCTCAAGACGCCTCTAAGCCAAGGTCTTCTCGAGAAGAACGAACCCTTGACCCTCGCCCAATTCGAAGACTTCAAGAAAGGCATCTTCCCCGATAACGACCTCAAGCGCTTCCTCACGATGCTCGATGTCGATGTCGATACCTTGAAGATCGTCACCTCGCTTACCACCAAGCGCATCGACGTTTCCTATAAGGAAGGCCTTCTCTCCATCGACGAGAACCATTACTCCGAGAAGACCGATTACGAAATCGAGTTCGAATACAATAACGAAAGGGATGCCGAAGCGATCCTAAAGGAACTGCTCGAGGAAACGAATGTCCCCTATACCCTAAGCAAAAAGACGAAAGTCAGCCGGGCTCTGGAAGCCGTCGGGCGCTAATCTTCCTTCTTAAGTAAGCCGAGCTCGTCTCGGCTTTTCAAACAGGTCCCGTAAGAAGGGCAGTTTTCGGGACTGCACATGTTTTCGGCGATCTGGTAGGCCCGGCTTTTGAAGGTCGAGATCTCTTCTTCGTTATAGCCGGTCTGGATCCGGTGGTCGTCCATGATGATCGGGCGCTTCAAAACCGAAGGGTTCTTCTTGATGAAGGCGACCAGTTCGCTGACCTTCATGTCTTCGACGTCGATCTTCGACTCGCTCATGACCTTCGAGCGGTTCGAGATGATGTCGTCGGTCCCGTTTTCGGACTTCTGGATGAGTTCCATGATGTCCTCATCGGAAAGGGTTCCCGAAAAGATGTCCTTGGCCTCGTAGGGGATCTTCTGCTCGTCGAACCACTTCCTGACCTTCCGGCAGGAGGAGCACGACTGCGATACGTAGATGGTAATCACGCCGCAATGATAGCACGTCCCCCGCTTTATCAATCATTTTTGCTCATGGAAGCGGGTTTTGCGGTGATTAAGAGAGAAAGCACGGAGAGGCAATTCGAAGGGTCTTTGCAATTGAGGATTGGATCTTAAGATCCTATCCTCTTTTCCCTTTAAAAGGCCCTGTTTTCGGGCTATGATACGGCGCTTATGAAATCGAAAATCCTCCATAAATCGCTCGCGGCCGTCGCCCTTTTGGGGGCTTTGGCCTTAACTTCCTGCGGAGAAACCGATAGCGAAGAGAGCGGAGATTCCTCTTCCTCTTCCTATAGCTTCCCGACCTATAGCATCCCCGAAGAAAGCGACGAGACGCTCTCCTCGGTCGGGGCCTATCTCACGATCGAAAACCAATACATCTCGGTCAATACCGCCTTCCTCGATAGCGCTTCCCCCTACGTCGAGTTCTATGACGGAAGCCATATCGCCGAAGTGACCGATGAAGCCTCCTATGAGCTGACCAACGTCACCAATGGCGGGACCTACACCGCGACCGAGGCTCTGGATGAAGGCCTTTATACCGCGACGGCCTCCTATACCTACGGGAATACGACCTATGTCTCTTCTTCCCGCTACTTTGCCGTCGAACCTTATCCGGCCGAAGAGGATGCCGGCTATACCGAAACCGATCCCGCCTATGCCTTCGACGAAACCAACGTCATGAACTGCTTCTACATCGAAGGAGCGGGTCCGACGGTCGGCGAGGTCAAATACCTCGTCGTCCCCCTCTACTTCCAAGGCGTCGATTCCTGGAGCGCGGATGAACTCTCGATCCTCGAAGACATCTATGTCGGCGAGGACAACGTGGGCAACGGCACCTTCTATAGCGTCCAAGAATATTACGCCGAAAGCTCTTACGGGCGCCTCAACCTCGAGTTCGATATCGCCGAACCCTTCCAGATGCCGATGACGGTGGCCCAATACAACCGCCTCAACAACAACTACTACGATTACATCTACGAACTCGAAGATGCCTTCATCGAAGAATTCGTCGAAGGGCGCGGCTATGACCTAAGCGACTACGATAGCGACGGCGACGGCTACGTCGACGGCATCCAGTTCGTCTACAAGGCCGATCGGATAGACGACGATCTCTTCTGGAACTTCACAGAATTCTTCGATAGTTATAACGCCAACGGGGTTTCTTTTAACGGCACCAGGATGGCGGCTCCGGCCCTCTATGTCTGGGCCAACTACGATTGGCTCGTCTATTACGGATACGGCGATAGCCATTCCCTCATCCACGAAACCGGCCATATGCTCGGGATCGACGACTACTACGACTACCAAGGCCGGGAGGCCCCGGCCGGCGGCTCTACCATGATGGATCTCAATGTCGGGGACCTCGATTCCTTCAGCAAGATGCTCCTTGGCTGGAGCGAACCCTATGTCATCGACGGCAGCAGTGACCACTTCACCATCACCCTTTCGCCTTTCGAAGAAAGCGGCGATTTCATCCTTCTCCCCGATATCGACGGAAGCGGCTATAACGGCACCCCCTTCGACGAGTATCTGCTCCTTAGCTACTACACGCCGACGGGACTGAACGAACCCGATAGCGATGGCTACGTGGAATACGCCGGCTATCCCGGCTACGGCCGCGGCGGCACCTACCAAAATGCCGGCCTCCAGGTCTACCACGTCGATGCCAGGACCGGATTCATCTACGAAAACGGGTCCTACGAATACAAGGACATCACGGAAACTACCGAGTACGAGCGGAACACTACCCTCTACGTCATGGCCAGCAATACTTCCTACTATTCGGCCGAGGAAGACTATCGCCTCATCGAAGCCATCTCGGCCGACGGGGTCGACCGCTTCGGCGAAGAATACCTCTATAGCTACACCGGCGAAGATAGCGTCCTCTTCGGCACCGGGGATTACCATGGCGGCGATTCCTTCACGCGGGCCGGTTTCACCGACTGCTTCCCCGAAGGCTATCTCCTCAATGACGGCGAGGATATCGATTACTCCTTCCGGGTCCTAGATATGGACGAAGAAGGGATCACCATCCGCTTCGACCGCAACGGTTCTTCTGCCATTTGATAATTAATCCAATTTCCGAATCGGGCTTAAATCCGATTTCCCAGATGGGATTTTTCAATGATGGCGCTTGCATTTTTCACCCATCCCTGAAAAACATCGGGCGGAACGGAACGAATTTAATTCATCCAAATCGCTAAATTAACGATTGACATAAAATCCCCTTCCCTTAGGCTTTTGCCGTTTTAGAAAGAAAGGAGCATTAGCCATGAAAGCCAATAAACTCCTGCTGCTCGTCGGAGCGATTGCATTAGGGGGGGTGTCTTTCGCCTCCGCCCCGCTCGAAGCCGTCGCTGACGACACGGCAGCAACAGATGCCCAGGATCTTTCCGAAGAGGAGAAGATCTTCGCTAAGCTAAGCGATCTCTGGGGTTCCAACAACTACACGATGGAGTGGTCCTATGAAGGAGTCGATTACGTAGACATCATCACCGAGGATTACATCGCCTTGGGGAATACGACGTCGGCTCTCGTCGCTTTGCCAAGCGTCGACGGGGCCTATGAGCGCGTCATCTACAACGCCATCGTCGAAACCGGCACCGACGGAAGCAAAGACATCAGTCTTGGGACCGCCGCGACCACGACCGCAACCTCCATCGTCTACGGGGACGGAACCATCGGTTCTTCTACCGCCCGCTTCTACAATCCCATGTCCGATCTGACGACCAAGGATCCCCTCTGCGCCGCCTATACAATCGACCATTCGGCGTGGGGAGCATCCCTTACGGTCGATAAGATCGTCGATCTGGGATTGGGCGACGGCTCCATCGGGGTCCTTGGCTATAGCGCCTACAACGACATGCCCAATACCGGCATCTACACGACTTTGTGCGCAGCCCTGGGCTTCTATTCTTATACGACCACCTACGGGTACTACATCAATATCCAAGGGCGCTTCAGCAGCGTTGCCAATGCCGCTTCGGCCTACGTCGCCAGCAATAGGCCCTACGGCGTCAAATTGGAAATCGACGACGATGGCGATCTCGTCGCTTCCGTTTTGCTCTCCGATGGTTCGGGCGGCTATTACGTCCCGGACGGCGGAAGCGGGACCTTCGTCAATGTCGGCACGACCGCCGATGCCGATTTCGAAGACTTTATCGAAAACGGCGAAGGCAACATTTCCAAGAAGACCCTTGCCACCGAGCAGGCCGCCAACATCGTCGGGCGGGAATTCTCGAGCACCACGGACGTCACTGCCTATTACCAATACACCGGCGGCGCCCTCTACGAATACGACATCGGGACCTACTATTTGGATTACAACACCCGCTACCTCAAGACCTATTCCGAGGACGACATGGACGGAACCATCTACTTCCGCGGGAATGACGGGAGCGCCTCCTATGTCCTTTTGACCGGAGCCAACGAAATCGAACGCTACGATGCCGGGGACGACTGGCTCGACTGGGCCTTCGCCTACGAGTTCATGGATCTCAATTCCTGGCGCTACGTTTCCGGCAAAGACGTCTTCCGCTACTACGGCTGCAATGCCACGTTCGTCTATAACGCCCTGACGGGCATCGATGTCCCGTCCGTCTCGGGCACGAGCCTTTCGATCCTGAGCCTCGAGATAACCTTGAAGGACAATCTCGTGGATAAGCTGGTCGCCACTACGAGCGGCTACTCCACCACCGATACCGACGGCAACCCCGCCACCATTTACGCCACCGTCGAAACGACCTTCGAAAAAGAGGTTAGGGAAATCGTCCTCCCCACCGTCTTCGATAGGGATGATTCCTACGATGCCGTCAAAGCGGCCTTCGACCGCGTCAACGATACGACCCAGGCCCATAAGACCACGCAGGTCCAGCATTACGCCAGCGTCGAGGAAAGCAATGCCCAGCATACCTACACCTGGTATACCGAGGACGTCGTCTACATCGAGAAGATCCTCAACCAAAGCGGAGGCAGCAGCTCTTATTCGGCCGAAGGCTATTACCTTAGGCGCGACGAACAGGGCGACCCCCTCGGCGTTGCCCACTTCACCTACGATAGCGCCACCGACTCCTACCTCGCCGACACGGCGACCGACGAGAACCTTTCGATCGAGGATTACTGGGGCTACATCAAAGCGAGTCCGGACGTCATGACCTGGAACGAAGGAGAGACCGGCTTCGAACTCAAAGGCGCGGTCCATCTCCTTCCTTCCTACTTCCCGACCTTGGAAGATCCGGATTCCTCTCCCGATTCCGTCTCGAATCTCACCATCGACCTCAATACCGATGGGACGATCGCCGAAATCGAATACAACTACGGCGGCAGCCTCGATAACTACGGCAGCTACACCGGCCTCGGGCATACCTACTACGATTACGAGGCCGCCTTGCCGGACGGCTTGCTCGAGGAACTCGCCGAGATGGAAGAATTCACTCCGCCCAGCAGCTGGGACGAAAGCGTAGCAACCAATTATTCCGGTTACGCCAATTACATGAATAACTTCATCAATGCCCTGAACGATGGGCTGGCCGAGGAATACCAGTGGACCGTGGCCGACTTGCCTTACGTCTACGATCTGACGCTTGAAAGCGGCAACCTCTACACCTACTACAGTTCGTATAGCAGATACATCGAAATCTACTCTATCAGCGGCACATACACCTCTTCGATCAATGCCTTCATCGAGATGTTCGATGCCAGCGACGACTACACCTACAACGCGAGCGGCAGCACGACCTACCTAAGGCGCTATGACCACTCGAGCGGCCGGCTCTACGCCTCGGTCGGCACCTACACCAGCGCCGGCGGCTTCTGCCTGCGCTTGGGTATCATCAGCTAAGGAGAGACACCATGAAAGCAACGAAATACCTCATTGCCTTATTGGCCCTTGGCGCCCTCGTCGCCTGCGGCGGCGGGGACGACACCACCAGCGAAGAGCCCGTCGATTCCTTGACCACGGAGTCGGAACCCATCGATTCGGGCACCACGGAATCCGATCCCGGTTCGAGCGATAGCTCCACTTCTTCCGTCGATCCCGACGCCGAGGAAAAGCAGGCCATCGCCGAAACCTTGGCCGCTCTCGCCGAGACGCCCTTCGTCATAACCTATGGCGACACGACCTTCATCAGGGACCCCGAGTACATCTCCTTTGGAGATGAAGGCTACATCCTCCTTGAGGCCTACGCCATGTATGACACCATCGCCTATCCCTACCAAATAGTGGACGGGGAGCTCGATGTCCTCGTGGCCGAACTTGATGAAGACGGCGTCGTCACGCAGGCCATCGAAAATACCCTCATCAAAGACTTTTCCGGCCTGACTGCCGCGGATATCGACGTCTTGGACGATGACGGAAACGCCGTCATCACCGATGCCGAAAACCCGGTCTATGGCTACTTTGCCCTGACCGACGAGGCCACCGGCGATCTGACCGTCGAAATCGGCGAGGAAGATATCACCCTCGCTTTCGCCGGGGGCCTGACCGTCAAGTTGACGGAGATCGGAACAGCCGAGAACGCAACGGTTGCGACCTACCTCGAAGAGGTCGGCCTCCCGATGGGCGGCATCGCTCCGAACTACGCGATGTATCTCGTCTACTCCAACGTCTATAACTCGGTCACTTCGTTCTATCCCTACGTGAACGGCGTGCTCTCCGAAACACCGGAGAAGGTTACGATGCTCGACCAGTCGGCTGATGTCCTCCATCTCTACACCGAGGACGATCGTTACGGCCTCATCCTAACCCTTGCCGAAGAAGGCGAAGGGACCAAAAAGGTCAATGTCACGACCGACAGCGAAGGAAACGTCACGGACGTAACCTACGAGGACTACATCGTCGATGGGAACATCGTCCCCTGGAAGGAAGTCGGCCTCACCAACGATATCTTTGATATCACCGGTTTCAGGCTCGGCTATGAAATCCAAGAAGAGGGCGCCACGACCTACGACCAGTACTACCAGTACTACGGCTGGAGGGTCGCGGATTGCTACTTCTCCTCCGTCAGGGAAACCTTGCCCGAAGGCCAAACCATCAATGACCTCGAGATCGTCATTCCCCGTACCTCGAGCACCAACAACGACCGCATCAGCGAAATCCGTTACGAGACGGTCGATGAAGACGGGAACAACGGCTATCTCATCGTCACCGAGGTAGCCGAAAGCCCGGATGCTCCGGAAATCCCCACCGTCTAAGCCGATTGGCGAGGATTGAAAAGGGACCCCTCTAGGGGCCCCTTTCTTTTTGCTTTGAAAATCCCTTTCCTAATGCCATGATAGAGCGCTTTATGAAAAACGTTTTAACCAAAACATATACGCTGCTAGGCCTCCTGGGGGCCTTCGCCCTAGCCTCCTGCGGTTCCATTTCGATCGCGGACAGCAGCAGCGAAGACGAAGAACCCTCTTCTTCCCTGGAAAGCGAAGATTCATCCTCCGAGAGCGAGGAATCTTCTTCTTCGGGTTCTTCGACCTCGAGCAATTCCACTTACGAGATTCCGAACGATAGCGAGGATAGCGACGACGAAGAACTAACCGTGGGCATCTATCTGACGGTCGAAAACGAGTACATCTCGGCCAACACGGCCTTCCTCGATAGCGCTTCTCCCTATGTCGAGTATTACAACGGCTTCCGCATGAGCGATGTCACTAGCCAAGCGACCTTCGAACTCGAAAACATCACCTACGGCGGCACCTATAGCGGCACCGAACCACTAGACGAGGGCCTATATACCGTCACGGCGACCTACACCGCCGGAAGGAATACCTATACTTCCAAATCCAAGTACGTCGCCGTCGAATTCTACGAAGCCGAGGAAAATGCCGGCTACAAAGTGATCGATCCCGAATTCACCTTGGACAAGGATTACCGCCTTTCGGTCTTCGGCCTCGAAGGGACGAGCCCCTGCGTGGGTTCCCCGAAGTTCTTGGTCGTCCCCATTTCCTTTAGCAATGTGAGCGATTGGACCGAAGATGAACTGGAAGATCTGTATGACGTCTATATCGCCGATGATTTCGTCGACGAAGGCGGCTTCTTCAGCCTCCACGAGTACTACTACGAGAGTTCCTACGGAAAGCTCGATATGGAGATCGAAATCGCCGATCCATACCAGCTGCCCATCTCGACCGATACCTTCGAAGGCTACGGAAGCAATTCCAACTGCATGAGCAGGCTCTGCGATTACTTCGTCGAGGAGTTCACGGAAGAGCGCGGCTACGACTTCGATGATTACGATAGCGACGGGAACGGCTACATCGACGGCATCCACTTCATCTACAAGACCAACAAAACCGTCGGATACGGCATCTGGTGGAACTACACGAGCTACTTCGATTTCAATGCCAATGGCGTCACGACCGACGAGGGCGAAAGCATGGCGGCTCCCTGCACCTACTTCTTCAGCGCCTATGCCTCGATGGATAGCTACGGCTATCCCGATAGCCATACCATCATCCACGAGACCGGCCACATGCTCGGACTTGACGACTACTACTCCTACGACTACAACGAAGGCCCGGCCGGCGGAGCCCTCATGATGGATCTCAATATCGGAGACCAAGATCCCTATAGCAAGATGCTTTTGGGCTGGACGAATCCCTATGTCATCGATGGAAGTAGCGATCACTTCACCATTACCCTCAAGCCTTTCGAGAGCAGCGGCGAGTTCATTCTCCTCCCCGATATCGATGAGGGCGGCTATAACGGGACGCCTTTCGATGAGTATCTGCTTCTTAGCTACTACACGCCGACCGGTCTCAACGAACCCGATAGCGACGGATACGAGGAATGGGCCGGATATGAGGGCTACGGCCGGGGCGGGACCTATGAGCATGCCGGCCTCCAGGTCTACCACGTCGATGCGCGGACCGGGGTCTATTACGTCCGTGGAGGGTACGAATACATCGACGTCACCGAAGCCACCGACTATTACATGGACTATCTTTCCCCCTTGGCCAGCAATACAGCGTCGTACTCGGCCGAAAGGAACAACCGCCTGATCGAGGCCGTCTCGGCCGACGGGGTCGACCGTTTCGATACGTCTAGCTACTACTCCTACGTCGGCGAGGACACCATCCTCTTTGGAACCGAAGACTACCACGGCGGCGACGCCTATACCCCGGCCGGCTTCCAAAGCACGATGCCAGAGGGGCTGACCTTCAATAGCGGCGAAGACATCGACTATGCCTTCTCCGTCCTTTCGATGGACGAAGAGAGCATCACCATCCGCTTCGACCGCAATGGCGCTTAAGGTATAATTCCAGTCGATATGTCTCGCGTTTTGTCCGGAATCAAGCCGACCGGCCAGCTGACCCTCGGAAACTATATCGGGGCTTTGAGGCGCTTCCCCGAGATGCAGGAAGGCAACGACACCTACATCTTCATCGCCGACCTCCATGCCCTGACCCTTCCGATCGAGCCGGAAGTCCTCCGCGAGAATTCGATCGATATCGCCTGCTTCTATCTGGCCTCGGGCCTAGATAGCAAGAAGACGGCGATATTCCTCCAATCCTCCGTTTCGGAACACGCCGAACTCAATGCCATCCTCCAGAACTACCTCTACATGGGGGAACTAAGGAGGATGACCCAGTTCAAGGACAAAAGCGCCAAGATGAAGGAAGCCGCCATCGGATTGGGCCTCTTCGCCTATCCGGTTTTGATGGCCGCCGACATCCTTCTTTACGAAAGCGACATCGTCCCCGTCGGCGAAGACCAGGGCCAGCATGTCGAACTCTGCCGCGATTTGGTCAGAAGGTTCAATTCGCGCTACGGCGAGATATTGAAGATGCCGAAGGCCTCCGTTCCCACGACCGGCGCCCGCATCATGTCCCTTAGCGATCCGACCAAGAAGATGTCGAAGAGCGATCCCAAGGGCGATATCTTCCTAAAGGACGAACCCAAGGCCATCCGCAAGAAGATCATGTCGGCCGTCACCGACTGCGGGTCCGAGGTCACCTACGACCCGATCGAGAAGCCGGGCATCGCCAATCTTCTCTCCATCTATGGTGCCCTATCCGAAATATCCCCCAAGGAAGCGGCCGAGCGCTTCAAGGGCTATCGCTACGGCGATTTCAAGAAGGCCGTGGCCGACAAGGTCTTGGAGGAATTGGAACCCTTCCAGCAAAGATATGCGGAGATAAAGTCCTCCGGCGCCTATAAGGACGTCCTTTTGGAAGGCGCCGAAAAAGCCCGCAAAACGGCGCGGGTTACCCTTAGGAAAGTCCAGGAAGCCGTCGGCCTCCTTGCCCTTTGATGCTATTTTCCATCGACCTCGACGGAACATTGCTACGAAGCGATTATTCGATTTCCGAATATACGCAGAATGTCATAAGGGATGCTATGGCTAAAGGCCACCGCATCCTTCTTTCGAGCGGCCGTCCCCCGCGAGCCATGCTTCCCTACTATTCCCTTTTGGGCCTTAGCGGCCCGATGGCCTGCTATAACGGGGCCCTCGTCTACGATCCGAAGGATGGCTCCTTCCCCATCAAGGAAGCGCGCTTTTCCAAGGACTGGCTCATCGCCTTGGAAAATAGAACGGCCGATAAGCTCGAATGCCTCATGTGCGAATCAAAAGGAAAGATATACGCCAACAAGTACGACGAGGTCCTCGACCACTTCTTCCCTTATAAAGGCATGGAAGCCGTCTACGGTCCTTTGAGTGAAACACTTAAGGAAGATTGCTATACGGCCTTGTTCAGGCTGAAGAAGGATGAAGACCAAGCCTTTTTGAAGGCCGAAGTCGAAAAGGACGGGAACATGCTCTACCGCTCCTGGCGGAACTCCCCCTATGCCGAGGCCTATATCCAAGGGATCGATAAGGGCAGCGCCCTTACCTATATCCAAAGGCTATATGGGATAACCCAAGAAGAAACAATCGCCATCGGCGATAGTTCGAACGACATCCCGATGTTTAGGCAAGCGGGCAAAGGCTATCTCGTGAAGAACGGGACGGTCGGACGTACGCCCGAAGAAGGGCACTATGAAAAAGCGTCCTTCGCAAACGATGAGGACGCCGTCGGAAGAATCATCTCTTCCCTGATTTAGCTTAGATATTCCTTGAGTTCGAGATAGAGGCCCTTGGCCTTTTCTTCGAGGCCTTCGGCCATATCGCCCAAAGCCTCGACGTAGAACTTGATCTTCGGCTCGGTCCCCGAGGGACGGATGGCGATCCAGGAGCCGTTTTCCAAGAAAAGCTTCACGACTTCCGATTTCGGAAGGGTAAGTTCGCCTTTCTTGCCATGGTCGATATAAGTCCTCTTCCCGTAGTCTTCGATGCGATAGATGGGACTATCGCTAAGGATGCTCGGCGGATTCTCGTGGAGTTTATTCATCATGGCCTGCATGGTGGCGTGGCCGGTCGGGCCTTCGAATTCGAGCGAATAGGCCAAGGCCTTGTGGTAGCGGTACTTCTTCAGAAGATTATCGAAAGCGACGTCTAACCTTTCGCCTTTTAGAAGATGCCAAAGGGCCATTTCGCAATAGAGCAAGATGGCCTGGGTCCCGTCCTTATCGCGGACGAAGTCGGCGAGGAGGCACCCGTATGACTCTTCGTATCCGAAGATGAAGGTATAAGGGATGTGGGCTTCTTCCTTCTTGGCAATCGCATTCCCGATGAACTTGAAGCCGGTCAGGAAGGTTTCGGTACTGACCCCATAGCTATGGGCGATCTTCCGCCCGAGGTCGCTGGTGACGACGGTGTCGTAGACGACCGCATCCTTAGGAAGCCTTCCCTGCTCCTTCCTTTGTGAAAGGACGTATTCGAGAAGGAGGGCCGCCGATTCGTTTCCGGTCAGCAGGCGGTAATCGCCTTGGCTCGAGAGATAGGCAAGTCCGACCCTGTCCCCATCGGGATCGGTCATGACGATGAGATCGGCCCCGATTTCCTTGGCCAGTTTCAACGGTTCGATGTAAGCGTCCGGATTCTCGGGGTTCGGCGATAGGGTCGCCCCGAAAGCCGGATCATGCTCGCATTGGGCCTTGACCGGATGGACGTCATAGCCAAGGTCACCGAAGACCCGCATGGCCGTCTCATAGGAAGCCCCGTGTTGCGGAGTATAGACGACCTTGAAGTTCTTCTTATCGAGATCGGGATTGAGTTGGATCCCTTCGCAGAGGCGGACATATTCGTCATCGACTTCTTTGCCGATGATCTCGGTGAGGCCGGGTTTATCGACCTTTTCGACTTCGATATTCAAAAGGTCGGGGTATTCGCCGATGAGTTCGGTGACGCGGGAGATCTTCTCGGGCACCAATTGGCAGCCCGTTTCGTCATAGACCTTGTAGCCGTTGTAGCGCTTGTCGTTGTGGCTGGCCGTCATCATGACGCCGCCGATGCAGTGTAGATAGCGGACCGCGAAACTGAGTTCCGGAGTCGGCCTAAGATCATCGAAGAGATAGGCCTTGAGGCCCATCTCGTTGAAGATCTTAGCAGAGAGTTCGCTGTACTCACGGCTATGGAAACGGTTATCGTGGCTGATGGCGATGCCCCTAACCTTGGCTTCTTCCCCAAACTTTTCGATGAGGTAGCGGGCAAAGGCGACGGAAGCCCTCTTTACGGTCAGGGAATTCAGGCGGTTGGTGCCGGGGCCCATGAGCCCCCTCATCCCGGCCGTCCCGAATTCGATGTCCTTATAGAAAGCATCGTCCAATTCTTCCTTGGACATCTTCCTGATGGCGGCCTTTTCTTCCTCGGTTACGGAATTGGAAAGGAGCCACTTTTCCGATAACTCTGCGATATTGCGCATATACGCCGGAATTATATATCAAAGGGAAGCCAGTAGACGCTTTAAAGCGTCTGGAATTTCGGCTTCGATCTTCTTACCATTCAGATAGCCAAGAGGCTCCTCCATCCCCTTGAAGGATAGGGAGTGGGCCAAGAGCCACTGGTAAGAGAGGCCGAACCTCTCCCTTATTTCCCGATTGAGGGCAAAATCCCCGTATTTCGGATCCCCGACGATCGGGTGCCCGATGCTACTTAGATGGACCCTGATCTGGTGGGTCCTTCCGGTCAATAAGCCGACCTCCAGCAAGGTATAGCCACCATATTGCTTGATGGGTTTATAGATAGTGAGGGCGCTTTGGCCGCCTTCGTTTATCGGAGTTACTTTCACGAGGCCGCTAGCGGCATCCTTCTTCAAGGGAAGGTCGATCTTCCCTTCTTCTTTGACATAGCCTTTGACCAAGGCCAGATAGGTTTTGGAGATGCCCTTTCTTTCCTTGAAGGCTTCTTCGAGGCATTTGAGGGAAGCATCGTTCTTGCCATAGACGACGAGGCCCCCGGTATTGCGGTCCAGCCTATGGGCCGGCGAAGGGACGAAGGAAGCCGATTTCGGATCGAACTCCCCTTTGAACGAAAGATATGAAAGGACGGCCTCGGTCAAAGTCTTCCGCTTCTCCTTGCTATCGCCGTAGACGAGAAGGCCTTGGGGCTTATCGGCCACGAGGATGTTTTCGTCTTCGTAGGCAAGGCGGTAAGGGAAGGCCTTGGGTTCGATGGGCTTTGGTTTCTTGAAGTCAGATAGCTGCTCGTCGGTCACGTAGATCCGGACCGTATCGCCTTCGTGGAGGACATGGTCCTTGGCCACCCAGTGGCCGTTGACCTTGACGTCCTTCTTCCTGAAGGCCTTGTAGATATAGGAAAGAGGGGCGTCGCTAAGGAAGCGCCGGACGAACTTCTCGGCCTTCATCCCCTCTTCTATGGCAGTGATCTTCTTCTCGACCATCGGGCAGATTATAGAGCAAGCGAAAGGAAAGATGGCCTCCGGAGGCCTTCTCCGTTCCGAAAGGCGCCGCTTTGTAAGGATTTATTACGCCAAATGAAATTTTAATGCGCCAACTTTGGCGCTTTAAAACCAAGAAGAGTACAAAGTACTCTTTCACCTTTTTGAAATTGCGAAAGGCCTAGAAGAAAAGAGGAGGGAGAGATAAGTGCCTCCCTTCCTCTTCTATCCGATTGAAAAGCCTCTTGGGCCCTCCTATAATCGACACGCGCGGAGGAATACCCAAGAGGCTTAAGGGGCGGGCTTGGAAAGCTCGTAGGCTCTTAACCGGGCGCGAGGGTTCGAATCCCTCTTCCTCCGCCAGATTGGATTTAGCGCCTGCGGGCGTTTTCTTTTTGCCTTAGGCCACCGTGGTGATGATCAACGAGGTGATTTCGGCTTCTTCGTCCGCCAGGACCCAGAAGGTGTAGCTGCCGGCATCGAGGTAGACTTCGCTATAGGTGCGGCCTTCGCTAAGCGTGACCTTGCCGAAGCGATCGTAGACGGTGATGTATTCGTTGCGCCAACGGCTGACCTCGCCTTGCTCTTCCCCGTCGATGACGGTGGTGAGGAAGAGCTCCGTTTCGTAACTGGTCGTGATGCTGGCGTAGAAGGCTCTCCCCGTATAAGAAGGATCCATGATCTTCCTATAGGCGGCGGTGTAATCGCTTAGGGCGCTTTCGGTGTGGAGGTAGCTATAGTCGCCGTATCCGTAGATATCGGCATAGAGGGCATAGCGGATGGAGTAACTCGAATTCTGGCTATCGTCATAGACCAGAGTCCCGTTGGCCCATTCCTGGTGGACGGTAGGCTCGCCGTAATAGAAGACGCTATTCTGGGTCAGCGAATCGATGACGATGGCATTCTCTAAGATATTGCCTTCGAAGTCGACGGCGATCCTGCTTTCGTAGACGTAATCGACGGCGGCCAATACATAGCCGTAATAGGAATCGAAGTCATAGCGGAACTGGTATTCCGTCACCGTGACGGTCGGGACCGACTTCGTCGAATCGCCTGGGTAATAGGGATTGGTCATCGTCCCGGTGGAATAGGAGTTGTAGGTGAAATAAAGGGCATTGCTCGTCAAAACGAAGCCGTAGTAGTTGCGGTTATAGAGATTCGAGGCGTTGAAGTAATAGCTGCTATAGGAGCCGCTATAGGAAAGCATCAGGCTTTCGCCGTAGGCATATAGGCCGTAGTAGCCGGAAAGGTAGTCTTCGTATTCATCGCCGTAGCGCCCATAAGATTCTTCCCCGTCTTCGATCTCGCGGTAGGCGATCTGCCAATAATCGATCGTGTCTTCGTAATAGCCGTATTCATCTTCGCCTTCGACCGTTTCGGTGAATTCTTCCAGGAAATAGGTCGTGGTCGTCGAGTAGCCATAGGAGTAGACGCTATTGATGCGAGATTCGTATTGCGCCTCTTCGACGACTTCGAAGACGTTGTCTTCGTAGCGCTGGATGGCGACGTAGCCGGTGGCTTCGGCATCGGTGGCCTCGACGGCAAGGCCCCCGGTATAGAGGCTGGTCGTATCGACTATTTCGGTCGCCATCGTTTCCACCCCGATGAGGTATTGGAGGTTCCTTTGGGCCTCATCTAAGATGACGCCGGCTTCGTAGCGGTCGAGGATCTCCCCGGTCGGCGAGGTAAGGAGGGCTCCTCCTTCGTTCGTAGTGCTTTCTTCGCTCTCCGAGGCCAGGTTGCAGGCTCCTAATAGGAGCGCGGCCGCGGCGAGAGAGAATGCGGAAACTTTCTTGTTCATGAATTTTCCCCTTCCATTGTTTCTAAATTAAAGCACGGAAGGGGGATGTAGTCGACATGGCAAAATAGGCTTGTTGCCTTGCTTTTTTATATTCGAAACGATTTAGGAATCAATGTTCCAAGGCAAGGAATTCGCCAAGGCGTTTGTCGGAGGTATTCCCGAACACTTCCTTGGGGGTCCCTTCGACCCTGATCTCCCCTTGGTCCATGAAGATGACGCGGTCGGCGACTTGCTCCGCGAAGGACATCTCGTGGGTCACGACGACCATCGTGACGCCCTTAAGGGCGAGGTTCCGCATAGTCGAGAGGACTTCGTGCGTCATCTCGGGATCGAGGGCGCTCGTCGGCTCGTCGAAAAGGATGACGGACGGGTCCATCGAAAGGGCCCTGGCGATGGCGACCCTTTGGCGCTGCCCGCCAGAGAGTTCGCTGACTCTGGCATGGAGGCGTTCGCCGAGGCCGACTTCCTGCAGATGCTTGATGGCGATGGCCTCGGCCTCGGCCTTGCTTCTTTTCAGGATCTTGGTTTGGCCGATCACGCAGTTCTTCAGCACGTCCATGTTGTTGAAGAGGTTGAAGAGCTGGAAGACCATCTGGATCTTCGTGCGGACAGCGTTGATGTTCGTCTTCTTATCGAGGATGTCCTGCCCCTCGAAGCGGATGCTGCCTCCTCCCGGGACTTCGAGGAGATTGAGGAATCTTAGCAATGTCGTCTTCCCGGAGCCGCTAGGGCCGATGATGGTGAGGCATTCGCCTTCGTTCACGTCGAAAGAGACGTCCTTGATGATTTCCCCTTCCCCGAAATCCTTCCTGAGGTTCCTGACTTCTATAAGTGCCATGATGGTCTCCTTAGGCTCCGGCCGCCTTGTAGTGGAAGAGGCTCACCTTGATCTTCTTCCCGTCGGCCTTCATCTCGATGAGCTTCAAAAGGCCGGTGGCTAGAAGGGTCAAAACCAGATAGATGACGGCGGTAATCAGATACGTAGCCATGAACATGTAGTTCTTGTTGGCGGCCGACTGGGCTTCGTAATAAAGCTCGGTGACGCCGATGACGTTGAGGACGCTAGAGTCCTTGATATTGACGATGAACTCGTTTCCGATCGTCGGGATGGCGTTTCTTAGCGCCTGCGGCAAGGTCACGTAATAAAGGGCCTTGACGGAGGAAAAGCCAAGGGACCTCGCCCCTTCGTACTGGCCTTTGTCGACGCCGTTTAGGCCGGCGCGGACGATCTCGCACATATAGGCGGCCGTATTCAAGGTGATGACGATGAGGCCGGCCCAAAGCCACCCGTTGAAGACATCGACGCCGGGGAGAATCGAATTCCAATTGAGGCCCATGGCCTGGCAGCCGTACTTGAAGAGCATCGCCTGGACCATCATCGGGGTGCCCCTGATGACGGTCGAGTAGGCCGTGCAAAGCCAGACGATCGGCCGCTTGTACCAGCGGTCCTTCTTCATGTTCTTCCCAAGGCCCAGGAAGATCCCGATCAGCAGGCCCCCGAAGGTCCCGATGACGGCCAAGACGATGGTCGAAGCGGTGCCTCTAAGGTAAAAAAGCCAGTAATTGGAAAGGAGATAGCCTATGTCGCTAGCCATATCAGCTGGCCGAGGCCGAACGGATGACGGCGGCTTCCATCAGCTCGGTCCTTTCGTCCTCATCGATGAGGCCCAAGGCGTAATTGACGTCCTCGAGCAATTCGTCGTTCCCCTGCTGGATAGCAATCGAGACCCCGAGCTCGGACCTCGCTTCGCCGAGGATCTCCTGATCCATATGGACGATGCCGAGGTTGTCGAAGCTGGAGACGATCGAATTGGCGACCGGGAGTTCGGCCGTCATGGCGAAGGCACTCCCGTTGCTTACGTCGGTAGCCGCCAAGGCAAAGGAATCGACAGGATTGGCGTGGATGGCCCCGTATTCGCTAGCGAAGGTATCGATGACGTCATCGGTCACCGTATTGCTTTGGCTCACGATTATTTGGTTACTCACGAAGGAGGCGAAGGTCTCTTCGTCCAAGGTCGTCCCTTCGTAGGGATCGCTATATTGGCTTTGGGTGACGAGGACCAATTCGCTTCTATAGTATTCGTCGCTGAAATCGACGGAGAGGCGGCGCTCCTCCGTATCAGTCATCCCGGCGATGACGAGGTTGATGGTCCCGTATTGGAGGTCGGGGATGAGGCTTTCCCAGGCGGTCCTGACGATCTGGACGTCCCTATCCAAGATCTCGCCTAGCCTTTTGGCAATCTGGACGTCGTAGCCGTCGGCATAGACCCCGGCGGCGTTCTGGACCGGGAGGGTATATTCGTTTTCTTCCGACTCCGCCCAGTTGAAGGGGGCGTAGTTCACTTCCATCCCGACGACGAGGACGTCATTGGTTACCTCGGTCGACGAGCAGCCCGAAAGCAGGGCGAGGACGGGGAGGGCCGCCAAAAAGGCGACGGTTTTCTTCTGCATTTAGATGCTCCTTTCAAGACCGTTATCACTTTGGCGATCTCGAATGGACCATCCATAGCTCCTCCAAGGGGATCTTCCCTTGGGAGTTTACGGGGTATTCCCCCGTAACCCAACTCGTCGGCGCTTAGGCAGTTGCCCCGGCGGTTTCGGCGTTCTTGCTTTTCATCTTCCCCCGTTCTGCCGGTGGGAGAAGGCTACTCGTCCGTAACGCTCCTCTATACGATCTCGGGCGTATTTTCCAAACGCCGGGCTTAATGTCAATCCCAATTTTTCCAATGCCGGACTCTGGCATTCGAAAAAGACCCGAAACAATGAGGACTTCGGGGCAAAGACACTGAAAATATTTAGTGATTTGTAAATCTAGTCATTGAAATGCACCGCCAACCGATTTTAATAACGCGCATACCGGAAGATGGTCCGGCTTGAAACCGAGGAACAATCAATGAGATTCAAGAAACTTCCGCTTCTATTGGCGATCGCCGGCTTGGGGCTCTCCTCCTGCGGCGAGTTCGCTCCCGAGGAATCCCTCGATTCTTCCGTCGATTTCGAAGAGACGGCGACATCGGAAATCTTTGATTCTTCTTCGGAAGAACCGATCGAATCCACCAGTAGCGAAGAGCCAATCGAAACGACGTCGAGCGACGAGGAACCGGAAGAAGACGATATCGATTGGCAGGAAGGCTGGCCGGAAGAGGAAATCGCCGCCTATCTCGCCGATTACGTCGGCTATGCGGGCGAGTATTCGGTTCCGGTTCCTAGCGACTCCGATGGCAAGTTCACCATCGAAACGAAGAGGCTCATGTATAGTTCCTCCTACTCCAACGTCATCGAGGTCCTCGCCAAGGGCGACTTCACCGATTACGCGGACGAAGTCGCGGTAGCCGCGGGCTGGAACGACGTCGAATGGTATAGCCTAAGGAAAGGCTATAGTCTCCTCCACACCTCTGACTTCGAACTCGAAATCCGCGTCTTGGCCTATGACGAAGAGGCCGATACGACGAAGGTCCATATCCTCCCTTCCCAGGGCGAATACGGCCTTTGGCCGGAAGAGCAGATCGCGGAAGAAATGACGAGAATCCTCGGAACGTCGACCTATATCCCTTTGCCTGCCTTCGATAACGGGACCATGTATCAGATGTATTACCAGGGCACCTACTTCTTCATCGATGTCTACGGCTTAGACAGCATCGAACAATACACGAGGCTCCTCGATGGCTTTACCTACAACGAGTGGTGGAAGTACTACGGCTACCACGATCCCCTTTTGGAATATCTGGTCGCCATCGTCGACTACATCGAAATGGATACTTCCCTCCGCATCTTCATCTACGGGAACGACTATCTCGGCCTCTATAACTCGAACGAGTACTTCGCCTTCTCCGAACTCGTCACCACTTATTACGGCTACCTGACGCCCCTATATGACGTGGCCGCCTCGATGCACGTCCTTGGAAGCGGATGGACTCTGGCCACCGCGACCTACACCTACGACAGCACAACCTACACCTACAGCGACTTCACGGTCCTTTATTGGGGCTGGGACAGGAAAACCGGAGTCGCGGAAGACTACGAGGAAGAATATAGATCCGGTCTTCTCTCCGATTCCGCTTGGCTATACGTCGAAAGCATCGATACCTTCGTCGATACCGGTAGCGGCCAGGTGGGCCTAACCGTCGGCACCGATCAAGGCGCGGACCTCAGCATCTACGTCTCCCAAGGCGACTGGACGGAATACCTTCCGGAATAAGGCTTAAAGGAAGAAAGGCCCTTGGAAAACCCCCGAGGGCTTTTTTCTATGGCGATTCCAATAGGAAGATAAAGGGACGGATGAAGCGGATTTTGCGGAGTTTATGCCTTTTGAAGGGACCAGAAGACCATCTATCCGGAAGGAAAGAAGAAACGGGTCGTCTAATCCAGAAACATCTGAAACGGTTGGGCTGCCATAGACAAAAGAAAAGGCCCTAGAGAGCCTTTCTCTTGTGCTGTTTGCCTTATTCCTTGGCGGGTTCGGCCGGCGTCGCTTCGGCGACCGGAGTGGCCTTGGCTTCGATTGCTCCGGCGGTCAAAGTATCGCCTTGGGTTTCGGTGAGAATCTGCATCCTCTCGCGGCGGCGGGCGTTCCTCTCTTCGTCCCTATCTTCCTTCTTGGCGAAGGAACTTAGGGCGATGGCGGCAATGACGGCGGCCACGACAAGGATGATGGTGCCCCACCAGCGATACCCAAGTCCAGTCGCCCCGATGAGGACAGACTCGGTATAGGCGATGGAGTTATCGTCCATCGTGAGGTCGAGGTGGCTACCGACGATGCCGCAGATGATGAGGGCAAGGCCGGTAAGGGCCACGAGTATGAGGATGACGTAGAGGGCGATTTCGCCTCTTCTGAGCTTTAGGGATTTCTTATTCATGCTTATGCCTTGGGAAGGCCGGTGACGGGATCGAGTTCGATGCCGTTAGAGGACTTCTTCTCCTCCTTCTTTTCTTCGCTTGCGGCCGGGCGGATCTGGCCTTGGTTGGCCTTGGCCTGGGCGATGAGTTCGTTGATGAGCGGGATGTAGATGGCCCGGAAGGCGGGTTCGACGTCGCGGACGTAGAGGGCGATGCTGTCCTGGGTATCCTTGATGACGTCCCCGAAGTTCTTCCCGGCGGGGAGGTCCCTCCTCCCGGTCATCATTTCGCAGAGTTCGGTGACCTTGTCTTCGACGTTCTTGTAGGCCGAATCGGTCAGGTGGCTATTGGCGCGCACCCCGTTGATCAACGCGATGATCTTTCCGATGTCGCTGCCGATGAAGCGGCTGGAGGGCGATTCCTCGCCCTTGGCTTCGCGGCGGGCCTGGTTGTAATCGCCGAAGAGCTTGCAGAGATCGGCGACGGTCGTCATGAAGGCGACCCCGCAATAGAGACGGTTTTCGGCGATGTAGACCTTTTCGGCCTCGGTAACATCCATCTTCTTGTTCTTCGCGTCGCGGATGATCCCGGCGATCATGGCCGAGACGTTGTTATGGATGACAAGCGCCCCTTCGTAGATGGCCAGATGCTGGGCGTGGTCGACGCGGAGGCCGTCATCGGCGAGCTTCAGGATGGTGGATTCGTCCCCGTAGACGGTCTCGTAGAATTCGCGGATCGTCTTTTCGAGCTTCTCGCCGTTTTCCCCGGAGTGGGAAAGGATCGACTTGAGCGGGGTATTCTGGTCGACTTCGACCAATATCGAGCGCTTCTTCTCGTTATAGGCCCTGGCGTCGTAGGTGTCCTTCTTCAGGCAGTACTCCAAAGTGTCGCGCAGGACGACGTTATAGTGGATCAGAGTGGTGATTACTTCGCTGACGTTATTCATTTTTCCTTCTTTCCTTCCTTCTCCTCCCTCGGGTAGACGAAGTCTTGAAGTTCGTGGAAGCGCCTGATGATGTGGCTCGCCCTTTTCTTGACGGACTCGGGCCCGTGGCTCATGCAATAGGAATTGCCGGGAAAGGCCTGGAACATCGAAATGTCGTTCCCGGAGTCGCCGACAACCAGCACATTATCGCGATTGAAGCCCTTGTGTTCAAGATAGAAGGCAAGCCCTTCGGCCTTGCTGCACCCCATAGGGGTGATTTCGATGCTGGTCCCGATCCAGGAGAACTCGGCCCCCGGGAACTCTTCCCTCAGGAACCTATTGGCCTCCATCGCCTTCTTCTTCTGCTTCTTCGTGAAGCCGAAGTAGACCATGATCTTGTAGATCTTCCCCTTCCTTAGCTCTTCCCTGAAGATGTGGTCGCTTCTGACAAAGGGTTCCTTGTAGGTCCCCATGACCCACTGGTAGAGGAAGTAACCCAGATTGGTAATGTGGCTGACATCCGTCCGATTGAGGACGAGGTTCCGATCCTTCGTCATCAAGAGGAAGAGGGGCGGGTTGAACTTCTCCCGCATGAATTCGACGATGTGCTGGGCGAAGTCGGCCGGAAGGAATTCTTCCTTGATCAGTTCCCCGTCAGAAACGACAAAGGCCCCGTTGCAGCCGACGATCCCGACGTTTTGCCTTAGCTTCTTCCCGACTTTGTTGCTGACGTAGCGGTTCCTGCCGGAGCAGATGACCATCTCCCCTCCGTCATTAAGAAAGGCCTTAAGGAACTTCCGGCTCTTCCTGGGGATCAGGGAAATGGGGGCTCTAGGATAAAAGAGCGTCCCATCTAGATCCGTGGCGATCACTTTGTCGGTAGACACGGAGCAATCATAGTAAAAACGCCGCCCTTTTGCTAGAAAGCAAAAAGCCGGGGCGAGGGCCCCGGCTATTCTAGCTATGCCTTAGGCGACTTTGTTTTCGGCCTGGATGACGCCGTAGCCCAAATCCTCGCGGCGGTAGCAGACGCTGATCTGGTTGTCGTCTTCGTCGAGGTAGAGGAAGAAATTATGGCCGAGGGCCTCCATCCTCGTGATGGCCTCGTCGAGGTTCATGGGCTCGAGGTAGTAGCTCTTGGTGCGGACGACTTGCTCCGCCTCTTCGTTTTCTTCTTCTTGCTTGAAGTTTTCGAAGGCGATGGCCTTGCCTAGAGACGTGGCTTCGTCCTTCCTTCTTTCGACGCGGGTCTTCAGCTTCCTCATCTGCCCTTCGAGCTTATCGATGGCGAGGTCGAAGGCGGCGTAGAGATCGTCGTTCCTGACTTCGGTGCGGAAAACCATCGGCTTGGTGAAAATGGTGATTTCGACTTTGGCGCCGACTTTGTAGCTTCTGACGACCGCGCGGCACAAAACTTCCTCGTTGCTAAGGAAATACTTGTCCATCCGCGCAAGCTTCTTCGTCACCGCTTCCTTGATGGCGTCGGTGACACTGATGTTCTTGCCGATGATCTGGTACTTCATCTATGTCCTCCTAGGGTTTCCCCTGCTGATTTCATTTTAAGGAAATGCCGAAACCTGACAATAGGCACGGCCCATTTATTTAGCGAAGTTTCGGCTTAAGGCCTAACAAGTTAGGCGATTTTGCTCTTCTTCGAAAGTAATTCTTTTATTTGCTCGACCTTGTCGAGGCGCTCCCAAGGTAGATCCAAGTCGGGACGCCCGAAGGCCCCGTAGACGGAGGTGTCCCGATACTTGAATGTCGGATGCCTCAAGGAGAAGGCTTCGATGATAGCCCCGGGCCGCGCATCGAAGACCTCGCCGACGATGTCCATGATGTCTTGGTCCGAGTAGTGCTTGCTATGGAAGGTGCTGACCGAAATGGAGAAAGGCTCGCTCATCCCGATGGCGTAGGCCAGCTGGATCTCGAGGCGGTCGGCCGCTCCGGCCGCCACCAGGTTCTTGGCCATGTACCTCGCATAATAGGCGGCCGACCTATCGACCTTTGTCGGGTCCTTGCCGGAGAAGCTTCCGCCTCCGTGGCGGCAGGCGCCCCCATAGGTATCGACGACGAGCTTCCTGCCGGTCAGGCCGGTATCCCCGAGGGGACCCCCGATGACGAATTGGCCGGTCGGATTGACGTAGACTTCGAAGTCGTCATTGAGGCCGAAGGATGTAGCGACCGGCACCATCACCTCTTCCCTGATGAATTTCTTGTAGGCCTCCATATCGATCCCGGGATTATGCTGGATCGACATGAGGATCTTGCTGATTCTGGGGTGGGCGGGATCGGCATAGTCGATGCTTACCTGGCTCTTCATGTCGGGACGGGCTTCGAGGAACTTGCCTTCTTTCCGTAGGCGTGTCGCCGTCCTAACGAGTTTGTGGGCAATCGAAATCGGCAAAGGCATATAGCCTTCCGATTCCTTGGTGGCGTAGCCGAAGACGAAGCCCTGGTCGCCGGCGCCGTTGTCGAGGCTATCTTCCCTTTCGATCCCCATGGCGATGTCGGGGGACTGTTCCTTGACCCTGACGTCTATCTGGCACGTATCGGCCCCTAGTCCGATTTCCGGACTTGTATAGCCGATATCCCTGATGACCCCGCGGGCGATCTTTTCGAAATCGACCTTGCCGCGGCAGGTGATTTCCCCGCCGATGAGGACGTATTCCTCGGTTGCGAAGACCTCGCAGGCCACGTGGCTCAAGGGATCGAGTCTCAGACATTCATCGAGGATGGCGTCCGCAATCTGGTCGCAGACCTTGTCGGGATGGCCTTCGGAAACCGATTCGGAAGTGAATATCGACGTCTTCTTCTGCATGGGGATTCTCCTTTGCTGGCAAAAGCCTCCCCGACCTCGGGGGAGAGTCTCCCATCCTCCATCGTTCCGCGGCGGGGGCGGCTAGGGGAAGCACTTACCGCTATCGCGGAGTTGCTAGCCGCCTGATCCCCTGGACGCGGCTTCTTGATGGAGGCCTTTTGCCTTAGGGCAAGTTTATGGAAGATCCCCTTCCCAAACAAGGAAAAAGGATCCCGATGAAACTAAAAGTTTCAGTAAGCGCCGTCCCAGATGAGATGGGCGGCGTATTCGTAGTCGATGAAGGGGTTCCTGTTCCCCTGCTTGGCATAGACCTTTTCGTTCCTCTCCCTCTCCCAATCGTCGACGGGATCGAGGTCGTTCCACTCGAGGTAGAGATCGACCGCCCAGCTGGATAAGGAGGGATAGGTGTTCTTGCTGAAGGTGGAGAAGGAGGCGAAGGACGAAACGTAGTTCTGGTAGCAGGTCACCGTATAGAAGTAGGAGCGGGCGATGTCTCCTTTCCACTGATCGGGAACTTCGAAGACGGAACCGGAGAGGCCGTCGACGTCGCTCGTCCCGAGCATGCAGCCGTTGCTGCTGGTGTAGGTCGCCGATTTCACTTCGGCATGCGGATAGTTGTCCCTTCTGTTATTCACATACCCATCGGTCGGATAGACGTTGAAGAGATCGCTTTTGAGGTTCGAATTGGCGCCCGTCGACTTGAAGATGGATTGGGGCGTGACGTGTTCGCGGTTGATGCCGGCCCCTTCGTAGCTATAGCTATTCTGCCCTTTGCTCGGAGGCTCGTGCTGATATGAAGAATACATGTCGACGATGTAGCCATCCTCATCGACATCCGTCGTGGCATAAGCGCTCCAGAGGTTGTCGTAGCCGACGCTGCTGAAGTTCTTGGAGATGAGATTGTATAGAGCCGTCTTCAAGGTCGCCCCGGTAGCGGTCCAATCGATGCTGCTGTAATAGGAAATGTCCGGCGGTTCCGGAGTGGAATCGGCAGGCGTTTCTTCCGAAGATTCGTCGCTATCGATAGCCGAAGATTCGGTGCTTTCGATAGCCGACGACGATTCTTCGGCAATTGTCGAAGAAGTACCTTCTCCGGTCGATTCAATCGACGAAGTGTCATCTACCACGCAGCCGGACAAGGCAAAAGCCAAAGCCAAAGAGAGGCAGGCGAGGATTTTGAAACTAGGTTTCTTCTCCATAAGGGCACCTAAACCTTAAGACACGTTGTTCGGAAAAGACAAGAGAACGAAGGAATTATAAGTAAGCGCTGTCCCAGATCTGGTGGGCGGCATCTTTGTTATCGATGAAGGGGTTGCGATTTCCTTGAAGGGAATAGACCTTTTCGTTTCTCTCCCTTTCCCAATCGTCGACCGGGTCCTCATCATTCCATTTGAGGTAGAGATCGACCGCCCATTCGGAAAGCGAGGGATAGGTATTGCCGCTAAAGGTGGCAAAGCTTGAGTAAGAAGTCAAATCTCCTTGGTAGCAAGTGACCGAGTAGAAGTAGGAACGGGCTACGTCCCCCTTCCACTGATCGGGCACTTCGAAGACGGTACCGCTTAGTCCAGTGGTAGCGCTGGTGCCGAGCA
This sequence comes from uncultured Staphylococcaceae bacterium, assembly GCA_964392865.1. GTDB lineage: Bacteria > Bacillota_I > Bacilli_A > RFN20 > CAG-826 > UBA4951. The sequence goes on from CAYMRJ010000001.1 coordinate 81,959, forward strand.
TGCAGCCATTGCTGCTGGTGTACGTTGGTGTAGTCGATTGATCGACCTCGGCATGCGGAAAACTAGATCTTCTGCCGTTCACGTATCCGTCGGTCGGATAGACGTTGAAGAGATCGGAATAGATGTTTCCGCTCTCCGTATTGAAAACGGATTGGGGGACAATGTGCTCGCGATTGATGCAATCGCCCTCCTTCGAATAGTTCTGTCCACCGGTCGGGGGTTCGTGCTTATAGGAAGAGTACATGTCGACGATATAGCCATCGTCATCGACATCGGTCGTGGCGTAGGCGCTCCAAAGGTTGGTGTATCCTACGGATTTCACTGTGCTGTTCAACAACTCATACAAGTCGGTCTTCAATTCGGCTCCGGTTTTGGTCCAATCGATGCCGTCGTAATAACTGGGCAACGAGGAAGTGTCACTCGAAGACGAGCCGGTCGAACTCGACGAAGAGGAACTAGACGATGAGCTGGAAGAAGAACTAGACGACGAGCTGGAAGAAGAACTGCCGGCATCGCCAATCGCACTGTCTTCGTTCAGCGTGAAGACGATTTTGTAGAGGTAAAAGCGCTGGGACTTGGCCGAATTTGAAATCGTTATCGACGATGTCTCGCCATCGGGGAATCCGCTGAATATGTAATGGCCGTCACCAGAATAGGCGGTGAAATCCGGAGCGTCGGTATTGTCGACCGTAGTGGAATAAACGGTTGACGAATTCGACAGTTCAAGATTCAACGTGACATTGTCGCTGCCATATTGGCTTGCCAGAATTCTGATTTGGGTAATATCAAGGCTTTCTGCGAAGGTAATGGTAAGAGAACCAGTGTTATTGGAGCTTCCAAAGCGAAGGGCATTTCCCTCGTTTGGCTGGAAAACGCTAGAGACCGAGAATGAAGGAGTCGCGAGATTGGTTACGGTGTAATACGGTTGGGCCGCTGTTCCGGTGTTATCGGTTGTTTCTCCGAAATAGATATCCGCACATAAATAAGAACCCTCCGTTTGCGCAACGGAGGGGACGGCGGTTATAGAGGCAACGGCACCCAATATGACGGTGGAAACCGCAGCAATCGAGATGAGGAGATAACGCGGTTTGATTGCCATTTCAGTTCTCCTTATGTTCTTTCAGGGCTTTGAGGGCCTGGGCCAGTTGATCCGGACAGGAGGTCTCCCCCGTCCTTGACCCCCGGCACTTGACGCCTTCGAGCCTTCTTATAACCTCGTCGATCTTCATTCCTTCGACGAGGCGTCCCAGTCCTTGGAGGTTCCCGTTGCAGCCCCCGATAGAGGAGAAGCCGGTGACGGTATCCCCTTCATAGGCGATATGAAACTCGCGGGAGCAGACGGATTCGGGACGGTAGACGAATTCGGACATTATTCGACGATGGTTCCGTAGACGGTGCCCGCGCAAAGGGCGGCATTGGCTTCGTCGGTGTCGATGTGCATGGCAAGGGCGAACTTATCGCTCACCCGGACGACGACGTCCCCGAAGACGAGGCTTCTTTCCTCGGTATCGATGGCAACTTTGACAATCTGGCCGTTGGTGACACCGAAGTTCTCGGCATCTTCCGGAGTCATATGGATGTGCCGCTTGGCAATGATGAGGCCTTCCTTCAGGTCGATGCTCTTCCCCGTTTCGGGATTGAGGATCGTGATGGGGGCCGATCCGGCGACGTTGCCCGATTCCCGGACCGGGGCCTTCTTGCCCAAGGTGCGGGCATCGGTGGCGCTAACTTCGACCTGGTCGTAGTTCCTAAGGGGTCCGAGGATCGAAACGCCTTTGATGACCCGGGGCTTCCCGGTCTTGGGATTTGTTTCCCCGATGAGGTCGAGGCGGACGGTGCTCACGTACTGTCCAGGCTGGCTTAGGTCTCCCCTCCACGGGAGCTCGGGGTGTTCGCCTTCCTTGGCATCCATTAAATATTCGTATGTCTCCTGGGTCAGGTGGATGTGCCGGGCCGAGGTCTCGACGAGGATCTTCTTTTCCATGTTTGTAGGGTCTTTCTCTGCCTTCTGATTATAGACCCTCCGAGAGAAGTTTAACGGACGACTTTTCTTTTAAGAAAAAGAAGGGTGTGAGAACGCTTATAAGAGGTCTAAACTTTGCGGCGGAAAGGGGACTAGGAACATGGAAGAAATCAAAAACGCCCTCGATAGGGGCCAAGTGGCCACCGTCAGCAAGGAAGAGCTCCTTGCCGCTCTGAAGAAACATAACAAAGCGGAACTAAAAACGATCATAGAAACGGTCCCCGACATCGATATCGCCGAGGCCTGCGTCGAACTCGAGAACGAGGACCTCGTCCGCCTTTTCAGGAGCCTGAATAGCAGCGATGCCGCGTCTCTTTACGACGCCCTCGATAGCGACGATAAATCCCGCCTGGTCAATGCCATGGCCGACAAGGAACTCATCGAGCTCATCAACAACCAGTCGGCCGACGACGTGGCCGACGACGTGGCCGAGATGCCGGCCAACGTGGCCGTAAAAGTCTTGAAGGCCGCTTCCCCTTCGATGAGGGAGGACGTGAACCGCCTTTTGGGCTACAAGCCCGATACGGCCGGGGCCGTCATGACGACCGAGTACCTCGAATTCCATGAGGAAGATAGCGTCAAATCGGCCATGGAAACGATCCGCAAAAGGGGCAAGCAGGCCGAAACGGTCTATACCCTTTTCGTCAAGGACAAGAAAAGGAAGTTCGTCGGAACCGTCGACCTCGACGAGCTCATCTTCTCCGAACCGGAGGAAAAGCTCTCCGGCATCATGAACAAAGACGCCCCCTGGGTCAGCGTCAATACCGATAGGGAGGAAATGGCCAACGCCTTCCGCCGGTATGACCTCAATGCCATGGCGGTCCTCAATGCCGATGGCTGCCTTACCGGCATCGTCACCATCGACGACGCCGTCGACGTCATGACCGAAGAGTCGACCGAAGACGTCGAGCATATGGCCGGCGTCTCTTCTTTGGACGACGCCTATCTAGAAACCCATCCTCTCTCCATGGCCAAGAAATGCGTCCCCTGGATCATCGTCCTACTGATCCTCGGGACCTTCTCTTCCATCGTTTTGTCTTCCTTCCAAGATGCCCTGGCCGTCGTTCCCGTCTTGGCCGCCTTCATCCCCGTCATCATGGATACGGGCGGCAATTCCGGCGGCCAGACCATCGCCCTCATCGTAAGAGGCTTGGGCTTAGGCGAATTCACGCCCAAAGAGACCGGAATGCTCATCAAGAAAGAGGCCCTTTCATCCCTCCTCATCGGCATATGCGTCTCCGTCTTCGCCTTCGTTTGGTTCATGCTCGAGATGTATCTGGGATTGGTGGATAACGGAGCCAACATCTGGGAAGGCAACTGCTGGACGATGGAGTATTTCTCCTCTTGCTCCTTGATCGCCGGGGTCGTGGCCCTGACCCTTTTGGTGGCCATCCTCGTGTCGAAATTGGTCGCCGTCTTGCTCCCGATGGGCGCCGTCCTCATCAAGAAGGATCCGGCTATCGTGAGCCAGCCGATGCTGACGACCATCGTCGACGTCACGAGCCTCATCGTCTTCTTCATCATCGCCGAGGCCAGCATCATCCCGCTATTGGCCTAAATGGTGGTTGATTTGGAACGGTTTCCGTTCCTATAATTAGCCCCGCGCGGGAATGGCGGAATAGGTAGACGCGTACGTTTGAGGGGCGTATGGAGCAATCCATGCCAGTTCGATTCTGGTTTCCCGCACCAGAGGATAATCGCCCGGGGCTTCCCCGGGTTTTTCTTTGCCTTGCATAGCAAAAGAGGGGACCATCCGATATATTTGCCTCGCTATGGCGCTCATCTTAGGAAAGGGCATCTGCTTCAACTACTCGGACAAAGAGCTCTATAAGAACATCGATATCAAAATCAACCAAGGAGAGCACTGCGTCTTGGTCGGTTCCAATGGCGCCGGCAAGTCGACCCTCCTCGAGATCCTTTCGGGCGAAAGGAAGCCCGATAAGGGAAGCGTTGCGGTCGAATCGCATGTCGAGATCGCCTATCTCGACCAAAGGCTTTCCGTCAAAGACGACCAGACCTTGGAAAACTATCTATACGGGGTCTACGCCCCTTATTTCGAAAAGGAAAAGCAGATCAATGACCTCTACCAAAGGGCAGCCTTGGATCCCGAGAATTTCGAAACCCTCCTCGAAAAGGCCGAGAAACTGAGGATTTCCTTGGAAAACGCCGGGTTCTATGCCCTCGAGGAAAAGGTCGGAAAGATCCTCAATGAGTTCGGACTTGAGCATCGGCGGAACGCGATGCTCGGAGAACTCTCAGGAGGCGAAAGGGCCAAGGCTTATCTCGGGAAGATGCTCCTCGAGGAAAAAGACGTCCTCTTCATGGACGAGCCGACGAACTTCCTCGACGCCGCCCAGGTCGATAGCCTCGCCTCATTCCTCAACTCCTACAAGAAAGCCTTCCTCGTCGTAAGCCATGACGAATCGTTCCTCAGGAAGATCGCCAACGTCGTCTTCTCCCTCAAGGGAGGGAAGCTCACGAGGTACAAAGGCGATTACGAACATTACCTCGAGCAAAGCGCCCTCGACGAAGAACAATACGAAAAGGACTTCAAAGCACAGCAGAGATACATCAAGAAGGAAGAGGCCTTCATCGCCGCCCATATCGTCAGGGCCACGAGCGCCAAGGCCGCCAAGAGCCGTAGGGCCCGCCTCAATGCCTTGGACAAGATGGAAGCCCCCGAGAAACTCGATTCCAAGGTCTACTTCTCCTTCCCTTTCAGCCGCCATGTGGGGGATGAGCCTCTCATCGTCGATAGACTCGTCATCGGATATGACTCCCCTTTGCTGGATCCGATTTCCTTCACTCTAAAGAAAGGCGAAAAGATCGCCATCTTGGGCCATAACGGAGTCGGGAAATCGACCCTCGTCAAAACCCTCATCGGGGAACTCCCCCAATTAGGAGGCGATTACGAATTCCTCCCCGGCATCGAAATCGGCTACTTCGCGCAGGACGTCCATCTGGATAGGAGCCTCTCCCCTTTCGATCTGATCCGCCATGAATACCCAAGGCTCACCAATACGGAAATAAGGAGCCTCTTAGGCCAAGCCGGCATCAAGAAGGAGCTGGCCCTCCGTCCATTGAAGGAACTTTCGGGCGGCGAGGAATCGAAAGCCAGGCTTGCCCTTCTCATGCAAAGGAAGTGCAACTTCCTCATCATGGACGAGCCGACCAACCATCTGGATAAGAAAGCCAAGGACGCTCTCTACGAGGCCATCGGAAAGTTCGAAGGCTCGGTCATTTTGGTCAGCCACGAAAGGGACTTCTACGAAGGCCTCGTCGATTACGAGCTGACCTTCGCCTAGGAAATCTGCTTCAGATAAGGCAGTCTTACGAGGAAATAGACGAAACGGCAGGCCCAAAGGCCCCGCCAGTAGTTGTAGCCGAGGACATCGCTGTTATAGCCCGCCGCGACCCGGCGGTAATTGAAATCGAGTTCGTTCAAGGTCCCTTTGAGGGTCAGGGCCTCTTCGTTTTCGGCGATGTTTTGATCGGTCGCCGCGATGTAGTTCAGCCTCTTCTCCAAAGTTTTGAGGATCTCGGCGCAGCCTTCGATCTCCCCCGCCGTCTGGACGTCGGCGATGAGCCACTTGGCCCTATTGACCGCCCTTTGGTCTTCTTCCTTCAGGCTTGCCCCTAACTTTTCATAAAGGGAAGTAAGGGCCAGAAGGACTTCCTTCTTCTGCGAAAAGATGACGGCGAGGGCCTTGATCCTGCCCTTAAGGGCACTACGGAAATAGGCGATCTTCGAGGTGACGTAGAAAAAGAGGGCCAGATAGGCAATCAGCAATACGGTCGCGATGAGGATGAGGATCTGGCTAAGGCTCACGGGGCTATTTTCGTCTTGCCGTTTCCCCTTGAAAAGGGGGCGGATTTGACCCCCATCGAATGACAAGGGATAATCTAGCCAAATGAGCAAAAGACCGATAGTCGCCCTCCTATACGACTTCGATTCGACCCTGGCCAAAGCCGACATGCAGAATTTCGGCTTCATCCCGGCCGTCGGGATGACCCCGGCCGAATTCTGGGGCGAGACGACGAAGTTCTCCGAGAAGACCGGGGTCGAAAGGACCCTCAGCTACCTTTGGATGATGGTCAAGACGGCCAAGGAAAAAGGCATCAAGATGAGCAGGGAGTGGCTAAGAAGCATGGGCAAGGACATCGAGTTCTTCCCCGGCGTCTTGGAGTGGTTCTCGAACATCAACGAATACGGGAAGGAGCATGGCCTGAAGATCGAGCACTACCTCATCTCCTCCGGGAACCTCGAGATCGTCGAAGGCTGCCCCATTTCCAAGGAATTCCGCGTCAAATACGCCTGCGAATTCCATTATGACGAAGAGGGCAATCCCGTCTGGCCGAAGCTGGCCATCAACTATACCCAGAAGACCCAGTACTTCTTCCGCATCTCCAAAGGCGTCTATGACGCCACCGACGACGTCGGCGTAAACGAAAAGGTCACCGAAAGAAGGATTCCCTATCGGAACATCATCTACATCGGGGACGGGATGACCGACATCCCGGCCATGATCATCGCCAAGAACAACGGCGGCAAATCGATCGCCGTCTATCCGAGGGGCAAGGAAGAGAAGGTCGAAGCCCTCTACCACGACGGGCGCGTGAACTACGTCTGCCCCGCCGATTACCGTCCCGGCAAGGAGCTGGACAAAGTCGTAAAGCTCATCCTCCAGAGCATCGCCATCGCCGAATCGCTCGGCGCCAGGGAAAACAAAGAGCACGCCGAGTAAGAAAGGAGTATCCTTTCTCTGTGGCGAAAAAACCTTTGGCCAAGAAGGCCGAACTATCTTCCGCGGCCATCCTCCTTTTGGGCGGGGACGGAATCCGCTACGGCTCTTCCATTCCCAAGCAATACGTCGATATGGGCGGTAAGCCCTTATTCCTTTACGCCTACGAAACCCTTTCTTCTTCCCCATATATCGGCGGAATCCTTTTGGTCGTCAAGAAAGGCTACGAAAAGAAAACCAAGGAACTGATTTCCGATAAATCGAAGCTCCTCGGCGTCATCAAAGGCGGCGAAACCAGAGAAGAATCTTCCTACCAAGGCTTAATCGCCCTGAATAAACTCGGGGCCGGACCTTACACGATGGTCTATATCCACGATGCCGACCGTCCGCTTCTTAGCCTCGGCTTAATAGAAGCCCTCTACAAGAAAGCCGAAAAGGATCTCTTCGCCCTCCCGGCCCTTCCGGTCAGCGATTCCTTGGCCTACGCCCCGAATGGCGAAAGGATCGAGCACTACGGCGACAGGCGCGGGAACTACACCGTCCAGACGCCCCAAGTCGCCGCCTATAGCCTCTACCTCAAATCCTTCATGGAAGAAAAGGAAAACCTCAAGTACTTCACCGACGATGCCTCGGTCATTCTGAAGGCCATGGGCATGCAGCCCTCCATCGTCAAAGGGGAATCGACCAACATCAAGGTCAACGATAGGGAAAGCGAAGCCCTATTCCTCACGCTTCTTAGGGGGATGAAGGGATGAGCGCCAAGGTCGGGGAGGTCTATTTCGCCTTGGCCGTGAAGGTCTATGAGCGCTACGCCATCATGCTCTTGCCCGATAACGAAACCGGGCTCCTCCACATCAGCGAACTAAGCGATCGCTACGTCCGCAACTTTACCCAATACGTCCACGTTGGTAACATATACCGCGTCAAGGTCCTCGAAAAAGATGAAGCCAAAGGCTTCATCCGCCTCTCGGCCAAAGCCGTAAGCAAAAAAGAAAGGCACCTAGGCAAAACCGATAGGCCATGGCCGGAAGGGATCAGCGGAGAAGAACTCCTCCGCCATCTCCCGGAATGGATCGAAAGGGGAAACGAATGAAGAAATACGTCGAAACCGACCTCACGCATCTCGTCCATGAGATCGAACTCGGATCCTATATAGAAAGAGTCGAAGAACTCGATAAGGCCATCAAGGAAAAGACCGGCAAAGGGAACGATTTCCTCGGCTGGGTCGATCTGCCGACCGATTACGATAAGGAAGAGTTGGCCACCATCAAAAGCGCCGCCCAGTACGTCCGCGACAATTACGACGTCCTTCTGGTCTGCGGCATCGGCGGGAGTTACCTCGGCGCCCGCGCGGCCATCGAGGCCCTGAACGGACTCCATAGCCAGAAGAAACCCGAGATCATCTTCGCCGGCCAGACTCTCGATCCCGATTACATCGCCCAACTGCTTTGTTATCTGAAAGATAAGAAGTTCGCCATCAACGTCATCAGCAAGTCGGGGACGACGACGGAAACGGCCGTCGCTTTCAGGCTCTTCCGCGAACTTTTAATCAAAAACGTCGGCGAGGAAATGGCACGTAAGTCCATCTTCGCCACGACCGACGCCAAGAAAGGGGCCCTCCGCAAGATGTGCCTAGACGAAGGCTATGCCTCCTTCGTTTTGCCCGGCGATATCGGCGGGCGCTATAGCGTCCTGACCGCCGTCGGCCTCTTCCCCATCGCCGTGGCCGGCATCGATCCCGAGGATCTTTTGGAAGGCGCCGCCAAGGCCAAGGAAGATACCTCAAACCCGAACATTCTGGAAAACGAGGCCTACAAGTACGCTGTGGCGAGATACACCCTCTATAAGGAATACGGTCTCGCTGCCGAGATGCTTATCTCCTATAGCCCGAACCTCGTGCAATTGCTCGAATGGTGGAAGCAGCTCTATGGCGAAAGCGAGGGCAAGGAAGGCCAGGGCATCTATCCGACCAGCGCCACCTTCACGACCGACCTCCATAGCCTCGGCCAGTTCATCCAGGAAGGAACGAAGTCCTTCTTCGAGACCATCATCCACCAGGAGGAACACGCCCTCGATAACGAGATCCCCTACGAAAAGGCCGATCTCGATGGACTCAATTACCTTTCCGGAAAGCGCCTTTCCTACATCAACGAAAAGGCTTATGAGGGCACCCTCAAGGCCCATACCGAGACCGGGGGCCGCGACAACATCGTCCTTAATATCCAAAAGCTCGATGCCTTTGGCCTAGGCTACCTCTTCTACTTCTTCGAAAGGGCCTGCGCCATGTCGGCGTATCTCCTCGGCGTCAATCCCTTCGACCAGCCGGGCGTCGAGGTCTACAAGAAGAACATGTTCAAGCTTCTCGGCAAGCCCGGGTGCTAGGAAATATCCCCATTTCCCAAAGAGTCCCCATTTGGGGACTTTTTGCATCTTGCGCCGTTGACGCTCAATTTTCTTAGCGCTACCATATGCGGGCACGTTCGGGGCTCCTCGTGGATGCTTAGCTCAGCGGGAGAGCATCGCCCTTACAAGGCGGGGGTCAGAGGTTCGAACCCTCTAGCATCCACCACCTTGATAGAAAACGTGCACGACATAGCGTGGGTGAATAGCGAAGTGGCCAAACGCGGCTGACTGTAAATCAGCTCCTTCGGGTTCGGTGGTTCAAATCCATCTTCACCCACCATTTTTATTGGGGTGTAGCCAAGCGGTAAGGCAAGAGACTTTGACTCTCTCATGCGCTGGTCCGATTCCAGCCACCCCAGCCACGGGTACCTCCGTTAGCTCAGCTGGTAGAGCACTTGACTTTTAATCAAGGGGTCGACGGTTCGAACCCGTCACGGGGGACCATTTAGGGGCCCTGGTGGCGGAATAGGTAGACGCAAGGGACTTAAAATCCCTCGGGGAAACCCGTATCGGTTCGAGTCCGATCCCGGGCACCATAGATAAAATATCCGGCGCTAAAGAAAAGCGCCGGTTTTCTTTTGCCGGCGCTTCTTCTTCTATTAAGGAAGCTTATTCGCTCCTTAGGGCATCGACCGGATCCTTCTTGGCGGCAAGAGAAGCGGGGATAAGGCCGCTGATCCAAGAGAGGAGGACGCTAAGGCCAATCATCAAGAGGGCTTGGTACCACTTGAGGGCGGCGATGCCGCTAAAGCCGATGACGGCGCCAAGCAAGGCGTTGAGGGCCACTTCGATGATTAAGGTTACGGCGATGCCGATTAGGCCGGCGAAGAGGCCGATCATGATGGTCTCGGCGTTGAACAAACGCCTGACGTCTTTCTTGCGGCCGCCGAGCGAGCGGATGACGCCGATTTCCTTTACGCGTTCGATGACGGAGACGTAGGTGATGACGGCGATCATGACGGTCGAAACGACCAAGGAGAGACCGGTGAATATCGTCAAGGCGGTGGTGACGATGTCGACCAAGGAATCGACGAGAGACAAAACCAAGCTAAGGGTATCGCTATAGGTGATCTCGGTCCTTTCGCTGGCCGTTAGGGTCTTATCGCCGATCACGATGTCGGCATCGCTATTCCAGACGTCGAGGTAGGCCTTGATGGAGTCGCTTCCCGAAAGGGTGGAAGCGTAGATATCGATCGAGGTCGGATTGGCGGAGCCGCCGAGATCGCTTAGTTCCCAGACGACCGTATCTTCCGAGAAGGAAGTGAGGCCGGAGGAATAGACGACCGCAAGGTCGTAACTGGTCGCTCCTTCGAAGGTATAGGAATAGTTGTACCAAGGAGCCCCGGCGGCCGTGAAGCCTTCGAGTTCGTTTTCGTTGAGATATTGGGCGATTTCGCTATTCACACCGTCCTCAAGCATCCTTTCGGTCAGGGCTTCGGTGTAATAAAGGCCGCTATCGAGGCAGCCGAAGGAAATGTCCTCTTTCGGCGAAAGGATGGCCGTGATCTTGAGTTCGAGGCCGTCCGTATCGGAAGTCGTCTTCGTCGGGCTATAGGTAAAGCCGGTCAGTTCGTTATAGGAATAGATCGAATCGTTCGGGAAATAGTAGTAGGTCTGATCGAGGATTTCCTCGTAGGAGATGCGGCTCCTATAGAGGTCTTCGTCATACTCTTCCCCGACCGCGGCCTTGACGATGTTCATGAACTCGTCTTGGCCGAGGATACCTAGCTGTGCTAGGTAGACGTCGCCATAGGTCGAATTGTCAGCGACCAAGGCGATTTCGTTTTCCGCCGTCGGGAGATAGCCGCCTTCATTGAGGATGTCGTACTGCGAAAGGATCATCTCGTCCCCTTCCGGCAATTGCTGGAAGGGTGTCGAGACCATCGAAAGAAGGCTCGAGAACTGCGAGTAGGAAGTGGTCGAAAGGATGCTCGAATAGACCGACTTGATGAGGGACAAAGAGGTCAAGGCGCCTTCTGCCTCGTATTCTTCCCCGTCCAAGGCCCCGGAGGTATAGATGGCCGGGGTCGGATCGATGCCGTAATCGACCAAAAGCCCGGCGTAGATATCCTCCGGCATGGCCCTTATATAGGCCAGATAATCCTCGGTGATGGTATTTTCGAACATCAGGTTATCGATGCTCCCGTAGGAGCTGACCAAGGATTCGACGACCTTGTCGATATTGATGTAGCCGGTTCCGTCGTCCTCTTCCTCGACGGCCTCGACGACGGCCTCAAACGCCTCGCCGCTACTGACGCTATCGAGGATCGAAGTGAGATCGAAGCCGCTCGAATTGATGGAAATGGGGCTCCCGGAAAGCATGTCTTCCTGCATCGAATCGATGAAGTCGCTTACGCCGCTAGAGACGGCAAGGACGCTCGAAACGCCGATGATGCCGATGGAGGCGGCGATGGCGACCATCAAGGTCCTCTTCCTCTTGCTAAGGAGGTTCTTGAAGGAAAGCTGGATGGAACTAAATAGCGATAGTTTGGCCTTCCCGGTGAAGTCCGGGGTCGGTTCTTCTTCCTTTTCGGCATGGAAGGGATTGCTATCCCCGACGACCAGACCATCGAGAAGCGAAACGGTCCTCGTGGCGTATTTCTTGGCCAAGTCGGGATTATGGGTGACCATGATGACGATGCGGTCCTGGCTGACCTTCTTCAGAAGGTCCATGACCTGGATCGAAGTCTCGGTATCGAGGGCCCCGGTCGGCTCGTCGGCCAAGAGGATTTCAGGATCGGTAACCAAGGCACGGGCGATGGCGACCCTTTGGCACTGGCCTCCGGAGAGCTGGTTCGGCTTCTTGTTGTATTGCCCTTCGAGCCCGACTTCGTCGAGGGCGGCCTTGGCCTTCTGCTCCCTTTCGGCTTTGGAGATGCCTCCGATATTCAGCGCCAATTCGACGTTTTGGAGGATGGTCTGGTGGGGGATGAGATTGTAGGACTGGAAGACGAAGCCGATCCGGTGGTTCCTATAGTTATCCCAATCGCCGTCTTTGTAGTCCTTGGTCGATTTCCCGTCGATGAGCAGATCCCCGCCGGTCTGGTGGTCCAAGCCGCCGATGATGTTGAGAAGCGTCGTCTTGCCGCAGCCGCTAGGGCCCAAGACGGCGACGAATTCGCTTTGGCGGAATTCGAGGCTAACGCCCTTAAGGGCGCTGACCTTCGTGCCGCCGCCGACGGCATAGTCCTTTTTGATGTCAACGAGTTTCAGCATTTGCGTTTTCCTTTTTGTTGGTTTCGATGATTTTCCTGATTAGCCCTTGGAAGGTTTCTAGTTCCTCTTCCGATAAGGGCTCGCAGAACCGGCTTTCGGCCATTTCCAGTTCCTTGTACTTGGCGCTCAGGTTCCTCTTCCCTTTATCCGTAAGGACCAAGGGCTTCTTCTTTTCCGAGTTCCCCGAGGCCTTGATATAGCCTTTTAAGACCAATTTGGCCGCGAGGACGCTGACCCTGGCCCGGCTTAGGCTTAGCTGCCTAGCGATCTCGGCCTCCGGCAGGCCTTCGGGATTGTCTTCGAGTAGGAATAGGAGGGGCAGTTCCCCTTGCGAGATCGCCGCGAGGAAGCCATTCATCTCCTCTGGGATCCCCGAGTCCTTTAATTCTTTTATCCAGGCCTTGTATTCGGCCCTTTTCAAAGCGTCCATGGCGGAATGTTAACCCTATTAACAAAAGCATTTCAATTAAAAGTTTTTTGCTATTCCGTATTGCCTTGCATGGGGCCCTTTCAATAACTTCTCTATATGGAAGGCAAAAACGAAAATTTACCCAGGGCCGGGCAAAGACAAACCGAAGACGGGGTGTTAAATTCTCGGCAGGTCATGGTCAACCGGGAGAAGCTTAGTTTCGTCGACGATCTGACGATCAAGGCCCTGCGCGAGGGCTTGGGCATGAGCCAAAGCCAGTTCGCGGAAGTCCTAAGCGTCACGAAGACGACGGTCAAGAATTGGGAAAGCGGGATCTGCTATCCCACGAAGGAAAAGGCCATGCACCTATTATCAATCGCTGTCCAACTATTGACGGCGATGCAAGGCGATCGGAAATCCTACGGTTTCCTCTATGTCGCGGATCTATGCCAGGATGCGCGGCAATTGATCCAGATGATCGCCGCTACCCACCGGAAGATCCTCCCGGGAGGGATCTTGGGAAGGCCGTGAGGCGTGATGGGCGTACGTCACGGCCTTCTCTATCGCTAAACCTAATCCGTTGCGTTTCCCTTAAGGGCGGCTAAAATTGCCCCGATGGCCGAAAGCACCGAACAGCAAATCGAAAGGGTCCTGGAGAAAGTCAGGCCCTTTTTGAACCGCGATGGCGGGGATGTGAAGCTCCTCGGCTTCAAGGACGGCACCGCCTATCTCAAGATGACCGGGGCCTGCGAAGGCTGCTTCTACGCCGAGGCCGATATTTCCTCGGGGATCGAAATCATCCTCCTAGACGAAGTCCCGGGCGTCGAAAGGGTCGACGCCAGCGGGACTTTCCCTGGCTAGAGCAAACAAAAAAAGAGCTAGGTAACCCTAGCTCTTTTCTTTTGCTTACCTCTTCTTCTTGGGGCGTCCTTCGAGGGTGATCCGGCGGAAGAGGAAGACCCAGATGCAGTCGAGCCAGCCGATGGGAATCCCGGCCGGGAGGACGAGGATGGCCATGCAGAGGCGGAGGAACCCTCCTTTGTGGACCAAGTTGCTCCAGCGGATGCAGATTTCGACGATCCAGTTGACGACGGGGATGAGAAGCAGGGCGATTTGGACCCAGCGCTTCCGGCTATAGAACCATTTCATGGTGGTGCTCCTTTCCTAGTTGCCTAATCTTACGTCCCTCTCCCCTTTTCCAAAAGGCCCAGACCGATTTCGCATTGAAGAAAGGAAAAAATCCAAAAAGGACATTTCAAAAAAATATCCTTCAAGGGTAATTTTGCACTTTCCTTTTTTGAGGTTTCCGAAATGTCTTAAGGTTTTCCGAAGTAATCGGCAAAATTTCTTCCTAAAAATTTAGGCCCTTAGTTCGGAACGGAAATAAGGCTATTTGATTCAATCTGACCCAGTTACTTTATTTTTCTAATTTGGGGCCTTGTTTCCGCAATGAAAAAGGCGGCCCCTGGAGGGAGCCGCCCATTCATTTTTTTAGGCTATCAGAGAAGGATGTTTTCCGGCCTGTTGCAGAGGATGTAGCCCTTCCGGTTGTAGACGTCTTCCCTATTGTAGGTGAATGGCGTCATGTCGGTCTGGAGGACGACTCCGCCGGCCTCGCGGATGATGAGGTCGCCGGGGGCGACGTCCCATTCCTTGGTCCCTTGGCTTAAGCGGTAGCTAAGTTCGGCCTGCCCTTCGGCGATGGCGCAGAACTTGGCACTGCTCCCCATGGAAGCCTGATAGGCGATTCTATCGCCGTGCTTCTGGATCATGGCCTTTTCCTGGACCGACATATGGGTCCTCGAGGTCAAGACGGTCAGCTTCTCGGTCTTGCCGTTTACGCGGATTAGCGAGATCTTCCCGTCTTTGTCCTTGCGGTAGGCCCCTTCGCCTTTGACGGCGTAATAGAGCAGTTCCAGGGTCGGGAGATAGATGACTCCCAAGACCAGGGAGTGCCTATAGCTAAGGGCGATGTTGATGGCGAACTCCCCGTCCCTATTGACGAAGTCGCTGGTCCCGTCCAAAGGATCGACGATCCAGACGTAGTCCTTCTTCAGGCGGCGCCTGTCATCATCGCTTTCTTCCGTAAGGAAGGCGTACTTCGGGGTGGCCTTGGAGAGGATCTCGCGGATTATCGCGTCGCTCCTCTTATCGGCCAAGGTGACGGGAGAATGATCGCTTTTCTCTTCGACCTGAAAGGGGGAGGAATAGACCTCCATGATGGCCTTGGAAGCTTCCAAGGCCGCATTGATGGCGGCTTTCAGTTCCTTCTCGTACACGGTTTACGTTATTCGGCCTTGCCGATGCAGCCGAAGACCTCGCAGTGCTCGCGCATGGTCTGCTTGATGCCTTCCTTGCCCGGCCCGATGATCTTGCGGGGGTCGTAGACCTTCTCGTCCTTGGCGATGACTTCGCGGACGATGCGGGCCCAGTACTGCTGGCATTCGGTGTTGACGTTGATCTTGCAGGTCCCGCGGTCGATGGCCTTGCGGATCTGCTCGTTCGGGATGCCGGAGCCGCCGTGCAAAACGAGGGGGATCTTCACGAGCTGGTGGATTTCTTCCATCTCGTCGAACCCGAGCTTCGGTTCGCCCTTGTAGGGCCCGTGGACGGACCCGAGGGCCGGGGCGAGGCAATCGATCCCGGTTTCCTTGACCATCTGCACGCATTCCTGCGGATCGGCATACATCGATTCGGCGACGACGTCGTCTTCTTGCCCGCCGACCTTGCCGAGTTCGGCTTCGACGCTCACGCCGCGGGCGTGGGCATAGTCGACGACGGCCTTGGTCATGGCGATGTTCTCTTCGAGGGGATGGTGGCTCCCGTCGATCATGACGGAAGTGAAGCCGGCATCGATGGCGGCCTTGCAGTTCTCATAGGTCGAACCGTGGTCGAGGTGGAGGGCGACGGGGATATCGATGTTCTTGTCCTTCATGTAGCCCTTGACGATGCCGACGACGGTATTCCAGCCGCCCATGTAGCGCATGGCGCCTTCGCTGACCCCGAGAATCACGGGGACTTTCAGGGCGACGGCCTCATCGAGGATGGCTCCGACCCATTCGACGTTGTTGATGTTGAATTGCCCGACGGCGTAATGCCCCTCCTGGGCCTTGAGGAGCATTTCCTTCATGCTGACTAATGGCATGCTTTTTCTTCCTTTCCTTATAAAAAGGAAAACCCCTTAGTAGAGGTTCTCCTTGTTCATTCCTTCCTGTTCTTCTCCCAAGGGAGCGTCGGGATCTTCTTCCTCTTCCGCGAGGTTGGCTTCGGCCTGCTCTTTCTTATCGGCCTCTTCCTCTTCCTGGTCGTCGTCCTTGGTTTCGATGTCGCTATAGACGTCCTTGATGTCGATGTGGGTCGCGGAGTAGGTGTGGTTGCTCCTTAAGTCCCAGAGGTTGTTCTTGGCCAATTCCACGAAGCGGCCGTCGAAGGTCAGATCGCTATAGAAGATGCCGATCTTGTCGGAAATCTCTTCCTCGGTCATCTCGAGGATCCCGTTGACCTTGGCGTAGAGTTCCTTGAAGGCGATGGCCCTTTCCGTCACCGGAAGGGAGTCGCGTTCCTTCAGGACCTCGTAGGCGACTTCGATCATGCTTTTGTCTTTTTTCATAATGGTTCTCCCAATTGCTTACATCTTCTTCGGGGCGCTTACGCCAAGTAGCCCGAGAGCGTCTTCGAGGACGACTCCGCAGGCCTTCATGAGGGCGAGGCGGCTACCGGAGAGGGTTAGATCTTCCCGGTTGATGATCCTCGTCGAGGCGTAATAGCCGTGGATCAAGGCAGCCAGGCGCTGGATGTAGGCGGCCGCCTTATGGGGGGCGCGGCTTTTAGCCGCAGCCTCTATCATACTCGGATAGGTAGCCAAATGCTTGAGGATTGCTTTTTCCTCTTCGCTTTCGAGCCCCGGGGTTTCCGGCAATATTTCGATGTCCTTCCCGAGTTCCAAGAGAGAGCAGGTCCTGGCATAGGCATACTGGGCATAGTAGACGGGGTTGTCCTTGCTTTGGCTTTTGGCCAGGTCGTAATCGAAGTCGAGGTGGCTAGAGGCCGCCCTTTCGACGAAGAAGTAGCGGACGGCGTCGGTCCCGACTTCCTCGACCAACTCCCTATGGGCAATGGCCTTCCCGGTCCTCTTGCTCATCTTCACTTCCTCGCCGCCTTGGAAGGTTTTGACGATCTGGACGAGTTCGACTTCGAAGCAATGCTCGTCATAGCCCTTCATCATCAGGGCGCTCTTCATGCGGTTGATGTAGCCGTGGTGGTCGGCCCCGAGGACATCGACCAGAAGGTCGAAGCCCCTTTCCATCTTGTCGTAGTGGTAGCAGATGTCGGGGAGGAAATAGGTATAGGAGCCATCGCTTTTGACGATCGGCCGATCCTTGTCGTCGAGGTAATCGCTCGTCTTGAGATAGGTGGCTCCGTCTAGCTGATAGGTATGCTCCTTCAATAGTCCGAGAACGTTTTCGATGGCGTTCCCTTTGCGGATATCGCTTTCGTAGGAGAAGACGTCGAACTTCACCCGGAAGTCGCTGAGGTCCTTCTTGATCTTGGCGAGTTCGCTATCGATGCCGTAGCGGATGAAGAAGGGCAAGGCCTCCTCTTCCGAGGCATCGAGGTACTTGTCTCCGACTTCCTCTTTGACCTTCTCGGCGATATCGATGAGGTCGACGCCGTGGTAGTCGTCGTCACCCAAAACCAAGGGACGGCCGTAGAGTTCCTTGTAGCGGCCCCAGAGGCTAAGGCCCAGATGGCGGACCTGGTTTCCGCAGTCATTGACGTAATACTCGCGGGTCACGTCATAGCCGGCCTTCTCGTAGAGGTTGGCGATGGCGTCGCCCAAAGCGGCGCCCCTGGTATGTCCCAAATGGAGGTCGCCGGTCGGGTTGGCGCTCACGAATTCGAGGTTGACCTTGAAGTGCTTGTCTTCGCCTTTTCCGAAGTCATGGCCTTTGGTCAGAATCTCTTTGACGATGCTCGAAAGGTTCTCCGACTTCAGGAAGAAATTGATGAAGCCGGGGCCGGCGCATTCGGCTTTGCTGACGATCGGATCGTCGATGGCTTCGATTAGCGATTTCGCCAAATCGAAGGGCTTTTTGCCGAGTTTTTTGGCATTCTTCATTGCGTAGTTGGTCGCGTAATCCCCGAATTTCGGATCGCGGGCATTCTCGATTTCGACCTCTTCGGGAGTCGCTTCGATCCCGAGTTTGCCTAGCCCGTTCAGGATGGCTTTTCTAAGCAGTTCGACATTGTCCATTAGGCTACCTCCGCGAGAATGACGGCCACGGCCCTGATGGCCTTCCCTTCCCCGACGGCATCGAGGCCTTCGTTGGTCATGGCCTTGACCGAGACCTGTTCGATATCGATGCCGAGGATACCGGCGATCCTCTCTCTCATTTTGACGATATAGGGCGAAAGCTTCGGGGCTTCGCAGGCGATGCTGATATCGACGTTATGGATATTGGCGATGCCGGATATTTCGAGGCTCTTTTTGAGGATGATGGACGAATCCATCCCGAGCGTTTCATCCGAAGTATCGGGAAAATGCTTTCCGATATCGCCTTTGGCGGTGGCCCCGAGCAAGGCATCGCTAAGGGCGTGGAGGACGACGTCGGCGTCGCTATGGCCGAGGAGTCCCTTCTCATAGGGAATCTCGACTCCGCCCAAAAAGAGCTTCCGCCCCTCGGCGAACTTATGGATGTCTTCCCCGTAGCCGATGACCAGTCTATTCATGCTTTGAAACGGAAGAACACGATATCCCCGTCCTTCATCAGGTAATCCTTGCCTTCGATCCTAAGGCGCCCCTTCTCCTTGATCTTCTCTTCGGAGAGCAGTTCCTTGATGTCATCGATCGAGAAGACCTCGGCCTTGATGAAGCCCTTTTGGAAATCGCTATGGATGATGCCGGCGCATTCGGGGGCCTTCATCCCTTTTTTGAAGGTCCAGGCCCGGCATTCGTCCTTCCCGGCCGTGAAGAAGGTCTCGAGGCCCAAAAGGTCGTAGGCGCTTCTCGTGAGCCTCTCGAGGCCGGAACGCTCAAGCCCAAGGGTCGCAAGGAATTCCTTCCTCTCCTCTTCCCCGAGTTCGCTGATTTCCCGTTCAATTTCGCAAGAAACCGGAAGGCATTCGGCTCCCTGTTCCTGGGCGATTTGGAGAACCGTCTGATAGTGCTTGCAGTTATCGAGGTCGGCGTAATCTCCGTCTGCGATATTGGCAACATAGAGGATGGGCTTGAGGCTAAGCAGGAAGAAGTTCTTCTTGGCGTATTCCCTTTGCTCTTCGCTTAGGGGGCATAGCCTTGCCGGCTTCCCTTCCCCGAGGGTCTTCTCCAAGGCTTCGAGGATCGGCATCTCATACATTGCCACTTTGTCCTTGGTGATCCTCGCCTTGCTTTCCTGCTTCCCGATGCGGTTCTTGACCGATTCGTAGTCGGCGAGGGAAAGCTCGAGGTCGATGGTTTCTATGTCTCTTCTCGGATCCACTCCGCCTTCGACGTGGACGATGTCGGCAGACTCGAAGCAGCGCACGACTTCGACGATGGCGTCGCATTCCCTGATGGCGGCCAAAAACCTATTGCCGAGGCCTTCCCCATGGGAGGCGCCTTTGACAAGGCCCGCAATATCGTAGAACTCGAAGGTAGCGGGTACCTTCTTAAGAGGCTGGTAAAGGTCGGTCAAAAAATCGAGGCGTTCGTCCGGCACTTTGACGATGCCGGTATTGGGATCGATGGTCGCAAAGGGATAATTGGCGGCCTCGACGTGCGAATTGGTGATGGCATTGAAGAGGGTCGACTTCCCGACGTTCGGAAGCCCGACGATGCCGGCTTTTAAAGACATGCACCGGGATTATACGTTTGGGGCAACAAACAAAAAAGCCCCCTAAGGGGCTTGGATAGACTATGGCTAGCCGATTTTGGTGATGTTCTCGGCTCTGGGACCCCTGGGGGTATCGTTCACGGTGAATTCGACGGCTTCGCCCGGCTCGGCGGTCTTGAACGAATCCATGTTGAGGGCCGAATAATGGAAGAAGACATCCTGGCCTTCCTCCGTCCGGATGAAGCCCCAGCCTTTTTCCCGGTTGAACATCTTGACTGTTCCCTTCATTGGCTATTCCTTCCTGACTTTCCTTAGAAGGAAAGACCGCACAAGGATAGCATAGGCGCTAGGGCCTTGCATCGGTAAATTTGCTAAAGCAAAGGGGACGAGAGGAAGAGGTCGGCCCCGGCCCTCGTCGTAGCGATGGGAATGTCATATACCGCGGCGATTCTTAGGAGCGCCTTGACGTCCGGGTCATGGGGCTGGGCACTGAGGGGATCCCAAAGGAAGATGACGGCGTCGATCTTCCCTTCGGCTATCTTGCTGCCGATCTGCTGGTCCCCGCCCAAGGGGCCGGAAAGAAGGCCTTCGACATGTAGCCCCGTCTTTTCTGCCACTAGGGCGGCTGTATGGCCGGTCCCGATGAGATCGAATTGGGAAAGCCTATCCTTGTTCTTGATAGCCCATTCGACCATCGTTTCCTTTTCGTGGTCATGGGCGATGAGGGCGAGGGTCTTCTTCTTTTCCATGAAGTCATTTTACGGGCTTCTTCCTTCTCCTTAGAAGGATGGAAAAGACTTCGTAGAGAATGGTGGCGGCCAGTCCTATCACCATGAACGGAACGACGCTTAGGAGAATCGAAGGGTCATACGTAAATGAAAGGCCTGTCTGGAATGAATCGGCGATGATGTAGGAAACGAAGAACTCGATGAAGACCGACATGAAGGCGCTGATGGCGAAGGCCGAAAGAAGGACCAAGAGATTCACGAAGAAAGAGGAGGCCATGATGTCTTCCTTCCCGATCCCCAGCTCTTCCAGCAAACGCTTCTCCCTCTTCCCTTCTTGTGCGAAGAGGAAACAAGTGGAGAGCAAGAGCAATATCGCGAAGAAGTAGGCGACATAGGAAAGAAGGCCCAGGAAGTTCGAGAAGATGCTCGTGAGCGAGGAGATGCTTTCCTCCATCGCGATGTAGGGGCGGCTGAGCGTGTAGTTTGGAAATAGGCTAAGCAAAGAGGCGAAGGCCGCCTCTTCCTTCCCTTCCTCCAGATAGCAGATGAGCTTCGTGGGTCTTAGGTAAAACGTCGACATCCCGATGACGTATGAGAAGAAATCCTCCGCATAACGGCCGTCATGTCCCAAGGAATCGAATTGGCTATCGAAGATTCCGCTCACCTTGAGGTTGGCCTTTCTGATATCGCGGATGCAGTAGCCGCTGACGATCTCTTCCCCGATCGTCGCCCCGATATTGATGTAGCTTGGGTAGCCGAGTTTCTCTGCAAGGCTCGTGCTTATGCCGATCTCGTCCAAAGAGGCCGGAGGGACTCCGCTTACGTATTCGCTCACCGTGGCCGGATATAAAGTCAAGGATGCCGAAGCCGGCAGCATGTAGGAACCCTTGATGACCCCATCGGGCAATTCGGCTTCGTAGTCCTTCTCGGCTTCCTTGACATAGCTGACCGCATCGATGACTTCGTCTATTTCCTCATCGGTCCTTGCGACATAGAAGGGATATAGGAAGCCCGTCATGTAGGCGCTTGGGAAGGTGACGTAGCTCCCGTCCGTGCAGGTCAAAACGGAACTGACCCCGTCGACTTCCATCGCCGCTTCGATCTGTTCTTCTTCCATCTTCCTTTCGTCGGCCAGATAGACGTAGTAGCGGTTCAGATCGCATCTCTTTCCGACCTCGCAGTGGGTCTTCTCGTAGTCCGAACTGACGACATCGAAGACGTAGCCGGAGAACCTTCCCCGTCTAATCTCCGTCAGGAAATCCGTCTCGTTGGCCGGGACGACGTAGGGGATCTTCTGGATGAGCCAAGGCAAGGAACCGTCCGGCTCATCGGTGCTAGGAAGCCTCATCTTGAATTCGAAAAGGTAGGTCGACCATTCGTTCGAGTAGTGGTAGATGGTCGGAACGTCGCTTCTGGTTACGGCGACGATATCCAAGACCTGTTCGTCTTCGTAGGCCCAGGAGTAATTGCCCATCCGAAATATAAGTTGGAGCCCGTTTTCCTCGATGTACTCCCCCAAGGTCTCGTAGCTTCTGAGAATCTGGAGCCCGTAGCAGACATTGGCCATCGAGGCATAAGGAAGGCCCAAGATGATCTGGTCGTCTTCCAAGAAAGACGGGAGTTCCGGCACCGCCCCGTAGATCGAATCGGGATAGAGGTAATCGTTCGCGGTCCTTAAAGAGAGGCCCGGAACCACGATCTTCGAACTCTTATGTGGGATGAAGGCTTCGTGGTAGTCGGGAAAGAAATTCTCGAAATCGGCGACATAGGTGATCCCGTAATCGGCGAAGACATCGGGATATTCCGATACCAAAGTCGTTACGTCATCCAAAGGTGCCGAGATGATGCGGGTGAAGGTCGGCTCATCAGGATTGCTCTTTTCGATGACGACGCTCGGGTAGCCGACGATCGAAGTGAAGGCTTTGCTTACTTCTCCGGACAAACCATCGCTTAGGTAAGTCGAAAAAAGCATCGTCACCATGGCGATGGTCAAAGCCGATATGGCGACGGCCGTCCTCTTGCTCTTCTCCTTCAAGGTCCTAGCGGCGTGCCCGAGCCAAAAGCCATAGGGAACATGAGGCTTTTCCTTGAAGTATTTCTTCCTTATGGGCCGCGGGGTTTCTCCACTTTTCCCTTCCCCTTTGACGGGCTTGCCGAGGCGCCCGTCCTTCAGCTCGTATATCCAATCGGCGTATTTCCTAAGCAATCCCTTGTCGTGGCTTACGACCACGACCAAGGCTTTGGCCGCATAGCTTTTGAGGACTTCGAAGACCTTGGCGGCGCTTGCCTCGTCAAGAGCGCTGCTCGGCTCATCGCAAAGCAAAAGGGGAGGATCGTTGGCAAGGCTTCTTCCGAGAGCAACCCTCGCCTTTTCCCCGCCCGAAAGGCGATTGACGGCCGTCCTCTCTTTCTTCTCCAAACCGCCAAGAGCCAATAGGTCTTTGCCCTTCTTCCTACGGATGGCCCCCTTCTCCTTCTGAGCGGCGACATAGGGGAGAAGGCAATTGTCCCTGGCCGATTCAAGATCCAGCAAAGCGTGGTTCTGCCTAAAGAAGCCGACTTCCCTAAGGCGATGGGAAGATAGGGCCTCTTCCTTCATGGTGCGGTAATCGGCCCCGAAGACCTTCAGTTCCCCTTTGAAGTCGGTATCGAGTCCCCCGAGGATATTGAGAAGCGTCGATTTCCCCGATCCCGAAACGCCTTCGATCCCGATGAAGCCCCTATCGGGGAATTCAAAGGAAAGGTCAATCAAAACGTCCTGTGTCCCGAAGGATTTATAGAGGTGCTTGGCGAGGATTCCGCTCATTCGTCCCTAAGTTCCTCGTAGATCTTCCCTTTAATGAGGGCCCTGGCTCCGAAAATGACGGCAAAGAAGGAAACCAAGAGCGCCACTAAAAGCGCGAGAATCGGTAGCAAATACGGTATCCCGAGGAAGTTCTCGAAAGGCACCTGCATGAGGTTTTCCAAACCGAAGAGGCTAAGGAACATGGCGTTCAGCTTCTCCTGCAGGAAATAGACGCCCGCCATCGCCGAGACCGTCCCCAAAAGCACCGGGGCGCACCCCTCGTAGAGATAAGGCGAGACGATGGCTTCGTAATCCTCGCCAATAGAGGAAAGGATGGCCCCTTCCTTCTTCCGTTTGAGATACCGGGAATAGGCCAAAGCGAACGTCAGGAAAAGGCTGGCCAAGAACCCAACCCCGACGAAGAAAGGAAGCAAGGCCAGTAAGGCTCCGAAGATATCCGAATACGAAGTCACGGCGGTCAACGAAAACGAATCGCTGAAGAAAGCATCTTCTTCATCTATTTCTAGGATCCTTTCCCAAAAGGCGGGAAGGCTCGCTTTCTTATGGCAGAAGACGAGATACCGGTAAGAGGAATAGGCGCTTTCCCCATCGGCCTCCGCCACCAGATCCCCGATGGTCTCTCCCCCGAAGACATCGGGCAGCTCATAGGAATGCATGAGTTCGCGGAGTCCGCTATAGGAATAGAAAAGCTTCGGGGTCGTGAGATAGGAGAACTCTTTGATCTTCCCCGCGATCTCGAATTCGAATTCCATCTCGAAGTCATGGGTGGCTTCTCCTTCAGCCAAGCCAACCGATGAGGAAAAGGTGACGGTGGACCCAATATCGAGGGGAATGTCATCGAAGAAGGCTTCGTTTCCGAAGCACTTCGTGAAGTCGTTTCCCTTAGGCAAACTGCCTTCCAAAAGGAAATCGGTTCCGATATCGCTGAGCGATAAATCGAAAAGGGGGATCAGGCTTACCGGCCCGTAGGCTTCTTCGTCGGATGTGATGGTCGCCGCCGTCGGGAAGAAATAGGAATAATCGTCGGCGACCGATACGTTTTCGATATCGGAAAAGACGGCGTCGGCCAAATCCTTCTCGGGCCGGTAGGACCGCCTGAGATTGAGGGGCGAGCCCTCGATGACGATCGTTTCGCTCCCGCCGAAGGTGGCCTGGGCGCACTCGGCGTACTCGTATTTCTTGGCCTCGATCGATGCCTCGGCCCCCATCGCCGCCCCCAGGCCGATGAAGGCGACGGCGAATGATACGAAGGCCACTCCATAGGAGGCGAGATTGCTCCATGCGTCTTCCCTGAGATTCCTTTTGAGGATCGGCTGATCGATCGCCTTTTGGCGTAGGCTTCTTCTCTTCGGTTTCCTGAGTTTCTTCCTTTCGCCTTCGGCCAACGCCATAAGGTGCCCGTTTTCCAAGCGGAAAATCCTATCGGCGTACTCAGAAGCGAGTTCTTCGTTATGGGTAACCAGAAGGACCAGGCGCTTCCGGCTTTCCTCTTTGAGGACGTCCATCACGACCTTGGCCGAAGCGCTATCGAGGGCCCCGGTCGGCTCGTCGGCCAAGATAAGGGAGGGCTCGTTCATCAAGGCTCTCGCGAGAGCCGCCCTTTGCTTCTCGCCGCCGGATAAAGTAGCGGCCGATTGCTTCTGCTTCCCCTCGAGCCCGAGCTTTTTAAGAAGCTCATTGGCCCTTTGCTCGGCCTCGTTCCTCCTTTTCCCGGCTACCAAGGCCGGAAGGCAGACGTTATAGGAGACATCGAAATCCTCTAAGAGGTTGTAGTGCTGGAAAAGGAATCCTATTTCCTTGTTTCTTAAAGCGGCGGCCTGCTTGCCCGTCAGTCTCCGATAATCGATACCGCCTATTTCGATCGTTCCATCGCTCGGCTTCTCGATGCCGGCGATTAGCGAAAGAAGGGTCGATTTCCCGGCCCCGGAGCGCCCCATGATGGCGAAAAGCCCCCTGTCCGGGAGGGAGAGGCTGATCCCGCGCAAAACCTCGATCCTCCCTTCCGGACCCTTGAACGACTTTTTTAGTCCTTTACCTTCGAGCACCTAGACCAGCCTCCCTACTCTTATGTAGGGCGTTTTTGGCTAGTTGGTCCCTAATTCGATCAAATTTTCGTGATGGGAGACGATTTTCTTAAACTTCTGATTGAAGGCGTCCCTGGTCATCATCATGACCCGCCCGCAGCCAAGGCACCTGATCTTTATGTCGGCGCCGACCCGGACGATTTGGAAAAGCTTGGTCCTTTTGTCGCAGGGATGCTCCTTCCGCATCTCCACGACGTCATAAAGGCGGATTTCCGGCATTACCAAGGAACGTCCTCCATCTTGATGGCCGCCGGGACCTTGGGAAGGCCCGGCATCTTCATGATGGCGCCCGTCAGAGGGACGACGAATCTGGCTCCGGCCGAAAGGGTTACTTCCCTGACGTTGATGGTGAAACCCTTGGGCACGCCCAAGAGCTTCGCATTGTCACTTAGTGACTGCGGCGTCTTGGCCATGCAGACATAGGCGTCTTCGAAGCCGAGTTTTCCGTATTCTTCCAATTGCTTCTCGGCCAGGTCGCTATAGGTGACCCCATCGGCCCGATAGATTTCCTTGGCGATGGTCTCGATCTTCTTCTTGAGGCTCCAAGTCGATTGGACAAGGGGATGGTAGTCGGCCTTATCCTCCTTAAGGATATCGAGGCATTTCCTAGCGAGGTCGGTCATCCCTTCCCCGCCTTTTAGGAAGCCTTCGCTATGGCTAAAAGCAAAACCGTTTTTCTTGCACCAGTCTTCGATGAATTTCAGTTCGGCCGGGGTATCGCTTGGGAACCTGTTGATGGCGACGATCACCGGAAGTCCGTACTTCATGACGTTTTCCAAATGGACCCTGAGGTTCTCGATGCCGTGAGCCAAGGCTTCTACGTTTTCCTTTTCGAGTTCGGCGAAAGGAACGCCTCCATGGGATTTGAGGGCGCGGCAGCTGGCCACGACCACGGCCATCGAAGGCTTGAGTCCGCCGTAGGGGCAAAGGATATCGAGGAACTTCTCGGCTCCGAGGTCGGCGCCGAAGCCGGCTTCGGTGATGACGATGGGAGCAAGCTTCATCGCCGCCTTCAGAGCGATAAGGGAATTGCAGCCGTGGGCGATGTTGGCGAAGGGGCCGCCGTGGATGAGGGCCGGATTCCCTTCCCCGGTCTGGACGAGGTTGGGCTTCAGGGCCTCTTTCATCAGCTTCATGACGGCGTGCGTGCACCTAAGGTCCTTCACTTTGATCGGATGCCCGTCATAGGCATAGGCGACGATGATCTCTCCGAGGAGCCTTTGGAAATCCTCGGCATCCTTGGCCAGGCACATGATGGCCATCATTTCCGAGGCCACCGTGATGACGAAGCCGTCTTTCCTGGGGGTCCCATTCTTCTCGCCCAATGCGATTTCGATTTCCCTAAGGGCCCGGTCGTTCATATCCATGGCCCGCTTCCAGATGACACGCTCCGGATCGATGCCGAGTTCGTTCCCTTGGAATATGTGGTTATCGATGATGGCGGAAATCAGGTTCACGGAACTGGTGAGGGCATGCATGTCGCCGGTGAAATGGAGATTGATGTCTTCGCTCGGCTCGACGGTGGCCTTGCCGCCGCCGGTGGCCCCGCCCTTGATGCCGAACACCGGACCGAGGGCCGGCTCCCTTAGGGCCAGCATGGCCTTCTGGCCGATCTTCCCGAAGCCTTCGGCGAGGCCGATCGAAGTCGTCGTCTTGCCTTCCCCGGCCTTGGTCGGGGTGATGGCAGTCACGAGAATGATCTTCCCCTCTTCTTTTCCATCGATATAGGAAACATCGACCTTG
This sequence comes from uncultured Staphylococcaceae bacterium, assembly GCA_964392865.1. Lineage (GTDB taxonomy): Bacteria > Bacillota_I > Bacilli_A > RFN20 > CAG-826 > UBA4951. The sequence goes on from CAYMRJ010000001.1 coordinate 108,925, forward strand.
GCTTTGTATTTCCCGTAAGGTTCCAAAGCCTCGGCCGGTATCCCGGCCTTCTTGGCGATTTCTTCGATCCGTTCCATGAGATTGCCTCCCGAAAATATCTGCTTCTGAAATTATGCCTTAGGCAGCCCCCTAAATCGGCAAGAGATTGCTTAATCCTCGGACAAAATTTGAAGGGCTTTGGCGGCCAGTAGCATCCCGCCGGAAGTCGGGACCGGCATCGCCGAGGCGATGACGTCTTTTCCCTTGACGGGCTCTTCGGTCGAAATGACGCACTCGATTCCTTTCAGTTCTATCCCTTCTTTCCTAAGGGTTTGCCTGAGTCTCCTCGCCAAGGGATCGCCTTCGCTTTTGTGAAGCTGCACGTACTTTAGTTTGCTCGGGTCTTTCCTGTGCCCCATCCCCAAACTTACTAGAACGGGGATTCCTCTTTTCTTGGCTTCCTTGATGATGGCGACCTTGGCTTTCAGGTCATCCACGCAGTCGATGAAAAGATCGGAAGCAGGGACCTGAGCGACGGACTCCTCATCGATTTTCAAAGGTTCAGCAATGACTTCAGAAGACGGTCTAATAGACTTGGCCAAGGCCAGGGCAGCATCGGTTTTCTTTTTCCCAATCATTCCGATATCAGAAAGCCTTTGGCGGTTCAGATTGCTCTCTTCGAAGGTGTCGAAATCGTAGACGAAGAGATGGCCGATTCCGGCCCTTAGAAGCGCCTCGTAGCAGGCGCCGCCAACCCCGCCCAAACCGAATACGGAAACGCGGGATCCGATAAACTTCTGCACGGATTTTTCCCCGTAAAGGGCGCTTGTCCTTTCGAAAAACCCTTCCATTTCCTTATCCTTCCTTCGGGAATTGGTGGCGGAGGAAAGTGAGCTGCCGCTTGGCATAGTTCCTCGTCGCCTTCTTCATCATATCCTTGGCTTCGTCCAAAGTGCGGCTGCCATTAAGGTAACCGGCGATTTCCTTGATTCCGATGGCTCTGGCGGCCGGGACATCAAAGCCGTACTTGTCGATGAAGGCTTTGACTTCATCGACCGCCCCCTCTTCGAACATCCTATCCACCCTCTTATCGATGGCGGCATAGAGTTCTTCCCTATCGGGTTCCACCCGAATGAATTCTGTATTCGGGTAATAAGGCTTCGACATATCGGCCTTCTCGATCTTGCTCATCGGGTGGCCCGATAAAGCCAAGATCAAGGCTCTCGTGATCCTCACGCGGTTATGGGGATGGATGGCCGCCGCCGTTTCGGGGTCGAGTTCGTTCAAGAGGTCGTATAGGTTTTCGGTGCTCTCCGATTCGTCGATCGAAGCCTTTTCGAAATCCTCGAAGCGGTAATCATAGAGGGCCGCTCTCACGTAAAGCAAAGTGCCACCGACGAGGATGGGGGTCTTGCCTTGGGCATGGACTTCATCGATGGCCTTGCGGCAGGCAGCCTGGTAATCGGCGACCGAGTAATAAACGTTCGGCTCCAGGAAACCATAAAGAAGGTGCGGGACTTCCTCTTTGTCTTTTGAACTTGGAGCGGCAGTTATGACCTCGAGTCCTTTATAGGCCTGGAAGGCATCGGCCCCGATGATGACGCCATCGATTTCTTTGGCCAGTTCGATGGCCTTCCGGCTTTTGCCAGAGGCCGTCGGGCCGATGATGGCGATGACCTTATCCATTGAGAATGGCCTCGGCTTCGCTAAGCAAACCCATCACCTCGTCCTTGTAGGCTTCCCTATTGGCGAAGCGCGGATCTTCTTCTATCGCCTCTAGAAGCGAGAGGTATTCTTCCTTGGCTTTGGAGTGGGCATTATCAGACGTAGCCAAGGACATCGACTGCTTGAGGCTGGCCAGCTTAGCGACCTTCTTCCGGAAATCGAGATCGTCCCGGAGCATATCGTTGTAGCGGAGGAATTCTTCGGCGGCCGGATCCCTCTTGAGGAGGTCGGCGCAGTAGCGGGCCTTATAGAGGATCGGATCGCCGACCAATTCGCCGATTAACGAATAGGTATGCGATTCCTTGATATGGACTTTGACAAGGCAGCCCCTTAGGTAGGACGGCCCTTCGAAATGGATGAGCTTGTTTTCCCTCGTGTAGCCGGAAAGCATGCCGGAATCCTTCTTCGACTCCCCGTCGACCAAGACTTCGACTTCCTGTCCTACTAGTTTGGCCGAGCTAGCCTCGACAGATTTATCGACGACTTTGAGGAGGCGGAGGAAGCGCTCCTTCTTCATATCGTCGGGGATCTGTTCTTTCTTCGCAGCCGGTGTCCCTTCCCGCGGGGAATAGATGAAGGTGAAGGCTCCGTCGAAGCCGACTTCTTCGACGACCTCGAGAGTCTCTTGGAAATCTTCCTCTTCTTCTCCCGGGAAGCCGACGATGATGTCGGTGGTAATGTTAACGCCTGGAATCCTTTCCCTGATCTTCCCCGCCAAGGCCAGATACTCTTCCTTGGTGTAGCGGCGTCCCATATTGCGAAGGACTTTCGTCGACCCGCTTTGAAGGGGCAGATGGATGGACTTCATGATCGTCTCTTCTTCGGCGATCGCCTCGATCATCTCGTCGGTGAAGTTCCAAGGGTGGCTCGTCAGGAAACGGATACGGGGGATACCGATCTTGGCCGCTTCTTTAAGAAGCGTAGCGAAGTCCCCGGTCTCCAAGTCGTTGCCGTAGCTATTGACGTTTTGCCCTAGCAAGGTGATTTCCTGATAGCCGTCCAGATAGAGTTCCCGGCATTCCTTGAGGATATCCTCCATCTCGCGGCTTCTTTCCCTTCCCCGGGTATAGGGGACGATGCAGTAGGTGCAGAACTTGTCACACCCATAGGAAATGTCGACGAAGGCCTTGTAGGGGTCGCTTCTAGAAGCCGAAAGACCTTCTATTACATCTCCGGACGAAGAAACGACATCGAGGATCCTCGTCTTCTTTTCGAGGTGTTCGGACAAAAGGAGGGGGAGACTGGCGATATTGTGGGTCCCGAGGATGGCGCTTACTTGGCTGTACTTCCGGAGCAACGCTTCGCCCTTTTCCTCTTCCTGCATCATGCAGCCGGCCAAGATGAGGGCGAACTCGGGATTCTTCTTGGCGATGGCCTTGTACTTCCCTAATTCCCCGTAGACCTTGTCTTCGGCGTTTTCCCTGACGGCGCACGTATTGATGATGACGACGCTGGCCTCTTCGGGATTTTCTGTCGGGCGCATGCCCATGTCGGAAAGTAGGCCCGCCATCGTTTCGGAATCGCGGACATTCCCTTGGCAGCCGTAGGTCTTGATGTAGAAAAGCTTTCCTTCGTAGGCCTTGAGGTTTTCGGGATAGACGACCTGGCTATAATCGACCTTCCTTCCCTCGATCCTCTGCCGGGCTTTCTTGAAATCCGGCTTGCTTTTGATTTCAATCCGCCCCGACATCGATTCGCTCCTTGAAGGTTTCTATGGAAACCGGGAAACGGCTTCCTTCCGCAAACTCAATTATCGCCCCGGTCGAGATGTATCGGCCACTTCCGGCAAGGGAAATGCGGCCTTCTTTATTGACGAAGCGCTCGACCGCCGATTTCGGATCGAAACCGATGACTCCGCCCTCGAAAGAAGTGGATCCGGCATCGGTCAAAAAAGCCGTCCCGTTTTCCAAAATGAGGGCATCGTCGGTCAGGACGTGCGTATGAGTGCCGAGGACGGCGCTTACCCGCCCGTCGACATAATGGGCGAAGATGGCCTTCTCGGCCGTCGACTCGGCGTGGAAGTCGACGATATGGATGTCCGAGGCATCTTCCTTAAGAAGATTGTCTATCGCCTCGAAAGGGCAGGCGGCCGCTTCCTTGATGAAGGCCCTACCCAAAACGGAAGTAACCCTAATCTTCTTCCCTTGGACTTCGTAGACATTGCTGCCAAGCCCCGGATAGTCGACGTTCAAAGGACGGATGAGGCGATTGGCCGATTTGATGAAGTCCTTGGTCTGATGCTTCCCGGCGTAGTGGTTCCCAAGCGTCACGCAGTCGACGCCCAGATTCTTGAGCGACTTGAAGTCCTTCGGCAAAAGGCCTTTTCCCTTGGAGATGTTTTCGCCGTTTGCGATGACGAAGTCGGCCTTCGTCTTTTCCCTTATAGACGGCAAAAGGAGAGACAGGGCCTTGAGCCCCATCTCCCCGACGACGTCTCCGAAGAAAAGTATCCGCAAGGCTTTACTTGGCCGTATCGCTGGCCCGGTATTCGCGGATGACGTTGACCTTGATCTGGCCCGGGTACGTCATGGTCTGTTCGATCTGCTCGCGGATCTGCTGGGCCATCAAAGCGGCCTTGGCATCGTCGACCCGGTCGGGCATGACCATGACCCTGATCTCGCGGCCCGACTGCATGGCATAGGCCTGGGCAACGCCATCGTAGTTCTTGGCCAGATTCTCGAGGGCCTCGATCCTCTTGATGTAGGTCTCGACCGTTTCGCTCCTGGCGCCCGGACGGGCGGCGGAAAGGGTATCGGCGGCCGCGACCAAATTGGAAATGACGTAGCGCGCTTCCTTATCGCCGTGGTGGCTTTCGATGGCGTTGATGACGACTTCCGGCTCGCCGTACTTCTTGGCCAGTTCGGCCCCGAGCTCGACGTGGCTGCCTTCGCGTTCGAAGTCGACGGCCTTGCCGATGTCGTGGAGGAAGCCGGCCCGCTTCGCGAGGTTCTCGTCAAGGCCGAGTTCCCCGGCCATGATGCCAGCGAGGTAGGCGACTTCCATCGAATGGTCGAGGGCGTTTTGCCCATAGGAAGTGCGGTATTTCAGGCGCCCGGCATAGCCCAATAGCTCTTTGTTGATGTTCGGAAGACCGAGTTTGAAAGCGGCCGATTCGCCGGCTTTCTGCGTGGTTTCCGCCACCTCTTTCTTGCATTTTGCGGCGATTTCCTCGATACGTCCCGGCTGGATGCGGCCGTCCTTGATGAGATATTCGAGGGCACGCTTCGCCACTTCCCTCCTGATGGGATCGAAGCAGCTGACGGTGATGGCTTCGGGCGTATCGTCGATGATGAGATCGACGCCCAAGGAAGATTCGAGGGCCCTGATATTGCGGCCTTCGCGGCCGATGATGCGGCCCTTTAGTTCGTCGGTCGGAAGGGCAACGACAGAGACGTTCCTCTCAGTCGTGACGTCCTGGGCGTATTTCTGGCAAGCCAGGGAGAGGAGGTCGATGGCCTTGGCCTGGGCCGTTTCCCTAGCTTCGTCCTCGGCATTCTTGATGTAGGCCGCGATTTCGGTCGACATCTTGCTTTTGACCCTGTCCATGATTTCGTCATGGGCTTCCTTGACGGTCAGGCCGCTGACTTTTTCGAGTTCGACGATGATGGAATCGATCTTTTCTTCGAGTTCGGCGGACTTGCGGTCATTGGCCTCGATCTTGCGGTCGAGGAGTTCGTTCTTCTCGTGGAGGGCGTTTTCCTTGGCCCTGATGCTCGATTCCCTCTGGTCCAGGGACTGCTCCCTGAGATGGACCTTATTGGCCTCGTTTTGGACCTCGGCCTTCATGCTCCGGATCTCGTTTTCGGCCTTTTGCTTCGCGTCGAACATCATCTGGCGGGCATCGATCTCGGCGTTCTTCTTCTTCTGTTCGGCCTTGATCTCGGCTTCGTGGATGATGGCGTCGGCGCTTTTGGAAGCCTTCCGCTTCTTGCTATCGGGAAGGACGTAAAGAAGGATGAAAACGATGGTGGCGCCGATCAAAAGGGCAGCGATGCCGACGATCAAAGAGAGCCACCAAGGGGCCATCGTCACTCCGTTGGTCCCGGGTTCGAATATGGTACTCAAAATCATAAAAGGACTCCTGCTTCCCCGAAAAAGGGTCCCCTTTCCGAATCTCTATCTGAAGCCCCTATTGGGGCGGTAGAACAATGTGACGAGGTTCCTTTTTCCGGAACGGCCATATTCTAACAGATATGCAAGAGGTTGTGGGAAAAGGAAAGCGGGCCTACTTGGCCCGCTTCCCCACACAAAAGGAGACTTTACTCTTCGCTTAGCTTTTCTTTGACGGCAGCAGCGATTTCCTCGCGCTCCGCATCATGGCTTTCGAGATAGGTCTTGGCGGCTTCTTTACCGTTTCCGATCTTCTCGCCGTTATATTGGTACCAAGAGCCGGTCTTGGAGAGGATCCCGAATTGGACCCCGAGCTCCAAGAGTTCCCCGGTGGCCGAGATGCCTTTCCCGTAGATGATTTCGAGTTCGCAGCTTTTGAAAGGCGGGGCGACCTTGTTCTTCACCACCTTGACCCTCACGGTATTGCCGATGATCTCGGAGCCGTTCTTGATGGCTTCGGCCCGCCTGATGTCGAGGCGGAGGGTGGCGTAAAACTTAAGGGCCCTTCCGCCGGTCGTCGTTTCGGGGTTCCCGTAGACGACGCCGACCTTTTCGCGGAGCTGGTTGATGAAGATGACGACGCAGTTGGTCTTGTCGAGGATGCCGGCGAGCTTGCGCATGGCTTTGCTCATAAGGCGGGCCTGGAGGCCGACTTGGTTGTCGGACATGACGCCGTCTAGTTCGGCTTGGGGCACGAGGGCGGCGACGGAGTCGACGACGATTAGATCGATGGCGCCGCTAGCGGCCAGCATCTGGACGATTTCGAGAGCCTGTTCCCCGCTATCTGGCTGGGCGAGCACGAGTTCGTCGGTATTGACGCCGAGATTGGCGGCGTAGGCCGGATCGATGGAGTGCTCGGCATCGATGTAGGCGCTCCGGCCCCCTTTCTTCTGGCATTCGGCGACGGCGTGGAGGGCGAGCGTGGTCTTGCCGCTCGATTCCGGACCGTAGATTTCGATGATGCGGCCGCGGGGATACCCGGCGCAGCCGATGGCCTGGTCGAGGAGGAGGGAGCCAGTCGGGATGGCATCGACGCTTACGTGGGGATGGTCGCCGAGCTTCATGACGGCGCCCTTGCCGTAGGCCTTCTCGATCGACTTGAGGGCTTCTTCCAATGCTCTTTCTTTGTCTTCCATGTTTTACCTCTCTGGGGTCTTCCCTTATTTATGTAGGGCTAAAACTGGCCGATGGTCCCTTTTTCGAGCATTTCGATGAGATATTCCGCTGCCATATTGGCGGCTTTTTCCCGGATGGCGTTCCTTTCCCCATCAAAGATGGGGTGGAGGACAATGTTCTGCTTGGCGGTCGCGATGCAGATGAAAGCCTCGCCGACCTTGGCATTTCCCTTGTCGGCGGTCGGCCCGGCATTCCCGGTGAAGGAAACGCAGACGTCGACCCCGAGGATCTTCTTCCCGTTCACGGCCATCTCGATGGCGGTCTGCTGGCTGACCGGCCCGTAGGTGCGGAGGGTCAAGGGCTTGACGCCGAGGACGGCTTCCTTGACTTCGCCGCCATAGGAAACGACGGAGCCTTTGAAGACGGCCGAGGCGCCCGGCACTTCGCCGATCTTGGAGGCGAAAAGGCCGCAGGTGAAGGATTCGGCGGCCCCGAGGGTGAGGCCCCGATCCCTGAGTTCTGAAATGAGTTTGGCGAAATCCATAGGTTAATCTTCTTCCTTGAAGACGAAGCGGTTCTGGTACACGTAGATGATACCGCTAAGCAAACTCGCGAGCGTAGCGAGATACACGAAGACGAGGGCGATCCTCCCATAGCCCCAGCCGGCATCGAAGTAGGTGAAGGGCCAGCCGTTAAGGAGCACTAAGGGGATGGCGACCATCTGGGCGACGGTCTTGACCTTGCCAAACATGTTGGCGGCGAGGATCTTCCCTTTCGAGGCAGCAAGCTGCCTAAGGCCATCGACCACGAGGTCGCGGGCGATCATGATGACGACGCAGAAGGCGGGGATCGATAAAGAGCCTTCGCTATAGGACCATTCGAAGCAAAGGAAGATCAGGAGGCTATCGACCAAAAGCTTATCGGCGATGGGGTCGAGGAACTTGCCCATCGTCGAGACTTCGTTGTTCTTCCTGGCCAAGTAGCCATCGAGGAAATCGGTGAAACTGGCGATGATGAAGAAAACGGCGACGGCAAGCCTGATGGCGGTGACGCCGCTATTGCCGATGGCGATATCGCTTACGAGGCCTTGGGCCCCGAGTATTTCCAAGACCGCCAGGACGACGATCAGCAAAACGACGCATATGATGCGGGCAATGGTGATTTTCGTCGGCGTGGTGATCTTCATGTTCAGTGAGTATCCGGCCCTGTAAGCCATGTTCTGTCGAGGACGTAGATTAATCTCGGACTAGCCGGGAAGTTCGGCTTCGTTTCGCCTCCCTTCCTTCCCCTACCAAATTTGGGTTTCTCGCTTGCGGGGTTTGCCTCGTTTCATCTTGGCGTCGCCGCCAAGCTCGTCTCTGTGGTACCTTAGCGGCCTTGCTCCACTTGGGAGATCGGCCGGCCGTTACGCGCTCCCGCGTACCCAGGCTTATCGCTTCGCCTGGCGCAATCACTACGGCCATCGCAGGCCGTGCGAGCATGGACTTTCCTCTGGTTTCCCAGCCTCCGTCCGGGCCGGATGTCGGTTATTTTACGATGCCCGAAGCGATTTCGTTCGGGTTATAGCCATGGGAGTAAAGGAATTCCTCGAGACTCCTTAGCCTTTTCAGGAGCTTCAGGTTCTCGGCCGTCGGGGCATCGCTTTTGCGGATCCCGCCGATCCGGTTTTCGAGGGAGGCGATCTTAACTTCGAGCTCGCGCTTCTCTTCCCTGATCTTATCGATATTCCTTATCAGCGTTTCCTTTTCGGCATTGAAGTTCCCGCTTTCGCTACTGAGATTGGCGATTTGGGTTTCGAGCCCGGCGATTGTCGCCTCATAGGTCTGATAATCGGCGATTACCTTGTCCAGGAAGGTATCGACTTCGAAGGGATCGTAGCCTTTGACGTTCCGCGGAAACTTTTTCCTTAGGATGTCGTCCGGTGTGAAATTGACTTTTTTCTCCATGGGCCGGCTTCGATTATATCGAAGAAAAAGGAAGCCCATCCATAGGAAAGTGGATGGCGTTGCGCTAAACTTGCGGGGATGAGAGCACTGGTCAAAGCGACGCGTGGATTCCGTCACGCGGTTTTCATCGATCTCGAAGCGACGCAGAGGGAAGCCGACATCATCCAGATCGGTGCCATCAAAGCAGATTTGGACAAACAGGGTCTCATTTCCTCCATCAAAGAAGGCTTCGAAATCAACATCCGCCCGTCCCACAAGGTCGGAGGATACGTCCGGAATCTCACCGGAATCACCGATGAAATGCTGGCCAAATGCGGGGTTCCGTTCGCCGAAGCCTTGGAAAAATTAAAGTCCTATATCGGAGGCGATGCCGGAAAGTCCGTCTTCATCGCCTTCGGCAATAACGATGCGAGGATCCTGGACCAAAGCTTGACGTTCCATCCGGACGCCGATGCCCATTACGTCCATTTGATGAAGAAGAACTATTTGGACTTCTCTGCTTTCCTCGGACGCTACATCCATGACGAGCGCGGGAACCCTTATAGCCTTTCCAATGCTTTGAAGATCTTCAATGTCCCTTTCCCGGGGAACGCCCATGACGGGCTGAACGACGCCAAAGCCTTGGTCGCCCTCTATGACGCCTTTTCCAAGAACCCGCCCGTCCTTCTGACTGAGTACCGGAAATCGATCTCCAAGTCCCACCATCTTCCCGAAGCCATCCGCCGCCTCCTTTCGAAACTCGAGGAAAACGGAAGCGTCGACCTCGATGATTACATTGAGGCTCTGAAGGAAAGCCTTGAATGAGAATAAAGTATCCTAACGGCGTTAAGTCCGATTATGACGAAACGCTAAATACAACAACTAAGAAGAAGGCTTCCCCAAACATCATTGCGACCGCCGCCAATAGGGGGATGTCCTTCGAAGCGGACATCAACCAATCCTGCGAATACTATCTGGAAAAGGACATCGCCTTGATCACCAAGAGGCCGACCCCGATCAATGTCGTGAAGGTCGACTACTCGAAGAAGGCCAAGATCACCCACGCCTATTTCGAGAAGCAATCGACGACCGACTATAACGGGGTCTACCAGGGACGCTACTTGGACTTCGAAGCCAAGGAGACGAAAAACAATACATCCTTCCCTTTAGGAAACATCGCCCCGCAGCAGGTAAAACACTTGCAAAACGTGATTAAAAACGGCGGTTTTGCGTTTTTTCTAATCCGTTTAGCCGTTCAAAATGAGACTTATCTCCTAAAAGCCAGCTACGTCTGCGACTTCTATGAAAAAGCGCCTAGAAAGTCGATTCCAGTAGCGGATATCAAAGAAAAAGGATATCTGGTTAAGGAAGGCTATAGCCCGCGCTACGATTTCTTGGCCGCTTTCGATGAAGCCTTCTTGAAGTAAAGGCAATCGTCCCTAAAGGGACATTCTTCGCAATTCGGGTTCTTGGCGTGGCATATTTCCCGCCCGAAAGCTATGAAGCGGTGGTGGAAACTGATCCATTCTTTTTCCTCGATGGCCGCTTCCAGTTTCTGTTCGACTGAATAGGCATCGTCTTCTTCCTTTGCGATGCCGAGTCTCTTGCTGACTCTTTGAATATGGGTGTCGACGGGGATCGCCGGCCGCCCGGCAGTCTCTGCCAGCACAACCCCGGCCGTCTTTCTACCGACGCCAGGTAGTTTGACCAAATCATCATAGCCAGGTACTTCTCCCCCATGTTCTTCGACAAGGGCCCGGGAGGTAAGGATTATGTTCCTGGCCTTGTTCTTGTATAGGCCTAAAGGACGGATTATCTCCTCAACATACTGTTGAGAGGCTTTTGCTAAATTATTCGCAGTTGGATACTTTTTGAATAAAGTAGGCGTTACAAGATTCACTTTGCGGTCCGTGCACTGGGCCGAAAGCATGGTTGCGATAAGGCATTGGAACGGGGTTTCGAAGTCCAAAGTACATGCGGCGTTAGGAAAAAGGGAGGCCAAGCTCCTTACCAAATATTCGGGATCAACGGTCGCCGAAGAGCTTCTTGGCCAAGGCGAACGTTTCATCGATGTCGGCGTCATAGGCTTCGCTTACGGCGCTATGACCTTCTTTTTCGATATCGCGGCGTTTTCTTAGTTGCTTCAATGCCCTTTCGACGGCCTTGAAGTTCTTGTTGCCGGCGGAGAGGCAATCGAGGAAGGCGTCTTTGATATCTTCCTTCGAATAACCGAGAACGAACCATTCCTGAAGGGTCGTTTGTTCCAAAGGACTTAGTGAGCGTCCCAATTTTTGTTCGATGAATCCTGCGATCTCGCTGATTTCTTGGGCTTTTTCGGCATTGGCGATGGTTTCTTCTTCCCTCTCCAAGCGCTTGGCAAAATCCGTATAGACCCTCTCCTGGATAGGTTCGAGGGATGTTTTCATGCCCTTCTTTTCCGGAACGTAGTCGATAAGGTTCCTCTTGAGCAAAGCAGAAAGGATCTTCTCTATCTCGCTCGGGCGAAGAGACATCTTGAGAGCAAGGGCATCGGCAGTGATCATCCGATTTCCCTGCTTCTGGAGGTGGGCAATCATGAGGATTACGGCCAGTTCGTTTTCGGTAAGGGCCAGGGACTTATATTGCTCAAGCAAAACGTATTCGAAGTCCAATGCACCATAGAGCCTATTCTTCTGCATGGTATCCCTTCCTTTCTTCCTCTTTGACCTTCGCGGCCGGAACATTATCCAAAAGAGGCCTCAATCTGTCGATGGCCTTGCCTGTTGCCGTATCAAAATTAAAGTTAAGTTTTTCCCTTAGTCTCAGCGCCCGGATTATCCTTAGGGGATCTTCCCTGATCCTCTTTTCTGGATCTCCAATGAAACGGATGGTCTTCGATTTGAGATCGGCAAAGCCTCCAGCGTAATCGATCAAGCGGTAATCTTCATCCAAGTACATGGCGTTGATCGTGAAGTCGCGCCTCTTGTAATCCTGGATCGGATCCTTGACGAAGTTGACGAATCGGGGGTGCCTCATATCGTCATAAGGTCCTTCTTCTCGCAGGGTCGTAATCTCGATCGGTTTCTTCTTTATCCTTATGGAACCGTACTTCGAAAATGAAAATTCCGCGTCCTTTAAAAATTCTTCTTCATCCGCCGGTGTGGCATCGGTTGCCATATCGAAATCGGTGAACGGAATGCCTAAGAGGTAGTCCCTTACGGAACCCCCTACAAGGTACAAACGAAAGCCCCTAGCCTTAAAGGCTTGGACATATTCATCGAATACGGTCAGGCGATCCATCGGTTCATATTACTACAAGAAAAGGGCCCTTGCGGGCCCTCGGAGATCTTTTGGGTTTCGCTTAGTTCAGGCGATCCTTGAGGGTCTTGCTGACCTTGAAGGCGACGGTGCTGCTGGCAGCGATGGTGATCTTTTCCTGGGTGGCGGGGTTGGTGCCTTCGCGAGCGGCACGTTCCTTCTTGGCAAAGATGCCGAAGCCAGAGATCTTGACCTCTTCGCCGGCGATGAGGGCATCGGCGATGATTTCGACAGCAGCGTCGACGGCGGCTTCCGCGTCGCGGCCAGTGAGTTCGGCCTTCTCGGCAACCTTCTTGATGAGTTCAGCTTTGTTCATGGTTGTCTCCTTATAAGCTTTGAGCAAAAGGTATAACCCCCAACGGGGTTTTGCAAGAATTTTTGCTGAAAAATTGCGCAAAATTCATTCGGACGGAGTTTTGCAAGGATACGGTTTTGCGGGGTTATTTGATTCGGTTTTGACCCTTTCTTCCAAAGGAAGAAAAGGAGACTTTAAATCTCTCTATTTCCGCAATCTGTAGATGATTTTGATGGGACTTCCCGAGAAATCGAAAGCTTCCCGAAGCTGATTTTCCAGATAGCGGGTGTAACTAAAATGGGCGTGCTCGGGGTTGTTGCAGAACATGACGAAAGTCGGGGGTTCGACTGCCACCTGTGAGGCGTAGTAGATCTTGAGGCGCCCGTGGTTGAAATCGGGGGTCGGGTTATAGGCTTGAGCGTCCCGGATGAGATTGTTCAACAGGCCCGTAGGCACACGCCTATTATAACTCTCGTGTGCCTTACACACGTACGTAAGAAGGTTGTCGATGCCCCTTCCGGTCTTCGCGGAAATGAAGGCAATGGAAGCGTAATCGAGGAATTTCATCCCCGAAGCGATCTTTTCCCGGAACTCTTTTTCGTCGGTCACAGCGTGCTTTTCGGCATCCCATTTGTTGATGGCTAGGACGATGGCCTTGTTTTGCTCGACGGCATAGCCGACCACGTGCTTGTCCTGTTCAACAAGGCCTTTGGTGGCATCGATCAAGAGGACCGCAACATCGGATCTATCGATGGCTCTTAGGGCTCTAAGGGCGGAATATTTATCTACCGCCTCATAGATCTTTCCTCTTTTATTTAGTCCGGCGGTATCAATAACCACATAGTCATGCCCATTGCGGGTAAAGGGGCTATCCAGACTATCCCTGGTAGTGCCGGAGATATTGGAAACGATGGATCTGGGGTCTCCGAGGAGCGTATTGGCCAAAGAAGACTTCCCGACATTCGGGACGCCGATGAGGCAGAAGGTAATGGCGTCGCCGTAAGGCTTTTCTTTCACTTCGGGCAATAGCTCGACGGCCTTATCGAGAAGGTCGCCGATGCCGATGCCGTGGGCAGCCGAAATGGCGATAGGCTCGCCCAAACCCAAGGAATAGAAATCGCCGGTGTCGCCGATTTCGTTCAGCGAATCGATCTTGTTGACGGCGAGGATGATGGGCTTCCCGCAGTCATAGAGCATCTTGGCCACGGCTCTATCGTCGGCCGAAAGACCCTTTTTCCCGTCGGCCACGAAGACGATGACATCGGCTTCCTTGATGGCGATTTCGGCCTGGGCCCTGATTTCGGCTTGGAAGGGGGCGTTCTTCACTTCGACACCGCCGGTATCGATGAGGGTGAATTCCTTGGTCAACCAAGTTGCCTTGGTATAGAGGCGGTCCCTCGTGACCCCCGGGGTATCCAAAACGATGGCCTTCCTTTCGCCGGCGATGCGGTTGAAAAGGGTCGACTTCCCCGAGTTCGGGGATCCGACCAAAGCCAATGTGCCTAGCATGAAGGAGTAACTCCCGTCTTCTCCTTGACGACGGCGAGGACGGCTTCGACCGCTTCATCGACGGTCATGAAGGAGGTATCGATCAAAACGGAATCGGGGGCCGGCTTAAGGGGAGCGAAGGCGCGGTGGCTATCGATGTAGTCGCGCTTGCGGACGTCTTCTTCGACCTCGGCATAGGAGGTCGGAATCCCTTTGGCCATATTTTCTTCGTAGCGCCTGACGGCCCGGGTTTCGACCGAAGCGATCTGGTAGATCTTGACCTGGGCATTGGGCAAAACGTAGGTGCCGATGTCGCGTCCGTCCATTACGACGCTTTTGGATTCGGCCATGGCCCGCTGCATATCGACGAGGGCGAGGCGGACGTTCTTATAGGAAGCGATATAGGAAACGTTGCCCGACACCAAGGGCTCGCGGATGACTTTGGTGACGTCTTCCCCGTTGCAAAGAACAGTCCCATCCGGCAGCAGATCGATGGTCAGACCTTCGAGCAGGGTTTCGCTTTGCCTTTCGTCTTTCGGATCGAGGCCCTTCTTGATGACGGCATAGGTCACCGCCCGATACATGGCCCCAGTATCGATGTAGGTAAAGCCCAGAAGGCGGGCAACCTTCTTGGCGACGGTAGATTTGCCGGCGGCGGCCGGCCCGTCGATGGCGACGCTGATGGCAGTTTCTTTCTCGGACATAATCACTTCACCCAGAAGAAATAGAGAAGGGCCATCAAGACGATGGCCAGGACCAAAACGGCGATCTTGATGATGAGATGGATCCGCTTGTTCTTGACGTAGCGGTCATAGGGCGTCAGTTCCTTTTCCTTGTCGCCGGCCATGGCGATGGCTTCGCTGGAGCGTGCCAATTTCGACATCTCGTCGATGTCGCCTTGTTCCATCTCTTCGATGTGGGTCGTTCCGGAGTCCTTGAAATTGGAACTGGCGATCTTGTCGCGGTAACGCTTCCAGATGCGGACCCGGGTTTTCATCCTCGATATCTTACCCGCTGCGCCTGCTTAGATAAAGGGCGAGCCCTTAAGGGCTGATTATTGAAAGCAGGGAGCCCCAAACCTATAATGGCGCCGGTGTTAAGGAGATTTATCAATGGCAAACAAAGTCAAGGTTACCGACGCCTGCCAAGGCTGCACCCTCTGCACGCTGACTTGCCCGGAAGTCTTCCAGATGAATGATAGCGGCCTCGCCGAAGCGATCGTCGATACCATTCCGGAAGGCCAGGAAGCCGCTGCCAAGGAAGCTGCCGACGGATGCCCGGTCGCGGCCATCGTCATCGAATAACCTAAAGGCAAAGAAGAGACCGTCCCCTGAGGACGGTTTTTTCATGCCTTGGCGGCTTTGATGAAGCGGTGGGTATAGCGATAGACGATGAAAGTCAGAAGGATGACGATGGCGTCCTTCAAGAGATTGAACGGCAAAACGGCATAAAGCCCATAGCTCCAGCCGATGTCGGTGATCCAAGGCATGGCCAATTGGCAGACGGCCAAAAGGCTTTCTTCGTCCATGCCGGCCATGACGTTGGCATAGAAAGGCATGAGGACATAGACATTCATGATCAGGGCGACCAGAAGCTGAAGCAAAGTCCCGACGCCAAAGCCGATGGCCACCCCCTTTAGGTCCCTCTTCTTCCTATAGATATAGGAACAAGGGACGACGAAGAAGATCGAGATGACGAGGTCTCCGAGTTCCCCGACTCCCATGCTGGTCGTCATCGGAAGCTTCACGAAGGTCTTTACCAAGATGGCCCCGATGGCGGCATAAGGCCCATAGGCGAAGCCGGCGATGAAGCAAGGAACCTCGTCGATATGGATGGCGAGGAAACTCGGGAATATCGGGATCGAGAAGTTGAAGATCGGCACGACGTAAAGGATGGCGGCCAGGGCGCCGAAGAGCGCCGTGGCGGCCACGGTCCTCGTGGTCGTTTTGTGCTTGATGGGATGGGCTTTGAAGTAAACGTAAGCGGTGCAAACAAGGAGGATTATGAAGACGATAAGCGCGCAAATACCCCTTATATCCATAAAAAATACCCCCATGCACCGCGGGGGATGAGTTCACGGCGATCTTCAATCCGGACTTTACCGTTGGCTCCGGAGTCTCACCGGATCGTGCCTAGACTTAGGCTCGCGGGCTATACCGCCAGTTGACGAAACTCTCGTCACCCTGATGCGAGCCTAATTCTAGTGCACTTGTCCTTATTGTCAAATAAGGCCTAGGAAATGTAGATGAAGCCGTCTTCGTCCTTATGGAGGCCGTGGCGCTTGTCGATGGCCTCGCGGAGGGCGTTCTTGATGTGGGTCTTCCGCTTTTCGCTTACGACTTCGTAGCCGAAGAGAAGGGAGACCTGCTTTATGAGATCGCTTTCGCTCATCTTCCCTTGGGCGTAGATGATGTCGCTGCAGGCGTTGCTGATCTCGATGTAGGAAATATCCTGGATGTCGCGCTTGTTCTCGCTCTTGTCGATGCGGTAGTAAGGCCAGGCCTCGGGCACGAAACCGGAGGGATAGTAGAAGGGTTCGCTGGTGCATAGCTCCGTGACCTTCGGGGTATCGCCGATGGCCAATTCGATCGAGGAGCGGAGCTTAATGCCGAGCGTCTTCTTGTCGAGGGCCTTCTTGGTCTTCTCCATGATGAGCCGCCTGGAAATCGGGCCTTCGGCATCGATGAGGCGCTTCACGGCCTCGAAGATCCTGACATCCTCGATCGAGGAGCTCGGCATATCGAGGTCGGCGTATTCGTAGGGAATCTGGTTCGGATAGAGGTTGACCTGTTTCCGGTTGAAAGAGACAGGGCCAGAATCGATGGTCCCGACATCTTCTTCGCCGACGGGTTCATTTATTTTGGCCACGATCTGGCGCACCACTTGATCGGGATGATCGAAATATTCGATCGACCAGAAGCGCATGAGGCGCCACCGGAGGTTCTTGAGGATGCTGGGCTGGACCAGGTTCCTATCTCTCGAAGTCGGGGTATCGCAGTAGCTAGGACCATCGAGCAAGATGCCCAAGGTGAACTTATCGGGATCGGCGGGATCGACGATGGCCAGATCGAGCCTGAAGGTCGAAGTCCCGAGGTCGACGACGGACTTATAGCCGAGTTTCTTGAGGTCCTCGGCCAGATATTTGGCGACCGTTTCCTTCCTGTCGTAAACGACGTTGCCTTGAAGATTCGGAAGGTAGGAGGTGCCTTCGGAAGCGAAGGTCAGGAAGTCCCGGAGGTAGCGGGCCCCTTCGTTCTTGGCCCTTTCGGCCCTGATCATTTCGGGCTTGATCGAAGAGAAGACGATCATCTCCTCCCTGGAACGGGTGATGGCGACGTTCAAACGGCGTTCGCCCTTTTCCCTCGAAAGGGGGCCAAAGTTAAGCGAGAGGACCCCGGTCTTGGGATCGGGACCGTAGGTTACCGAGAAAAGGATGACGTCCCTTTCGTCCCCTTGGACGTTTTCGAGGTTCTTGACGAAGATCGACTCGCCGCCCGGATTGCTGTCGAGGCGGTTCTTCCCTTCTTCTTTTTCCAGCATGTCCATGATGAGGTTCTGCTGGGCTTCGTTGAAGGTGATGACGCCGATGGATTTCTGGCTGAGCTCGGGATCCTTGAGGCGGCGCATGACCTCGGCGACGATGGCCTTGGCTTCGTCCTTGTTGATGCCCTTGCCGCGCTCGTACTTCCCCTTTATGTAGCGGTATGAAACCGACTGCTTCTCGCTTTCCGGAGAAGGGAACGTAAGCAGGGTGTTCCCATAGAACTGGTTGTTGCTATAGGCGATAAGGGATTCGTGGCGGCTGCGGTAATGCCAATTGAGGCGGTTCCGCTTAAGGCCCATGACGATGGCGTCGTCGAGCAAGGACTCGAGATCCTCGTCGAGGCTCTTGAAGTAGTCGCCGCCTTCGATGGAACCGGAGACGTTGACGGCGAAGTAGTTGCTCGGCGGCATCTGCTGCTGGTCGCCGGCAATGACAATCGACTTGGCCCTGGAGATGGCGCCGACGGCTTCGCTGGTCGGAATCTGGCTGGCTTCATCAAAGATGACGACGTCGAACTTATCGGTGGGCTGGAGGAATTGGGCCACCGAAAGCGGCGACATCAGGAAGCAGGGGCATAGGGTATGGATGAGATCGGAGAAGGAAACGAAGATGTTCCTTAGCGAGATGGAACGGCCGCCGCTACGGGCGATCTTCCTCAGCTGATAGACCTCGGTAGTCGAAGCGAGGTTTTCGGTAACCAAGGGGTAGGACTTGGTGATGCGGCTCGCCGTTTCGACGACCGAAAGGCGCTCCAGTTCGTTTAGTTCCTTCCCGTAGTCTTCGATGGTCTTGAGGACTTCTTCGCCGGAAAGGTTTTCGAGCTTGGCGTCCTTGGCGGCGTAGGCCACGGTCTTGTAGCAAAGGGCATTGACGTAGGCGTCGCGGAGCTCGAGGTCGCCGATACGGCCTTCCTCGTAGCTTTCGACGAGGCCTTCCGGAGAAACGGCCCGGCATTCGTCCAAAACGGTCAGGAACTTCGTCCAGCCGCCGAGGAGCCCTTCGTTTGCGATGACGTTACTAACCTTCTGGGCTTCCTTCTTGAAGTATTCGCGGTCGTCCGGATAGCGTTCGGTATCGAAGTCGAACTTGTTCCTTAACTGATCGCAGACGAAGGAGCGTTCCGATAGATGGCGACGCAGTTTCCGGTCATTGTCTTCCCAGAGTTTCGTGTAATCCCCGCCGGCTTTTGCGAGGATATCGGCCAATTTTTCGAAGTTGGTATTGCGGGCGCAGTCCATCTCGCGAAGGAGTTTTCCGATCTTGATCGAAGCCTCATAGCCCTTCTCGATAGCTTCGTACCTTTCCGGTTCCCCGGGAAGGCTCGGGAAGATGAATTTCGGATAAGAGCCGAGGTTCTCGACCTGCTTATGGAGATTGTCCAAAGCCTTGAGGCTTTCGACGGTAACAAGAGAAAGTTTCTTGTTCGGCTTCCCGCCTTCGAGGTAGTAATCCTTGAGGATCTTCTGGATTTCCTTAAGCGGTTTCTTCCGCTTGAAGAGAGAAGCCTGAGTGAACTCTTCCTTCAGGTCGCTGAGTTCCCCGACCTCGGCCGAAAGGATCGTCCGGTCGAAGGATTTGGTGACCTTCTTGGAAATGGTGGCGATTTCCTTATTGAGGCTCAGATACTTCCTGAGGGTATCCTCGGCATCGAGGAAGATTTCGCTCCCCACCTTGTCGGCGAGGATTTCCTTTTCCCCTTGGAGAATTTGCGAAAGTTCGACGAAGAGGTAGGCGTTCTTCCTCGTGGTGCTAAGACCGGGGAGATTCCTAAGGCAGTTATGGAGATTGAGGGCGAGTTCCCTATCGATGTCGACGAGGGGCGCCAAAGCCTTGGGAAGGTTTTCCCTATCGAGGAGCGAGTAATCCCTCTTCTGGTAGGGAACGAAGGGATTCTCGCGGTAGCCGCGGTTCAGGCGTGAATAGGCCGTGACCCTTTCGATGCCTTCGATGGCGGCATCGTATCTTTCCTTGGTGAGGCCGCGGACATAGTCCTCGCTTACCTCATAGAGGCCTTTGGCCTTGATGCTATCGAGATAAAGCAAGATGGCATCGTAGATCGAAGCGAAGAAGTTCTCGGGAACGTGGAGTTTGGAGAGAAGCGTATTGAGCTTCGTCCTCTTCTCTTCGACTTCGGCGGCCTTCTCCTTGTAGTCGCCGGCCCCTTCCAAGGGTCCGAGTTCCAAAAGCTTATCGATGGCTTTTAGGACATCGGTCTTGTTGGTTTTGACGCTAGATAGCTGCAGGCAGAACTGGCCGAGGCCCAGTTCGTCCAAACGGTTCTTTACGACATCGAGGGCCACTTCCTTTTCGGCCACGAAGAGGACCGATTTCCCATGGTAGAGGAAGTTGACGATCATATTGGCGATCGTCTGGCTCTTCCCGGTCCCGGGAGGCCCGTCCATGATGAAGGACTCGCCGGCCAAGGCATCGGTGATGGCCTTGATCTGGCTGGAGTCGGCGGGTAGAGGCAAAGCCAAATCGCCCGGGACGACCTTGTCATCGAGGTCCTTGATTTCGATGAGGTCGGTTTTGTCTTCCCACTTCTTCTCGCCCGAAACAAAGGAGGCGATGAAAGGATTCTGGAGAAGTTCTTCCTTCCTATTGCGGAGGTCGTTCCACATGACGAAATGGGCGAAGCCGAAGAGGCCGGCCGAGGCCGTATTCTCGTAGAGCATCCAGCCCTTCTTCTCCGAGATCTTCTCGCGGATGAAGTTGTAGATGAGGCGCAGATCGGGAAGCCCGTCCTTCATGCGGAGAGTTCCGGAAATGGGAGAGAAGTCCATATGGAAGACTTCTTCCAGATACTGGAACAAAGTCGTATTGAGTGAGAGCTCATCGAGGTCGAAGGAGAAGGAATGGTAGGTCCCTGACTTCCGGCGCGGCAGCGAAATCGGAAGCAGGAAGACCGGGGCATACATGGCTCCGCGGTTGACGCTCGCGGCTTTGTCGTTATCGAACCACTTGAGCATCCCGATTGTCATGAACAAGGGGTTGCTGCCGGATTCTTCGAGTGCCGTATTGGCCTTTCTGGCCAAGGTCTTGAAATAGGTATCGACGTCGCCGGTTTTGGAAGTGGCGAGGATCTGCCCTTTC
The DNA here is from genome assembly GCA_964392865.1 of uncultured Staphylococcaceae bacterium. Lineage (GTDB taxonomy): Bacteria > Bacillota_I > Bacilli_A > RFN20 > CAG-826 > UBA4951. Next base: position 129,497 of record CAYMRJ010000001.1, read on the forward strand.
CTATAAGCCTCTTCCGAGAGCTTCCCGAAGGCCTTCGGCGAGAAGGAAAGGATCTTCTCCCCTTCTTCGATGGCGATGGCTCCGAATTGGAAGGGAACGACCGACATCTTGTTGCGGGTCGATAGTTCCTTCACGAGGTCTTCGGCGCTCGGGACGATGAACTGGGCGAGGCCTCCGCCGAAACGGAGGTTGATCAGCCTATTCCCGAGATTGAGGTCGAGGAGTTTCTCAAGCCAATGGTCGAAGCGGTTCTTGTCGCCCCTATCTCCGGCCGAGATATAGCGGCGGGCATCGGTATCGACCGTCGGGGTCGCCGAGTCTTCAACTTTGGTGAAATCGGGCAGGTCGACCTTGTATTCTTCGCCGACCTTATGGGGCGTCGGAATCGGGAGGAGGTGTTCCTTCCGGCACATCGTAACGTCCAAGGCGTAGCGGAACCTAGCTTCGACGGAAAGGGTCTTGTACCCGTTCTCGACGGCTTGGTCGAACGGCGATAGCTGGGAGGAATGGCCCATCGTCACATCGATGACGGCGAGATGCTCGAAGCCTTTGCTCGCCGCGGTGATCAAATAAGACCCGTTTTCCTCATAGGGAGAGCAACTCGAATCATCGTCGAGCCAGACGCCGACCATGGCGTGGCTGCGGAGCAAAATGAGGACCGGTTTAAGGCCGATCGATTCGGCCAAGGATGCATAAAGCAGCGCAAAATCCAAGCAAGTCGCCACTTTTTCCTGCAAAACCTGATAGGGCAGGCGGACGCGCTGGAAGGTCTTTTCGAAGTTGGTCGGAGGGTTGCTGTAGCGGATGTCGCGCTTGGACATCGCCTTATAGAGAGCCTCCAGTTCCTCATAGACCTTGTTGGGGTCATGGTACTGGTAGCCGGAGAAGCTGTTGCGCCCGGTCTTTTCCTTGAGTTCGCCGGCCGCTTCGGCAACGACCTTCTTCACTTCGTCGTCATTGGGAGTGACGAAGCTGCTGAGGATCTCCGGAATACGGACATCGCTCGCGCTTTCTTCGATCGGAAGAAGTTTGAGGTTATGGACCTTCTGGGCCAGGCTTTGGCCTTCGCTATCGACGATCTCGAAAGAGAGGGCGCAAGGCACGCCTTCGTTCAGGTGATAGAGATCGACGGCGTTGACGAAGATCGAGAAGGAAGTCAGAAGGGTCTTCTTCCCGGCTTCGAGGACCGAAATATGAAGGGGCGCGACGGTAATTCCAGGGAAGTTGCTATTGATGAGGAGATCGACTTCCCTTAGGTCATGGGTTCCCCTGTTTTCGATGGTCACCGACCTGAGGAAAGAGAAGGCATTCTGCCTATTTTGTCCCGAGACTCTCTTGAGTTCGTTTTCGACCTGGTAATTTACATAAGTAAATTCCTTAAGGCCTTCGATGGATATCAACAGCGTATTTTCTGACATTGAAAGGATTATACCCTAAGGGGCTATAACCCTTTAAGAAGGGTTTTGGAAATTTAGCGATCCTCTTTCCCGAGTTTCTTGAGGAAAGCCTTCTTTTTGGCTTCGCTGGCAAAGTCGAAGACGAGGTGGTTCTCCCCTTCTTCGATGTAAAGGGCACCGGATGCTTTGATGGCCCTATCGAGGGCTTCGTCAATGGTTCCGGGATGGAGCTTTTCTCGGACCTCGAGTTCGACCTCGCGGACCGAAAGATTCTTCTCGAGGATCTCATCGGCCAACTCGAGGCAATCTTCGTAAGGCAAGGGGATCAAAGCCTTGGCATGGCCGTAGGAAATGTTCCCCTTGGCGACCATATCAAACACCGGTTCAGGAAGCCTGAGGAGCCGGAGGATATTGGTGACCTGGGGCCTCGAAACGTGGGCGATGTCGGCCAGATTGGCCTGAGAATAGGAAAAGTTCTTGATCAGGAAATCGAAGACGAGGGCCATCTCGACCACATTGGTATCGCGCTGGTCGCGAAGGTCAGCCAAAAGCATCAGGGCCATCTCTTCGTCATCCTTGTCTTGGACGATGCAGGGGACTTCTTCCAGCTTTGCAAGCCTCGAGCCGTAGTACCTTTTGCGGCCGAGGATAAGTTCGTAGCGATCGCCGGAAGGACGGACCAAAAGAGGGTTCCAAAGCCCGCGGGCAACGATGCCCGAGGCCATCCGTTCGCAGGAATCCTTCTTCGGACGGATCTTCCTGACGAGTTTGTTGTCATCGATGAGGGATAGCGAAATCTTGAGGCCCCCCGCGGACTGGTATTCCTTTTCTAGTTCGGCGATGACGTCGTTTTGGGCAAACCTCTCCATCAAAGAGGAAAGGCTCGGGTTCTTCTTCTCACTTTTCATGTTCGAGAACCTCCCTGGCCAACGCGAAATACGCCAAAGAGCCCATGGCATTGGGGCGCCAGCTGGTGACGGGTTCGCCGCGTTGGACGGCCTTGGCGACTGAGACGTTCCTAGGAACGATGGAGGCGAATGTCGTCTCCTTGAAGAAGGATTTGACTTCCTGCATTACATCGATTGCCAACTTGGTCCGATTGTCGAACATCGTCAGCAAAAGCCCTTCGATCCTGAGGTTCGGGTTATAACTTCTTTGGATTTGGGTAATTGAGGAAAGGATGGCGGCCACGGCTTCCATCGCGAAATATTCGCATTGGACGGGAATGATGACCGAATCGGCCGCCACCAAAGCATTGATATTTAGCAAACCCAACGAAGGAGGGCAGTCCAAAATAAAATAATCGTATTGGGATAAGTAGGGCTCGATATGCTTCTTCAGGGCCATAAAAGGTTCATCGATCCCATCGGCCCTGGGATCGAAGCCGGCAAGCCTCAGATTGCTAGGAATTATCGAGACTCCGCTATTGGCATCGATGATGCGGACCTCTTCAAGCGGAAGCTTGCCCAAGAGGAATTCGACGGTGGTGTTTTCGATTCCGGTCACATCCAAACCGAAGGAACGCCCGGCATTGCCCTGCGGATCCATATCGATGAGGCAAATGGTCTTCCCCATTTTGGCCAAAGCGGCAGAAAGATTGACGGCCGTCGTGGTTTTTCCGACGCCGCCTTTTTGGTTTGAAACCGCAATAACCCTAGCCATCGGCCCTAATTATCCTTAAGCGAGGTCAAAATCTAAAGTGGCGTAGCCGAAATCTCGCGATATGGTCTCGGATAGCCCCTAGGTGTTTTCTTGGTTTTCTGATAAATCCCGAGATAGCGCTCCCCGTAGCCATCGGGCAACTGTTCGGTGAACTCTTCCTTCAACTCAAGGTGAAGGATCTTGGCCGCTTTGGCGGCTTCTTGGGTCTCTTCCTTCCACTTAGAACCCCTCAAAGCAAGGAAGGCTCCTTTGACTTTGATTAGCTGAGAGCAGATTTCCATGAGCTTTCTAAGGTCGCCGACGGCTCTGGCCGTCACGACATCGAAAGCCTCGATGTCCCTTAGTTCTTCTGCCCTTTTGGTAACTACCGTAGCGTTCTTAAGCCCGAGAGTTTCAATCACAGAGCGCAAGAAAGCCGACTTTTTGCCATTGGACTCGCACAAGACGAGGGTCGCGGTAGGTTCGGCAATTGCGAAAACGATCCCTGGGAATCCAGCCCCCGATCCGATGTCCAAAACCTTCTTCCCTTTTATATCTATATGGTTAAGGGGGATAAGGCAGTCGTAGATATGTTTCACTATCGCCTCGTCCCTATCCTCGATGGCGGTAAGGTTTGTGACCTTGTTAGCCTCCATCACGAGGTCGAGATGGCGGAGCAAAAGATCGGTATCTATATCCGGCCTGATTTTCGACTTTAATTCTTCGATTTTCATTTTCTCGTTTTCTTTAATGCCAATAAGAGGGCAGCACAGTCTGCGGGGGTGACACCGGAGATGCGGCTTGCCTGTCCTAGGGTCCTCGGACGAATAGCGATCAGTTTCTCCCTGGCCTCTAGTCTAAGGCCTTGGAGAGACGAGTAGTCAATATCATCGGGCAAGAGGGTCTCCTCGGCCTTGATGACCCTATTGGCCTCTTCTTTGGCCATCGCGATGTAGCCTTCGTATTTGATCTCGGTCTCCAGCTCCTTGCTGGCGTCGGGATTGAGGCCTATTTCTGCAAGGTCAGGCAAGAGAGAATAAAGTTGGCCAAAAGATATACCAGGACGCTTAAGCAAGGCCTTGCCGCGGAAGCCGTCTTCCGAAGCTGGATATCCGGATTCAGAAAGGACCTTGTTTAACTCTTCAGAGGGCGAGATTGTCACTTCCGAAAGGACCTTCTCGGCTTTTTCCTTTTTCTCCTTACTTTTTAGAAATACTTCTTTGCGCCCATCCGATGCCAATCCGATTTCCATCGCTTTCGGGGTCAGTCGGGCGTCGGCATTGTCGTGCCTAAGAAGGAGGCGGTATTCGGCTCTGCTGGAAAGAAGCCTATACGGTTCTTCGGTACCCTTGGTAACGAGGTCATCGATCATGACCCCGATATAAGCCTCATCGCGGCGGAGGACAAATGGAGGTTTGCCATCTAGATAACGGGCGGCATTGATGCCGGCCATGAGGCCCAAGCCCCCGGCTTCTTCATAGCCGCTTGTCCCCAAAATCTGCCCGGCAGCATATAACCCCTCAAACTCTTTTAATTTAAGAGATGAATCAAATTGAAATGGCTCTAAAGCGTCATATTCGATCTGGTATGCGTACTTAAGGATTTCCGCTTCTTCCAGTCCCGGAAGAGAGTGCACCAATTCCTCTTGGAGTTCCCTTCCGAAGCCTGTTGAGAAGCCTTGTAGATAGATCGATTCTCCGTCCCTGGTTTCAGGTTCCAAGAATAGCTGATGGCGCTCCTTGTCGCCGAAGCGGACGATTTTGGATTCGATGGAAGGGCAATACCTCGGGCCTTTGGATGTGATGGTTCCGTCAAAGAGGGCGGATTTATCGAGGTTTTTGCGAATTATGTCTAAAGTTTGCGGGGATGTATAAATCAAATGGCAATCGATTTGACCCTCCAAAGGACGGTATTCTTGGCTTAGGTAAGAGAAGTTCAAATGGCCTTCATGGCCCTTCTCGATAGCTGCCTTGGAATAATCGATCGTGGACTTTTTAATACGGGGCGGAGTGCCGGTCTTTAAGCGGAACGTCCTTATTCCGATCCTTCTAAGAGACTCGGATAAACCAAGCGATGCTTTGACACCATCAGGACCGGATTTTTCTATTTCTTGACCCTTGATGACCCTGGAATCCATGTAGGTTCCGGTCGTCAGTACAACAGCACGTGAATTTAATTTTGTGCCATCATTAAGAAGAATGCCTTTTATCCGGTTTCCGTCCCTGATGAAATCGATGGCTTCGCCCTCGACGATTTCGATGTTCTCCTCTTCTTTCAAAAGGCTTTGGACATAGGCGGGGTAACCGTATTTATCGACCTGGGCCCTAAGGCATCTGACGCCCGGGCCTTTGGCGGTATTGAGCATCTTGATCTGAAGAGGATCATGATCGGCCAAAACGCCCATCATTCCGCCTAGGGCATCGATTTCCCTAACGACTATCCCTTTGGCGCTTCCGCCGATATGGGGATTGCAGGGCGTATTGCCGATCATTTTTATATCAAGGGTCAGCAAAATAACCCTCTTCCCGAGGTGGGCGGCGGCAAAGGCCGCCTCTATTCCGGCGTGGCCTCCGCCGACGACGATGACATCGGCATCCATCAGCCGATAGATCCTGCCATATCGAGCTTGATTAGCTGATTGAGTTCGACGGCGTATTCCATCGGCAATTCCTTAGAAAAGGGCTCAATAAAGCCCATGACGATCATCTGGGTGGCCTCTTGTTCGCTTAGGCCCCGGCTCATCAGGTAGAAAAGCTGGTCTTCGTTGATTCTCGAAACCGTCGCTTCGTGCTCGATGAAGGATTCGTCGTTCAGAATCTCGTTCTTCGGGATGGTATCGGAACGGCTCTTGTCGTCGAGGATGAGGGTATCGCATTCAATGTGGGACTTGGCGTTTTCGGCACCGGGCATGACTCTGACGGTCCCCCGGTAATTGGCCTCTCCCCCGCCATGGACGATCGACTTTGAAATGATCGTGCTGGAGGTATCTTTGCCGATATGGATCATCCTCGCCCCGGCATCCTGGGTCATCCCCTTGCCGGCCACGGCGATGCTGATGGTATTGGCCTTGGCCCGATCCCCGGCCAAGACGCAGCCGGGATACTTCATATTGAGTTGGCTACCGATATTGCCGTCGATCCATTCCATGAAGCCGTCTTCTTCGACATAGGCTCTCTTGGTGACGAGATTGACGATGTTGTTGCTCCAGTTCTGGACCGTCGAATAGCGGCATTTGGCTCCTTTCCCGACATAGATCTCAACGACGGCGGCATGGAGGCTTTCCTTGCTATAGACCGGGGCCGTGCAACCTTCGATGTAATGGACGTCGGCATAGTCGTCGACGATGATGAGTGTCCTTTCGAACTGGCCGGTCTTCTCGTAATTGATGCGGAAATAGGACTGGAGGGGCTTTTCGACCTTCACGCCTTTGGGAACGTAGATGAAGGAACCTCCCGACCAAACCGCCCCGTTCAGGGCCACGAACTTGTTGTCCCTAGGCGGCACGATCTTCCCGAAGTACTTCTTGAAGAGGTCCGGGCAGGTCTTCAAACCCATGTCGCTCGAAAGGAAGATGACTCCCTTGCTCTCCAATTCCTGAAGCATGTTGTGGTAGACCACTTCGCTTTCGAATTGGGTCGAGACCCCGGCCAGGTATTTCTGCTCGGCTTCGGGGATCCCGAGCCTTTGGAAGGTCTTCTTGATCTCTTCCGGGACGGCTTCCCAGTTGTCTTCTTCGCTACGGACGTTCCGGCGGAAGTATGTATAGCTTTGGAAATCGAGATCCGAGAGATCGGGCCCAAAATCGGGCATCGGCATCTCGTTGAAGTTCTGGAGGGACCTAAGGCGATATTCCTTCATCCATTCCGGCTCGCCCTTGGCTTCGCTGATGGCCTTTACGACATCTTCGTTAAGGCCTTTGCCAGTCGTGAAAATATCCTCGGCTTTCGTCTTGAAGCCGTACTGGTATTCGTCCTTCGGCCGATACTCGCTCATCCCTCTATCTTCTCCAATAGCTCTTCGGCGGCGCTCCAGCCCATGGTGGCGCAATGGATGCGCCCGGCCTGCTTCCCGGTATTCTTGAAAGCCAAGGCTTCATCGAGCAATTCGGCATCGAAGGGCTTCTCGCCGATCATATTGAGGAAAGACTCGATGATCTTATGGATGTCTTCTTTGTCCTTGCCGATCAATAGGTCGCAGAGGATATCGGTCGAAGCCTTGGAAATGGCGCACGCCACCCCGTCGAACATCGCATCCTCGACCTTTCCGTCGACGTACTTCAGATACAAATCGAAATCATCGATGCAGTTCGTCGAATCGGCGTGGATCTTCTCATAGCCATCCGGGTTTTCGGGCTTTCCGAAATGCCGGGGATAGGCATAGTGATCCATGATGATTTCCCGCATCGCCATCGGGTCGAGATCAAAAATAGGCATCGAGGAACTCCTTTCCGTGGGCGACGGCGTCGGCCAAGGCGTCGATTTCTTCCTTCGTCGTATAGAAATAGAAGCTGGCTCTGACGGTCGCGACCGTCTTCAGGAAATCCATGAGGATCTTGGCGCAGTGCTGCCCGCTCCTCACGGCGATCCCCTTCGAATTGAAATAGGTCGCGGCGTCCTGGGCAAAGACCCCGTCGACGTTGAAGGTGACGATCGGGCCTTCGCTTTTTTCGTTGTAGATGATGGCATTGCCAGTCGCCTTGATCTTCTCGACGGCATAGCGCTTGAGCTCGGCCTCGTAGGCTTCGATCTCATCCATCCCGATCTTCGAGACGTATTCGATGGCGGCCCTCAAACCCAGTATCCCCTCGAGGTTCTGGGTCCCGGCTTCGAAGCGCATCGGAGGGGCGAGATAAGACGCATCGCCACACATATCGAATTTGGCGTTGTTTCCGCCCCCGGTCATGAAGGGCTCCATCTTAGAGAGGAGATCGAACTTGCCGTAAAGGACCCCGATCCCCGTCGGCCCGCAGACCTTATGGCCGGAGAAGCTGAGGAAATCGACGTCGCTATCCTGGACGTCGGTCTTCTTGTGGGGGACGGATTGGGCCCCGTCGACGGCCAAAAGGATGCCGCGGCTATGGCAGAGCTTGGCGATTTCCTTGATGGGCGCGGTATAGCCGAGGACATTGGTGATTTCGGCAATCGAAACGATCTTCGTATTGGGAGTCAGGCTCTTTTCGACGTTTTCGACCGTGAGCCTTCCATCTTCCGTCAAAGGAATGAATCCGACCTTGGCCCCGGTCATCTCATGGACCTTGTACCAAGGAAGGACGTTCGAGGCGTGTTCGGCTTCGGTCAGAAGGATCTCGTCGTCCTTGGTCAGATACCTCGAAGCATAGCCATAAGCCAGAAGGTTCATCGAAGCGGTTGTGCCGCTCGTGAAGACGATTTCCTCGCTCTTCTCGGCATTGATGAAGGCCCTGATGGTTTCTCTTGCCTTTTCGACTTCCTTATCCATCTGGAAGCAGAGGTCGTAATCGCCGCGGTGGCTGTTGCTGGTTTCCCTTTTGTAATAACGTTCGACGGCTTCCAAAACGCAATACGGCTTGAAGGTCGTCGAAGCATTGTCGAGCCAGATCAAAGGCTTGCCCTGCATGGTCACCCCTTCGGCGATCATCGGGAAATCCTTCCGGAGCTTATAGGGATCGATCATGCGATGCTCCTTTCCATTTCGCCGATGAGACGGGTCTGTTCTTCTTCGCTGAAGCGCTGAATGACCGGATAGAGATATCCGTACATGATGAGCTTCCGGGCTTCGCGTTCGGGGACGCCGCGGGATTCCAGATAGAAGAGATGCTCTTCGTTCAGCCTCCCCTCGGCCGAAGCGTGGCTGGCCGAGACGTCGTTCTCGTCGATCTTTAGGATCGGCGAGGCATTGACCTTGCAGCCTTTGTCGAAGACGATGACGCGGCTTTCCTGCCTCGTATCGGACTTCTTGCTGCCCTTGAGGATATGGCTCACCCCAGAGAGAGTAAGGGATGATTTTTCGGCCACGATCCCATAGGCCTTGGCGACCCCTTGGGTTTCTCCTTCGTCATGGATGACCGAGACATAGATCTGCTTGTTCGACTCCTTCGAGGAGAGGGCGGCGACCATTCCTTCGAATGTCGCGCCTTTCTTCAGATGGGCTTCGATTTCGACTTTAGAAGCACCTATCCCGAAGGATGCAAAAGAAAGGGAAACGTGGGAGTTTTCCGCCAAGTTAATGGAAATATGCGAGGATTTTTCGCTTCCGAGGCTCGCCAAAAGGATATCCAAAGACTCCCCTTCCCTGACGTCTATTTGGGCTTCCGGAAGGAGAGAACCGAATTGCTTTAGGGCCTCATTTCCCATCGGCAGGCACCCTGGCGGCGCAGGCCCCGATGGAGACGCTGTTCATGGCCGTTCCGTCTTCTTTCTCGGTATCGATCCCGAGTTCGGTTTTGATCCATTCGTAGCCTTCGCGGTCGATGCGGGCGGCAAGCTCGGGCCCGCCATCGAGGACGACGCGGCCGTTTACGATGACGGCCGAGCGCGTCGGCTTCACGAGTTCGAAAAGCCTTTCGTAGTGGGAGACGATGATGAAGCCGGTCCCCTTTTCCTTCTGCTCGTTGATGGCCTTGGCCACGACGTTCATGGCGTCGACATCGAGACCCGAATCGATTTCGTCGAGGAAGGCGAACTTGGGGTTAAGGAGGATCATCTGGAGGATCTCATTCCGCTTCTTCTCCCCGCCCGAGAAGCCTTCGTTCAGGTTCCTCTTGCTCATCTCGAAGGGGATGCCGATCTTCTGATAGGCTCCCTGGATCATCTTGAACCATTCGGCGAAATTCAGGGGCTTCTCCCGATGGGCGTTGACGGCCGCCTTGTAGAAGTCGGCGGAGTTCAAACCCGGGATCTCGCTCGGGTTCTGCATCCCGAGGAAAAGGCCCTTCTTGGACCGCTGGTCCGGAGTAAGGGAGAGGAGGTCTTCCCCATCGAGCGTCACGCTTCCTTCGTAAACCTCGTAGCGGGGGTTCCCCATCAGGACTCCGAGGAGGGTGGATTTGCCGTGGCCATTGGGCCCCAAAACCGCGAGCGTATCTTCGCTATTGAGGGTCAAAGAGAGGCCTTTGAGGATGGCCTTGCCGGCAATCCCGGCCGAGAGGTTTTCGATGCGGATCGTGGACATATTTCGCTTTTCCGGCCCCCATTCTAGTCGCCTGCCCGCCTGCCCGCAAACATGACGGTAAAACGGCCTTTTCGACCCCTATTTCGGAGGTACTTTTTGCTTGTTGCAACGATTCTCTATAGAGAATAGACTTATACCGCAACTTTGAGAGTTGGTTTTATTTTGGAGGAGCATCCCCACCTATGAAAACGAACAAAAAAGCGATCGCGGTGCTTGGTGTCCTCGTCGGAGCCGTGGCCCTGACGGGCTGCAACGGCGCGACCGAAGATACGGGTGGCAATATCCTCACCTATACCGACAGCAACGGCAATGTCGTCGGCTATACGGCGGAGGAATTGCTCGGCAGCTACCAAGCCGACGGTTCGGCTTTGTCTACCGAATTCGACAAGATCTACGAGGTCTTGATCCGCAAGTACTATGCCCAGGAATCGCAGGCGACCGTTTACCAGAACATCCTTGCCAATGCCCAGAACGCCGTCCGTAGCGACATGGAAACGGCCCAGAACAACGCTTCGAGCAACGGCACGACCTACGAGGCCGAACTCCAGGACATCCTCGATGGCTACGATGTGGACAATCTCGACGAACTGCTCGAGTACTACATCTATAACGGCACCGGCACCGGCGAAAACGACTTCGTCGGCGAAAAGGGCACCTTCGAAACGGACTTCTATGCCGACAATGTCGATGCCATCCGCGACGGCTCCGTCGACGGGCTGGACGGCACCGACATGCTCTTCGCCGAAAGCGAGGAATACGGCCAAGGCAACGAAGGCTGGCTGAAGGAAGAAATCCCCTATCACGTCCGCCACGTCCTCATCGAAGTCAGCGCTTCCTATAGCGACTTCGTGACCGGCGAGATCAGCCAAAGCGACGCCAGGGCCCTATCGACCGCCATCTTCTCTTTGGCCGGCGCCAATAGCACCGGTACCGCGGAGGCCGCCAACCGCTTGACCTTTGGTCAGATCGCCCTCAACCAGTCCGCCGATAGCTCCTCGGCGGCCAATTACGGCGACCTCGGCCTCATGAGCGATAGCTACGTCAGCGAATTCCGCCTCGGCGTCTACGCCTACGAATCCTTATATAACCAAGAGACCAAGGCCACCGAATACGGCGCCAAGAACGTCTACAAGATCACTCCGGGGCTCACCAAGGAAGCCACCAGCCAAGCCGATGTCGACGAAGACCAGACCGTCGGCTACGGCGATAGCGAGACGACCGTCTACGACTTCTTCGACGAACTCGGGATCGGCACCATCCCCTACGGCGCCGCCGTGGCCCTTGCCACCGTCGGCGAAAACGGCTGGGAAACCGATGAAGACAGCCAGCTCGTCAATGACGGCATCGCCACCACCTACCCCAGGAACATCCTCTTCAATAAGTACTTCAACAAGCACAACGTCTGCGTCATCACGCCGAACGAAATCGCCTTCAACGACAGCAATATCAGCGCCGATAGCGAAATCGGCGAGCATAGCAACGAATATGCCACGCTCCCCGGCTTCCAGTACGATACGACCGATATCCTCCCGGGCATCAACGGCGAGTATAACGACAACGTCCTGACCAACGAGAAGGGCCAGATCATCCTGGCCGTCCGCGCCGGGACCAGCGACTATAGCGGCATCCACTTCATCGTCATCGAGCGCAGCGGCCTCTCCCAATGGGGCACGACCACCACGACGACCGACGGCGTTTCCAAGGTCAGCGATCTCACCGAAGAAGACGACGAAGTCGCCGATCTCAGCGAGTACTACACCGTCCACACGACTTCGGAAAGCTCCTATCCGACCGACGACAACGGGAACCAGCTCGACACCTACGTCAACTTCAATACCCAGACCGTCACCGGCGGCTCCTCGAGCAACAACCAGAGCACGAGGGTCAGCGACATCCGCTCGGAAATCGAGAACTACTGCGACGCCATCTCGACCTACATCTTCCAGCAGTTGATGGAAGAAGGGACCGAGGACGGCGCCAAGATCCAATTCCTCGACGAGTCCCTCGAAGCCGACATGCAGCGCTACATCCGCCTGCGCCGCACGGCTGCCGACGACGAAGAGTTCGACGAAATGGAAGACGATTGGAAGACCTACGCCGAATTGCTCCTCGCCCAGCAAAGCTATAGGAGCGTCGGCTACGAAGAGGACGGCTCCGTCGACAACGGACGTCCTTACCTCGTCCCCGAAAAGTGCGCCATCGGCTTCAAGAAGGCCAACAAAGACACCACCGGTGATTGGTCAGAAGGAGGAGTTTGCTACTATGCAAATTAAGAAGAAGATCGCAGGCATCGCCCTGCTTGCCTGCGCCGGAACCACGGTCCTTGCCTCCTGCAACGACGTCGAGGCCCGTCCGGCCGACGATGTCTATTACCAGTCGATCCTCAACCTCGAGGACATCGTCCATAACCAACTCAAGGACATCTACGACGCCGTCGTGACGGCCGGAAGCAGCAATTCCGAAACGGTCCTGAACAACATCCTTTATAACTACGCCGAAACGATGTTCGGCACCTTCTACGGCGATAGCGGCCTCAAGGAAGCCTACATCAATGACGATGAGAGTGCCCTCCAGGCCATCGCCGATACCTATTCGGTCTACGAAGGCTCCGTCGACCTCGTCCGCGCTTACTACGAAGAGATCGTCTACCGGATCGAGGAAGAATTCCTCACCTACGTCCAAGACGAAACCTACCAGACCCGCTCGGTCTTCGAAGAGGAAGAGTTCTACGACGATAGGATCGCCGAATACTACGACCTCGTCGACGTCGCCAGCACCGATTTCAACATCAAGCTGGTCGACGGGTCCCTCCGCATCGACGAAGGCACCGATGGCTACGACGACTCGCTTGTCGGCGCCGATGCCTACTTCGGCGACATCTTGGATCGCTACGAGCCCTACATCGAAGTCTCGATCCTTCCCGATATCTACCGGAACCTCCTGACTTCGCAGTACCTCATCACCCAGAACTACCGCTCCTTGGGCCTTAGCTACGCCCGCAAGATCGACGTCGTGGCCCTCAGCGACAATAGCGACTCGGCCTACGTCAATGCCACCAGGCAATTGATGGATGCCTATAGCACCCTCGTCATCAACGCCGGCCTCGATACCGATCTCTACGGCTTCGAGTTCCTCGTCAGCCTCTACAAGGGCACCTACGAATGGAGCGAAAACCTCGATACCGAAGCCGATCTTCTCGCCGATGCCATCTACAAGGCGGCCGACTGGACCAAGGTCGATCTCAGCGACGATAGCCTCGGGAACGACTTCTACTACCGCGAATCGGGCCTCGGCGACATCTACTACGATTACGAGCAGCTGACCGACAATCGCTTCAGCGACGATGACGACATCCGCTCTGACTTCACCGGCGACGGGGCCTACTCCCCGGAAATCGGCTTCCAGATCAAGTATCAGGAACTGGTCGCCACCTCCTATACCACCCACGGCTGGTACACCTCGACGAGCATCCCCGACGACACCATCCCTAGCGACATGCAGACCCGTCTCTTCAGGATGAACGTCGCCAACGAAGTCGACTTCAACCTCGACGACGATGACGAAACCTATCTCGAAGACTACGAAATGACCTACGGCTGGTACAAGGGCGGCAACTACTACCTCATCCCCGCCAACTACGAAAACGGGGATACCAATCCCTATCTCGTCTACGAAGACGGGACCTGGTACATCATCAAGGTCGAAGAAGCCGTCAAGACCGCGAAGCTCTCGGAAACCAATAGCCAGTCCTATAACAACATGCCGAAGCATGATGGGGACGGAGAGTTCCTCAATAGCATCGCGCTCGATGTCGCCTACGCCCTCAGCAGCAACGACACCTACACCACCAGCGCCCAGCAGTACTACGTCGAACAGATGTGCATCTTCTTCCATGACGATGACGTCTACGACTACTTCAAGGACACCTTCTCGGGCCTCTTCAACGACTAAGTCCCAGAAGCGCTATAATCAGGGGTGGGAAACCACCCCTTTTTGATTGGAGGAATCTAGATATGGACGATATCTTCTGCCGCATCATCAAAGGCGAAATCGATACCAAGAAGGTCTATGAGGACGATGACGTTTTGGCTATCTTGGACACCGCGCCCAAAAGCCCCGGCCATACGCTTGTGATGCCGAAGGCCCATTACGTCAGTTTCCTCGATACCCCCAAGGAAATCATGCACAAGGTGACCGACGTCGCCCAAAGGGTGGCCCAGGCCATGGGGGCCGTCTTCAATGCCTCCGGCGTGCGGATCATCATGAACTGCGGGCCGGCCGCCGGGCAGGAAGTCCCCCACTTCCATGTCCACGTCATCCCCTACTACGAAGAAGGCTCGGAACTAATAGAGATGAAGCAGAAGGAACTGCTTCTTCTCTCTACCAAAGTCAAAGAGACCGCAGAATAGGCGATTTGACAAACATACCGCTCATCCATATATTGAAATTAGAAAACGTCCATTCCCGCCTCGCGACGAGTCATTGCGAACCGGAAAAAGTACGATCCAAAAATCGGGAAATGGACGTCCAAGGCCATTAGGGAAAGGCCCTCCCCCTTCCCGAGATGGCCTTCCTTTTTATATCTAGAAGGGCTTATAGAAGTAGCTATCGTCCATCGGATAGACGCGCTGGGACCATTCGCCTTCCTGGACGCCGTCCAAGGCCTTATCGATGATATCCATCTTGGCATCGAAGTCATCGATGGCGGCCAAAGCGAAAGCCTCTCTTGTCATCGGACGGATGGCGGAGCCGTGCTCCGGCACCCCATGGTGGCTCAAAATCATATGCCTAAGAAGGAGGATTTCTTCGTTGAATAATCCAAGTTCTTCGGCCTTCTTTTCGATCAACGCTTCCCCGATGGCGATATGCCCGATGAGCTTCCCTTCCAAGGTATAGCGGGTCGCGACGGGCCCTGAAAGTTCGACCGTCTTCCCGATATCGTGGATGAGGCATCCGGAAATAAGGAGATCCCTATTGAGTCCGGGGTATAGCTTGCATATCTCTTCGGCGAGATCGGCCATCCGGACCGAATGGTACATGAGGCCCCCGAGGCAATTGTGGTGGTTCTTCACCGCCGCGGGATAGGAAATATAAGCCTCCCTATTGTCCTTGAAGATGCCCTTCATCAGGGTCTTCAGTTCGCCCTCCTTCAGGGAATCGAGATACTTATCGAGTTTGGCAGTGAGGATCTCGGGATCCACGGGGCAAGGAAGGGCAAACCTCGCGACGTCGATCTTGCTTTGGTCGAGGTCGCGGACGTAATGGATCTTGAACTGGAGGCTTCCCTTGTAGTCCAAGACGTCCCCGGAAACGGAAACGACTTGGCCCGGGAGAAGGATTTCCTCATCCCCTTCTTCGACATCCCATTTCTTGGCCGAAATGGTGCCACTGGAATCCTGGAGCGTCAGATTGAGATAGGGTTTTCCGGCGTTGCTTAGGCACCGGGCGCAACTGGATACCAGAAACTGCCCGTCTACCCTTTCGCCATCGGTGAAATCCGCGATCATCTTCATATCATCTCCTCCATAGCTCTATGTATATCGCCTTGCCTATAGCCTTTGGCCAAGAGCTTAGCGTAGATCTTCTGCTTGTCCGCCTTTGGATTATAGCCTTTGCCGCCCTTGATGAGTTTGGCGAGTTCTATCTTCAAAGACTCCCTTTCGGCCTTATCCTGGGCGGCCGTATTGGTTATCCCATCGACCAAGTGTTCGTACTGATCCCTTGAGTAGCCTCTCCTATAGAGGGCTTCCCCGATTTTCACCTTCCTTTTGAGGAGAGGATACTTTGAGTATTGGGTCAAAAGCCTTTCAAAGGCCATTTCCATGGCCTCTAAATCGATTTCCTTATCAGGAATGGGCAGGCCCTTTTCCTTCAGTTTCCGTTCGATGTAGGCCCTTCCGCGGCCTTGGCCGCTATAGCGTTCGAAGAGTTCCTCGGCCAAAGCCTCTTCTTCGATGAGCCCTTCCCTTTCCATTTCGTAGGCCAGAGCATAGGCGGCCTTATGGTCCGATCCTCTTTTGACGAGGGCATCGGCCAATTGCTTTTTGGAGCGGCTGCCCTTCGCGCAATAAGAGATGGCGTACGCCTTGAGCCTTTCTTCCTTCGCGGCCTTCTGGAGCTTCTGGAATTCCTTGGTAGAGAGTTCCTTTCCCTTATAGAGGAAAAAGCCGCTATAGGTGTCGGGGCTCATCTCCAGCTCCTTGCCGTTGGAAAAGAGGACTATGAGCCTATCCTTCTTGGCTTTGACCCCAAGAACGGTTTCACCAGTTCTTCCTGATGGCACGTCCGTACACCTCCATGATCCTTTCGGCAAAGCTATCGAGGCTATAGGGCGTTAGGCCTTCGGCGGCTTTCTTCTTGATACCCAATATATCAGATTCGCCGAGGGCCAATACTTTTTCGAGTTTCCTGGAAAAATCCTCTTCCCCTTGGAAGAAGAAGCCACTCTCCCCGTCGCTTACGGTTTTGCTCAAAGCGTCGTCATAGCGGATCAAAAGCAAGAGATCGGCCGCCATCGCTTCCATGAAGGTGAGGCCTTGGGTTTCGGTTATCGAAGCCGAAAGGAAGATGTCCCCTTGGGCGTAGTAATAAGGAACGAGTTCCGGCTTTACGGGCCCGGCGAAGGTCACGAAGTTCTCGATGGAAAGTTCCTTGGCCAAGCTCTTCAGGTCATCGAGGGCCGGCCCTCCTCCGACCAGCAGGAAATGGGTCGGGTTGTCTTTTCTTTTATGGACGAAGTCGGCATAGCCCCTTAGAAGGACGTCGACCGACTTTTCCTTCGCGACCCTCCCGAGAGATAGAAGGATCTTCTTCCCTTTCGGGAGATTGAGGGATTTCGAGATCTTCTCTAGTTCCTTCTCGTCGAGGTTTTCCTTCTTGAAGGCGGAGAAATCGATGCCGGTCGGGACGACCGAGATGTACTTGTCGACCCCGATGGAGCGCATGTATTCCTTCGTCTTCTCGCTGGGGGTGACCAGTTCGTCCGCCCTTTTGGAAAGGAAGCGGAAATAGATCCTCACAGCGTTCTTGGCGAAGCGGTCGAAATGGCCTTTGGTCGCGTAATAGGTGTAGTCCTCGTAGGCCGTATGGAAGGTCGTGACGGAAGGAACGTCCAAACGCCTCGCGACGATATAGCCGAACTGGCCAATCCCGGCATCGTGCTGGATATGGCAGATATCGGGCTTGAACTCCTTGATGATCTCCATGGCCTTGACCGAATAAAAGCCGGCGGCGCGGTAGCCATATAGCTTCTTCAATTCGATCCCGGGGATCCTGATAACCCCGTCGATGTAGGCGAATTGGTCGCTATAGGGATTGGTAGTGACGGCGATGACTTCCTGGCCATGGGCCAGAAGGGTCTTCATGAGGTTATAGCAAGAGGTGGCGACCCCGTTTATCTCGGGCGGGAAGGTATCGCTGAAGATGACAATCCGCATCACCTATCCCCCTTGATATGCTCTTCATCCAAGAGGTAGTGCCCGTAATCGTCGCCGGTATAGGTCAAAGTATCCCCGCCTTCCATCCGCTTGATGATGGATTTCCGGGATAGCTGCTTCGTCTGATAGATCGTTTCCACTTGCCGCTTGCGCTCGATATAGGTCTCTAGCTGCATATCCACGAATGTCTGCCGCGAGGCATAGCGGAAGGTCGTATTCGATTTGGCCCGATAGAAAGCAACCACGAAGCCCGAAACCATCAAGACGATGTAATAGGTGGCGGAGCGCCAGATGATCAAGGCCGCGGAAATGGCGGAACTGTTGTTCCCGTAGAAGTCGGCGAAGACGTTCGCGAAGAAGAGCTCCGAAACGCCGGCGGCACCGGGAGTCGGGATGAGGCCGCTGACCATCTGGTGGAAGGCGCTAAGGAACGAAGCGTCGAAGAACCCAGAGACGCCCATTTCTTGGACGACCTCGACCTCGAGGGCCAACCCGCAGAAATAGGGCAATGAGTAGCGAAGGAAGAAATTGATGAAGAAAAGGATGAGGACCAAGACGGTGACCGGAATGTTGGCCAATAGACGCCTCAGTTCGATCTTGAAGTTCTCGACCTGGACCCTAAGGGATTCCCTCGTCTTTTCGGGATTCTTGATGAGCTTGATCTTCCCTAGGAACCCGATGCAGCTGATGGTCACGAAATTGTGGAGGCGGTGGCTATAGCTCATCAAGAAGATGAGGCCGGTCACCCCGATGTTGACCAAGAAGCCGAGGGCGATGAAGGGGATCATCGTGAAGCGCCAGCCGAAGAGATCCATCTGAAGACCGGCGATCGTTTCCCATTCGACGCAGATGGCGACGACGTCGAAGACGATGAGGGCGATTTGGTAAAGGATCAGCCACATGACCATGATGGAAGCGGCGTTGCTGGCGGTTATCCCCTGCTTCCTAAGCGTATAGGCCTGCATGATCTGCTCGCCGGCCGAGGCCGGGGTCACGCAGTTATAGAAAGCGCCGACGCTCATGACGGCCGTCGCCCGGCCGTATCCGTATTGCCTCGTATAGAGGCGGCAGAAGATCAAAATGACGAGCGAGTCGATGGCGTAAGAAAGAACAATCACCCCGAAAGTCACGCAAAGCCATAAGGGATTTGCGGCGGAAAGGGCGGCCGAGACCTCCTCGAACTGGCCCCAGAGGGCCGAAACCAAAGAAACGACCGTCAGGCCGATGATGAGGACCATGTAGATGAGGAACTTGATCCAGCCGCGGTCTTTCTTGCTCTCGTCTTGGGCGATGCTGAGGTCCAATGTATCCATTGCCGTTAGTGATTCTACCCCTTATGTCTTTAGAGACATAGGAAGGCGGAACTGCCGAAATGATACAACACAGGCCTAGGCCTCGGCATCTCTCCCTTAAGCGACCAGGCAAAAGAAAAGCCGCCCCTAGGGGACGGCTTCTTGGTTGAACGGTCCTTACTCGCCTGTTTTGGCAGCCTCTTCTTCCTTCTTCTTCATGGCTTTGTAGGCGGCGACGAGCTTCTGCCCTTTGCCTTTGCAAAGGTCGGCGCAGTCGGAGCCGAGGCCCGGCTTATGCTTGATGTGGCAATAGATTTCGTAGCCTACCAAGCAGGCGATATAGAGGAAGACGAGGGAGACGGCGAGTATGGCGATCCACATGGGCTTAGCCTCTGGAGATGGCCTCCTGATCCTGGAGGGCTTCGATCTTCCTCATCTTCTTGTCGTAGAGGACGAGGCCGGCGATGCCGAGGGCAAGGACGACGGCCCAGATGGCGATGGTCCAGGGGTAGTCGATCATGGTGTAGAACGCGCTGCTCACGACGTAACTGACGACGAGCCAGAAGAGGACGGTCATCCAGAAGGTCTTCTTGTCGGGGAGCTCGGAGCGGGCGGTGGCGACCGCGGCGAAGCACGGTATCGTCAGCATGTTGAATATGATGAAGGCGATGGCGCCGCCGGCGGTAAGGCCGGTAGCGGTCATCATGGCTTCCATCATTTCGACTTCGGCCCCTTCGTCGAAGCCGACGATGGCACCGATCGAAACGGCGAGGACGCCGAGGGTGGCGATGGCGTTTTCCTTGGCCAGCAAACCGGTGATGATGGCGACGGCGAAGACCCAGCCGACACCGGCGGTCAGCTGGACGCCGAGGCCCATCGGGGTGAAGAGCGGCTGCAGGAACTTGCCGATCGAAGCGAGGATCGAAGTGTCGCTGGCCTCGTCGCTAAGGTAGGTCCAGTCCCAGGCAAGGTGCTGGAGGAGCCAGATGACGACGGTCGAGATGAAGATGATGGTGAAGGCCTTCTTGATGAAGTGCTTGGTCTTGTCCCAAAGGTGGATGAGCAAGGCCTTGATCTGCGGCATGTGGTAGGCCGGAAGCTCCATGATGAAGGGCGGAACCTTCTCGCGCCTGGTGGTGACATGCATGATGAGGACGGCCGCGATGGCGACGATGACGCCCAAGAGGTACATCGAGAGAGTGATGAGGTCGACGAAGGCCAGGCCCATCATCGAGGCGATGGCCCCGGCCACGGCGGTAAGGATCGGGAGCTTGGCGCCGCAAGAGAAGAAGGGGATGACGCGGATGGTCTCGACCTTTTCGTTGTCGCTGCCGAGCGTCCTGGTATTCATGATGGCCGGGACGCCGCAGCCAAAGCCCATGATCATCGGGAGGACGGCACGGCCGGAAAGCCCGAAGCGGCGGAAGATCCTATCCAAGATGAAGGCGACCCTGGCCATGTAGCCGGAGTCTTCGAGGATCGAAAGGAAGAGGAAGAGAAGGAGGATCTGGGGCAAAAAGCCGAGGACGGCGAAGACGCCGCTAAGGACGCCGTCGCAGATAAGAGACGGGATCCATTCAAGGCTTTCGGCCAGACCTAAGGCATCAAATCCGGATGACACCAGTTCGACTATCCAGTCGGTGAAGCCGTTTAGGATATTCGCTAGGAATACGCCCGGAGATGCGATGCCTCCTTCACTTATGAAGAAGCCGGCGAAGGTGCTATCGATATCGGGGATGGTGAGATCCTCGGAAAGGATTCCCATGGCTCCGAGGTAGAGGAGGTCTTCGCTGAAGACGAGATGGAAGATGATCAGAAGGATGACGATGAAGATCGGGATGCCGGCCCAGCGGTTGGTGAGGACCTTGTCGATCTTGTCGCTGAGGCTGAGCTTGACCTTCTTCCCCGTGCCTTCTTCCGTGCCCTTATCGGCAGAAAGATAGGCGACCGAGAGATTGGCGGAAATGTACTTGTAGCGGAGGTCTGCGATGAGGGCATCGTAGTCCTTGTTGTCCTTCAAGAGGGGCAAAACCTTTGCAAAAGCCTCTTTGTTTTCGCTGCTTTCGACTTCGTCCCTTTCGATGGCCTTGATGGCGTGGAAGAGGGGATTGGTGATCTCGGGATCTCCCTGATAGACCTTCAAGGCCTTATCGATGGCGCCATCGAGTTCCTTATCGCCCTTGAGGATCGAGGTACCGACCCTCTGGGCCTTGGCGGCTTCGGCGGCCGCGGTCATCAACTCATCGAGATGCTTCTGCTTGAGGGCTGAAATGGCGATGACGGGAACGCCCAGCTTCTTGCTTAGGGCCTCGGCGTCGATGGAATCGCCGGCCTTGCCGACGAGGTCCATCATGTTCAAAGCCAAGACGACCGGAACATCCATCTCAAGGAGTTGGGTGGTGAGATAGAGGTTCCTTTCGAGGTTCGTGGCATCGAGGACGTTGATGACGACGTCCGGATGCTCGTTGAGGATGAAGTTCCTGGCAATGACCTCTTCGGAAGTATAGGGAGAAAGGGAGTAAATGCCCGGAAGGTCGACGACGTCGATCTTCGTCCCGTCTTTCTTCTTGTAGGTGCCTTCGCGCTTTTCGACCGTGACGCCGGGCCAGTTCCCGACGTAGGCGGTCGCGCCCGTAAGACTATTGAATAGGGTCGTCTTGCCGCAGTTGGGATTGCCGGCGAGGGCAACCGTCAGCATTTTCTCTTCAGCCATTTACTTGCCCTCCTTTTCGATTTCGACTTCGCAGCACTTGGCTTCGTCTTTCCTGAGCGTCAGCTCATATCCCCTGATGGTGATCTCGATGGGATCGCCGAGCGGGGCTTTCTTCCGTAGGTAGATTTCGACGCCAGGGGTCACCCCCATGTCGAATAGCCGGCGACGGATGCGCGGCTCCCCGGAGACGGAAAGGACGCTGGCGTGCTTCCCGACTTCGAGTTGGTCCATGGTCATATCTTTTCCTCCTAGGCCACGAAGATGGATCTTGTGATGTCGCGATCTAAGGCAAGCCTCGTTCCTTTGACCAAAACGACCGCACCGCCTTCGGAATTGCTCGAAAGCAGTTCGATTTCGGTTTCCGGAGATAATCCCAGTTCGGCAAGGCGATAGGAAAGCTTCTCATCCCTTAGCGCGATGCGTTCGATCTTCAGCGGGGTCTCTCTCGGAGCGAGGAACAGTGGCATGCCCATAATAAATCGTTAGCCTTAACTAACCGCCTCACTATACGCCCGCTTTTATTCCTATGGAAGGGTTAAATTGCTTTTTCAGTGACGGCGGCTCTTCCTTTGGCTTTAATATTTAGCCATGGCCAAACCGCACATCCAGGAATCCCGCGACGACTACTTGGAAATGATCCTCATGCTCTCCCACGAGGGGACCGAGCCCGTCAAGGCTGTGGAAGTCGCTAAATCATTGGGCTTCAGCAAACCCTCGGTTTCCGTCGCTTTGAAGAAACTCGTCGCCGAAGGCTATGTCTATTTCGGCGAGCACCAGACCATCCACCTGACGGAAGAAGGCTACGCCATCGCAAAAGCCGTTTTGGAACGCCACGAGATTCTGACCACCATCTTCGTGAAGCTCGGGGTCTCGCCCGAAACGGCCAGAGAGGACGCCTGCCGGGTCGAGCACTGCCTCTCGGATGAGACTTGGACCGCTCTCAAAAACCACGTAAAACTTGGTTGAGTAAGCGGGATAAACCCGTTTTGCCTTATTCCTCGCCTTCTTCCTCGGAGGCGATTTTCTTTATGAGGACCTTGCGGATGACTTTCCTCGCTCCGTAGGCGATGACCTTGAATTCATAGCCGCCGTAAACAAGGGGAGTATGGCTTTCGAGATCCGACTCGGCCGCCAGTTCGGTTAAGAAGCCGGCCAGCGTTTCAGAATCGGTATCGGTCTCTTCGAAATCGAGATCGAGTTCGTCGAAGAGTTCTTCGAGGTTCATGCTCCCGTCGGCGATGTAGGTATCCTCTCCCCTTTCGACGAAGGGCTCGTCCTGGTGGTCGGTCTCGTCCCAGATTTCGCCGACGATTTCCTCGATGATGTCTTCGCTGGTGATGATGCCTTCGAAGCCTCCGTATTCGTCCATGACGGCGACGATCGGAGTCTTCTTCGTCCTCATGTCCTTGAGGATGTCGGAAATATCTTCGGAGCGGTGGTAGAAAGGCAAGGGCCTTATAAGGCCGGCAATAGATTCTTCTTCTCCCCTGAGGTTCAGCTTGATGATGTCCTTGAGCCTGACGTAACCCAAGATGTTATCGATGGTATTTTGGTAGACAGGCATCCTGCTATGGCTGAAGGCGCCGGGACGGGCGAGGATGACGGAGGCCGGTTCGTTGATGGAGACGGCGAAGACCTTGACGCGCGGCGTCAGGATTTCAAAGGCTTTGGCCGTCGCGAAATCGACGGCGCCCCTCAAGAGGTCGGCTTCTTCTTCGCTCACGGCCCCGGTTTCTTCGGATTCGTCGATCATTTCCTGGAAGTCGTCTTCCTGCGATTTGTCTTCCGGGAAGAATTTGACAATCGGATAGCTGACGATGTTACCGAAGCCCCCGACGAGGAAGGTGATCGGAAGGGTTACGTAGTAAACGGCCTGGATCATCGGGGCGTACATGACGCTCAGCCTCAGGTTTTTGATCTTCCCGAAGCTCTTGGCGATGATCTCGCCGAAGGTGATCTTGAAGACCAGGACTATCAAGGAAGCGACCAAGCCCCAGGTTTCCTGATAGGCTTGGGGAACGCTCAGTTCTATGGCGATGGCGACGCCCAAAAGGGTCGAGACCGAATCAAGGCCGGCATTGATGGTGTCGTTGAAGAGAAGGATCGTCGAAATGGTCTTGTCGTAGTTCTCGCTCAGTTTGAGGGCCGTCTTCCTCTTCTTCGAATTCGGATATTTTTCGATATCCCTGGTGAGACGGCTGATGGAGATGGAACCGTAGGCCATGTCGGCGCTCGAGAAGATAAATGAAAGGAACAAGAGGACGACGATGACGATCGAATAAGCGATGATGAGCGTCATTGGGCCGCCTCCGCTTTATTCGATTTCGGTTCGACGACTACAAGCTCGGTCAATATGTCGTAAAGGGTGATTATTCCGATGTTGCGGCCTTCTTCATCGACGACGATCCCCATATGGGTCTTTTCGTCGTTGAGGGTTTCGAA
>CAYMRJ010000002.1:0-103809 GCA_964392865.1 uncultured Staphylococcaceae bacterium
GCGTCATCCGCATAGTTGTCGTACATGGTCCCCCTGTAGGTGCCGATGACGACGCTGCCTTGCGAAGCGTTCGGGAGGAGACCAGAGTATTCTCCGGTCGTGACTTCGACGAGAAGGCTGACGTTCATTCCGCTCTCTTCTTGATTTTTCAGAGAAACAGAAACGGTGGCGGTTACGCGGTCGATCCAAACACCTTCCTCTTCGACGTAATACCAGGCGACATTGGCGTTCAAGAGAGCCGCATAGTCGTCAGTCAGATCGACGAGGGCTCCGTTGCCGAACTTGTAGAGATAGAGTTGGACATAGCCTCCGGAGTAGCTGCCGGTAACATGGCCAAGGTCGTAGTCGACGTTGCGAAGCAAAGGCAATGTGGCCGTAACGCTGTCGCCGGCAACATAGTTGAAATATAGGTTAACCATGTCGTCCAGATCCGTGGATTCCTCGGCAGTGTAGAAGTAGAAGTCATAGACATAAACGGAGATGTAGATATATCCGTAAGTGTCGTAGTAATCGCCGTTTAGTTCGACGAAGTATTGGAGCGTGGGATCCATGTAGTAGGTCGCACTCCAATAGTCGAAGGCCGTAAAGCCGTTTTCGGCAAGCATCGAAATGTAATCGGCCATATCGGTGTCGCTATAGACGTAGAAGTAGTAGTAATAGCCGGTGTAGCCGCCTCCGTAGAGGAAAAGCTCGACGTTTTCGGGAACCGGGAGCGCGGTGGCTTCGGCGCCGGCGACATCGTTTATCTTGTCCTGGATGAAGGTCGCGGCCCATGTGGCATAGACGCCCTGGGAAGCCGAAATGGCGACCTCGGTCGTATCTGCGGTGCTGTCGTAGTCATAAACCAAGATCTGAAGGGCCAGATCCTCGTCCGCGGAATGGAGATAGGTAGCTCCGTAACCGTAATCGGGTTTCATCCAGCCGGCTGCGACGACTTCATCGATATAACCTGTGAAGTCGCCGGTTGCGGTGACCAAGATCAAGGGATCGCGGCTGCTGCTCCATACGTAAGTGGTGTCGATGGTATAGGTGCGTCCTCCATCGAGTTCGGTGCTCGGAGCCGGAATGGCAACGTCTCCTTCATAGCCGAGGAGGGACACCATAAGGGCGGAAATCTGTGCTTCCGGCCAGTTATAGGTCGGGGTCGTATCGATGGGATCAGCATCGCTTGAACCCGTATCGATCGGTTCGCTCGTCGAAGTCGCCGTCGGATCTTCGCTCGAAGAAGTCGAATCGATGGATTCGCCTGTTGATGTGCTGTCGTCGGCCGTCTCGGAAGTTGTGGTGTCGTCGGTGCCGAGGGTGGAATCGCTGGTGTCAGCATCCCCTCCGCACGCGGTCAGTCCCAACGCCGCGATCGCCAATAGCAGCGGGATTTTCTTAGTGCGCATTTTCTTACGCTCCTTTCTTGTCCGCGGGCCATTGCCGCAATTGCCCGGGCCTATAGGCCCAAGTATGGGGCTAATTAAAGTCCGATGGCCGCGGATTTCAAGGATTTATTTTGCAAATTCTTTAATATTTCCGTTTCTTGGGCTTTTAGGGGCGTATTTCCTCCTCCAAAAGAGAGGGAATATGCCGCTTTTGGGCTTGGCGGTTTCTCTAATTTCCGGCCGGCCTTTTTTAGGAAGAAAAAGCCCCGGGCAAAAAACGCCCGGGGCCTTGGATATTGCTTTATATATGTTCGCTGATCCGGACGGTGAAGAGTTCGTATTCCCCTTCGTCGTAGACCGAGGTATCGAAGGTCAGATAGAGATCGAGGTTTTTGTCGTGGTAGAGGGTGGCATCGGCGTTGGGGAGCCAGCCGCCTTCCTCGAGGATCTCGCCGTAATCAGCGGGATCGACCCCGTAGATATCGATCTCGAAATAGCGCTGCCCCGCTTCCGTTGTTTCGATATCGAAAGGCTCATAGAGGCCTTCGTGCATATAGGGAAGGGAAGAATAGCCTTCGCCGGCTAACTCTAGGAGGCTGGCGTTGATGATGTCCTCCGGCCAGACGGCGTAGGCCTCCTTCTGCCAGATGGAGATGCGGACCATCGTCTGGTCCGCTTCTTCGTCATAGCCGTAGATGCGGATCTCGAGGCCGTAGTCGATGGATTGGGCCATGACGTAGCGGACGAGGTTGCAGGTCCCTGTTTCCCAATATTCGGTTTCATTGACTTCTTCGGCATAGCCGGTGAAGTCGCCGGAAGCGTACATCTCGATGACATCGTCCTTGCTGACGGACCAGGCCACGTGCCTGACGGTATAGGAGCGTCCGGCATCGAGCTCTCGGCTTGGGGCCGGTATCCCTATATCCCCGTCATAGTCGATGTATTCTTCGAAGTATGCGTTGATGATATCACTTGGCCAGTTGTAGGGCGTTTCATCTTCGGAACTCGTTTCCGAGGGCTCTTCGTCGCTAGAAGCGGTATCTATAGGATCTTCGCTTGAGGATTCTTCGGTGGATGCGATTTCCGAGGTAAGGGATTCCTCGGTGGTTATCGATGTGTCGCTGCTTCCTAGTTCGTTTCCGCAGGAAGATAGCCCGAGGGCGATCATGGCCAGGAGTAAGGGGATGCTCTTATGGGTCATGGTGGCTTTATTCCTTTCGCTGGATTCCTTATTGTGGCATAAAGCCTTCTCTTTTGGCTTCCTCTAGATTCCTTAACGGTAGGCAGGGCAGAAGAAAAGCCTCCCGTTGATAGGAGGCTTGGGAACAAAAATCCAAAGGATGATTATTCGGCGAGAAGACTATCGAAGTCGACTTCGGTCGCGCCTTGGCTCGCGGCCTGGAAGGTGTACGTTAGGAAGGCATAGCTATTGGCAGCCGTGTGGTTGCTGGTCGGCTCATAGATGTAGCAGCTGATGCTGATCGAGCCGTCCTCATAGACGTCTATGTAGTCATAGGCGCCGGAGATGGTGAAGGAAGCATAGCCGCTGCTGGTCGAGAACCAAGTTTGGCCGCCGAGATAGGTCCCGAGCTTGCCATCGTTGGTCGCGAAGACGCTGAATTGGTCGAAGAGGCTGACGAAGAGGCCGTTGGTCTGGGTCGTGCCGTCGTAGTCACCGAGGTCGGCGGTCCAGGTCTGGTAGCCGCCGTTCTCTTCGTAACCGGTGAAGTTCAGGCCGCTTAGCGAAGCGGAATCGATGTTACTGGCAAGGCTGGGGGTGACCCAATCGTACTCGAAAACGTCGGTGACGCCGTAGAGCCTGCTCACGATGTGGTTGCTAGTGCCGCCATTCCACGGATGGTTGCCGTTTGTGTAGTAGTAGCAACGGCTATCGTTGTTGAAGTAGGCGAACTCGTAACTCGGCTCTTCGTCCCCGTAGACGGTGACTTCGGAGTAGATGCCGTCGGCCGTGACGTAGTTGGTCTGCTCGACGCTCTTGGTGATGCCGAGCCAATCGTTCAGGAAGTGGTCTTCCGGAATCTCGCTGTAGAACTCGTCGTTGGCGTAGTCATAACCGTAGACGCCGATGTCGACGGTGTAGTTGTCGGCGGCGGCAAGGGCGTCCAAGGCCGTGCCGAGGTCATCGTACTCGATGCCACGGGGCAAGTAATCGGGATTATCGATTGCGTTATCGAGGACATCGATGCCGGTCGTCCCGATGTCGGTGATGCCGACGATGACATCGGTGTAATAGGTATAGCCATCGTTGTATGCGTCATAGAAAGTCGGGATAAGGACCAATTCGTCATTGACGCCGTCCCCGTCGTTGTCGATCCAGCCGAGGATTTGAGCCGGACCGAAGGTGTAGTAGCTGGAGGTACCGAGCGAGAGGTTGTAGAAGAGGGCTTCCGAGACGCTGGTGCCGCCCAGGATGTAATTGCCGTTGGTCTCATCGGTATAGACGTCGAAGTCGAGCGGATCGAGGACGTTGGCCATCCGGATGTAGTAGTAGGCGCCGTTGCTTTCGATGCCCGGGTCGAACTCGACGTCGGCGCCTCCGTCGACGAAGTTGCCCCAGTAGTAGTTCCCGTCGCTAAGGGTAGCGAGGATCTGGCCGCCGAAGGTGCTATAGAGGCCCAGGATGCCGTAATCGTCCGGATCGTACATCGCAGTGTAATTCTCCGTATAGGCGAAGGTGCCGTAATGGGTGATATATCCATCGGAGGAGTCGTAGAGCTTGTAGGTGAAGTTCTCGTCGTTATCCAAAATCGGGTAGAGGAAATCGATGACTTCCATCGTCTCGGCTGTTTTGGCCGTCAGGGAGATCCTCGTGCTCACATTGCCGTCATTGGAAGCGCAGCGGAGGATGCAACTCCCCGCGGCCGTAAACGTGACGACATGGTTCTCAATCGTGACCACGCTGCTGCTGGTCGTGATGCTATAGGCTTTGTCCGAGCTGCCGTCGCTGTAGTTGACGGTGATGTACTCGTCGAGATCGATCGTATCGCCGACGGTAAAGGGATAGTCGCCGAGGCTGTTGGTGATGCTGATAGCGTTCTTTTCCTCCTCATCGGGCTCCGGCTCGGGCTCAGGCTCAGGTTCCTCGCTTGTTGAAGTCGCGGGCTCTTCGCTGGTAGAAGAAGCAGGTTCCTCGCTTGAGGATGGCCCTGGTTCGTCGCTCGTCGAGGCCGTCGGCCCTTCGCTGCTCGAAGAGGTAGGCCCTTCGCTGCTGGAAGAAGCGGGCTCCTCGCTCGAAGTCGCAGACGGATCTCCGCTAGATGAGGAATCCCCGGTTTCCGAGTCGCTCGAAATGATGCTATCGATGATTTCCGAACTATCGGTATCGCCTGTGCTTTGGGCGGAACCGGTTAGGCCTGCGATATCAAAACAGGACGTTAGCCCGAAAGCGGCGATTGCCAATAAAAGCGGCAGTTTCTTGGTTTTCATATCCCCCTCATTCCTTTCCTTTCTGTTCCGGCCTTCCTTGCCGGGTTTAGAACGATATAAACAGGGTTTTATGGCCGTTACAAGGCTAATTTACTAATTGATGGGGTGCCTATCTATTTCCAAGGGAATTTTCCAACAGCGAAAAGACTTGAAAATAGGCAAGTTTTTCAAATACGCCATTCTTTAGCCCTTATCGTTTTCTTAACAAAAGCATTACTCCAAAACACTAGGAAATCCGAGCAGAAGAAAAGCCTCCCGATTGGCGGGAGGCTAGAAGGAGAGAAGCGGTTATTTATTCTCCGGCAGGAAGGTAGTTGGTGTAGTTTCCGAACTGCACTACTGCATAGAGGCTGCATCCGGCCGAAGAGGGCCCGTAGACGTAGACGACGGCATAGCCGGTGCTGGCCAGGTAGACTCCGTAGTCCGAGAGGTAGATCCAGTCGTCGGATTCATTGAGGAGTGCCGTGTATGCCGAAGTGAGGTCGACGGTATTCCCTTCGTCATCGAACTCCCAGAGCCAGATGTACATGACGTACTGCTGGTAGGCGCTGAGATAGCCGGCGCTCATGCTGGCCAGATCGTAGCCGAGGGTAGCAAACGAAGGCAGGCTTCCGGTCACGTAGCCGTTGGAGAGGTAGGAGATGTAGTAGGAAGCCAAGTAATCGAAGGTCGCGGCTTCCTCTTCGACGTAGAAGACGACGGTCGTGGCATAGACCTCGATGACGATGCAGCCATACTCCGAGAAGTAGCTATCTTCGACATAGACGACGTAATCGAGGTTCGGATCGCCGTAGTAGGCGGAGGAACCGGCGGCGATCGTAATGAAGCCGGCGGCCTTAAGCGCGGCAATGTAATCGGCGCTGAAATCGGTCGCCGTATAGACCTCGATGGTGAAGTAATCGCCGTAGTCGGTTTCGGTGTAATCGCCGAGGACAGCGATCTGGATGATATCGTCCGAGACGGTCGGAAGGGCCGTCGCCCCGCTTCCGGCCAGATCATCCATCCAGCCATCGAGGGTGGTTTCGGGCCAGACGGCGTAATAGTCCCATGAATTGACGGAGATGTAGATGAGAGTCGTATCCGCGTCCGAATCGTAGTCATAAACGACGATCTGGAGGGCTTCGTCGGTCGAGTGGGCGAATTCGCACCCCGAGACCGCCAGGCTCGGTTCGAGCCAGTCGCCGGTAGCGACGGCTTCGTCGATATAGGCATCTCCGTCGAATTCTCCGGTGGCGGTGATGGCGATGATGCGGTCGGTCGTGCCGTTCCAAGCCAAAGAGGTATCGATGGTGAAGGTGTGGCCTTCCGTGAGGGTCTCGCTCGGGGTCGGGATGGCGATATCGCCGGTATAGCCGACGATGGAAGTAAGAGCCTCGGCGATTTCGTCCGTCGGCCAGCCGGCTTCTTCTTCATCGGAAGAGGATTCTTCTGTTGAGGTGCTGTCGTCTAGGATTTCCGAGGTCGAGGCTTCTTCGGATTCGGCGGTTAGCTCAGACGAGTCTCCCCCCCCTCCACAAGAAGCCAGTCCCAATGCGGCGATCGCTAGTAGCAGCGGGATTTTCTTAGTGCGCATCTTTCATGCTCCTTTCTGATCGGTGGTATTAGCCACTGCCCGGCAGGGGGTATCCCCGCCGAGGATGGGCGATATCAAAGACGCTTTTTCGATAATTTCAACTATTAATTGCCAAATTCTCTTAAATATCTAGGTATAGGAAAGGAAGCGGGTTTGGTTCTCCGGTTCATAGGAAAAGGGCAGATGGTCACCCTATTTCGTCGATGACGATGACCATGCTGGCCCCGATATCTTCGGGGCCCCAGAGATCAAGCGTAAGCTTTCCGATGACGGTATCGGTCCAGCATCCGAGTCCTTCGTCCCAAACCCAGTCTTCGGAGGCGTCTATCGAGGGGATGTAGTCCTCCCTGATATCGAGCATGTTCCCATCTTCGTCGAACTTGTAGGTATAGGTCCTGACCCAGTTCTCGCCGATGTCCCAACTCTCGGTCCAGCCGCAGTCGAAATCGAAATCATAGGTCGGGATGGCGGGCAGGTTATCGCTCCAGACGTAGCCCATCTGGTTATTGGTCGATTTCTCGAGGGTTTCCGCCTCGAGGGTGTAATGCCAGTTGATCGTGGCGACCTCGAGGCAGAACTGCGCGACTTCTTCATAGAAGTCCCAGACCCGGACGCTATAGGAGATGGTCGGATCGATGTAGTAGACGCAGCCGTAGCGGACATCGGGATGGAAGCCGTTTTCCAAAAGCAGATCGTCATAGTCCTTCGGCGGGACGTCGCAGACGTAGAAATAGAAGTAATCCCATGTATCGAGCACGCGGTCCGGCTCCAAGAGGACATAGCGGCTGGCGCCTTCCAATATGGGCAACGGAGCGCAGTTCTCTCCGAAAAGATCGTCCATATACCCTTCGATGATCGCTTCCGGCCAGACGGCGAAGTTCCCGGTCGATAGGGCGATGGTCAATTCGGTCACGTCCTCTTCCTCATCATAGGGATAGAGGCGCATTTCCAATACGTAATCCGTCCCGTGGTAGAGGGTGAAGCCGTCGGCGAATCGGTAACTCGGGGATAGCCACTCTCCGGTCGCCATTATTTCGTCCCCGTAGGCCGAGAAATCGCCCTCGATATCCATGAGGATCGAGGCCGTTCCGTCTTCCGATGTTTCAAGCGTCAATTCGTAGGCTTGTCCGTCATAAACGGCTTCGCTCGGGGTCGGGACCTCTATATCGGTCTCGGCACCCAAGTGGCTTACGATATAGGAAGTGATTTCCTCGGCGGGCCAGGAGTAGGCAAAGGGGCCATCGGAACTCCATGTTCCTGTATCGCTCGAAGATTCCTCGCCTAGAGATGACGAAACGTCCGATAGGGAAGCGCTGCCTTCGCTCGGCGGGGTTTCGCTGTCGCTTGATGTGCCGCCGCAGGAAGAAAGAAGAAGAGCGGCTAGCCCTAGGACGGGAAATAGGTTGCGTTTGGCCATAAAGGATCCTCCCTTATGAACCGTATATTAAACACTTCCTTAACAATTTTGCTAGGTCTTTATGGGGACTGATGAAAAGGCGGCATAGCCGCCTATTTGTCAGTACCAGTAGGAGATCTTCCTGACCCGTATCCTCAATCGGGTGTCGCCGTTCTGGGTCAGTTCGGTCAGCTCGATTCCGTAAGACGATTTGGGATCGACATAGATGTCGTTCGCCTCGTCATAGGCAAAGGATGCTTCCGTTAGGATGGGTTCGTAGTCGCTTATGAGGGTCGTATAGGAAGCGACGTCGAAGAAGTTGCCGTTGTTGGTGACGGTATATAGGGTCCCGGTCGTTATGGGCGGGAGGGCAACGGCGTCATTTCCGATGACGCTATTCATGGCGGTCGCCACCGCCTCGGTCGGCCAGCCGGCATAATAGGAAGAGGACTTGGCGATCTGCAGGGTCGTATAGCCATCCTCTTCGTCGTAATGGAAGACCAGTAGCTGAAGGGTCAAATCTGGCGAGTTCAGGAATTCCGCGTTGGCGTAGACCTGGATCCCGGCCTTAAGCCAGCCGGCTTCCGCGGCTTCTTCGATATAGCCGGTGAAATCGCCGGCGGCTTCGATCTGGATGGCGCCATAGGAAGCATTCCCATAAACGTCATATGTCCTTCCGGCCGATAGCTCTTCGCTCGGAGCCGGTATCTCCACTGTCGAGCCGACGTACTGGTAGAGGAGATCGGCGATTTCCCCGGCCGGCCATTCTTCGTACTGCAAAGTGACATCATAGGTTGGAGTCGTATCGATAGGTTCTTCGCTGGATGTTTCATCCAAAGATGAACTCTCTTTTGGGGATTCCGAAGACTCGCTTTCGATGGAAGAGGTTTCTTCGGAAACGCCCGACAGGGAAGAAGTGCTTTCGTCTGAATCTACCGAGGTGTCATCCCCACAGGAAGATAGGCCGATCGCCGTGAGTGCCAGGAAAAGGAAAATCGCCTTCGCTTTCATAAGAAGCCATTAAAAGGAAACGGGGATGATTTTCAAGGAATGGTTCTCTAGAGGCCGGTCTTGAGATGCCAGCACTTCTTCTGGACGCTCGGCTCGTAGCCATAGACGAAGCCGAGCCTTTTGGCGAGCTTGGCATGCCCACCTTCCATGATGACGAGGAGGGGGATGATTTTCTTGGATAGCCTGGCGATGAGGTTGCTTAGGCCTCTATAAAGGGCTTCTTCGTCGCCTGATAAATCAAAGAAGCGGTAGCGGTGGGCAAGGACCCTTTGGACGGCGATTTCGGCGACGGGTTTGTGTTTATGAAGGACTTGGTAATCAGTTTCGCCTTCATAGCTTTTGCGGGCGGCGAAGGATGTCCCCCTGATCCCTTCGGCGGTCACCAAGGGCTTGAGGGAATATTCGCTCGGGTCTTCTTCGCCGAGTTCGTAGTCATCGAAGTAGAGGCAGAAGGATTCGTAATTCCCGAGCATCGACATGAAGTTCTTCTCGCTTCCGGGATATCTCTTGTAGAGATCGAGAAGCGTTTCCTTGACCTTCTGGCGGTCGGTATAGCCATCGGCCGGGCAAGGGGATTTGATGACGGGGAATTCCATTTCCTTGGCCAGATCGGTCGTCTGCTTCTCGGCGCAGTAGATTAGGGGCCTAATGAAGGTGAGGCCGGAACGCTTCAGTTCCATCTTCGGGGCAAAGGTCGCGACCCTTCCCCCGTGGAGCATGTTCATGAAGAGGGTTTCGACGGCATCGTCCTTATGGTGGGCGAAGGCCACCTTGTTGCACCTTAGCCTTTTGGCTTGGGCATTCATGGCCGCCTTCTTCATCCTCGAGCAGATGGAGCAGGGGAGGTGCTTGCCCGGTTCCTGATGGGCTTTTAGGACATCGTAGACGAAGGTCGAATCGTCGATGATGAGTTTTAGTCCGAGGTCGCTGCAGAACTTCTTGAGCGCTTCGACATCGACATTGCCGAATCCGAGATCGAGGTAGATGGGGAAGAGCTTGAAGGATTTGCCGGCGAACTTCCCGTAAAGCGATAGGGCGTAAAGGAGGCTAAGGGAATCTTTGCCGCCGCTAAGGCCGATGGCGATCCGATCGCCCTTATCGATGAGCGAAAAATCCGAATCGGCCCTTCTGATGGCCGCCAAAACGCTCCTTATGTGTTTACCCTTCGGCATGGCGGCATTATAAAATGCCATCCATGGATTGGGGTATCCTTTTGGTCGATAAGAAAGAGGGCCTTTCCTCTCGGCGGATCGACAATCTCGCCATGAAGAAGACCGGCATCTCGAAATGTGGCCATCTCGGGACTCTAGACCCTTTTGCGACCGGCCTTTTGGTCCTGGCCCTCGGCAAGGCCACGAAGCTTTTGCCGTATCTCGATTCCACTACCAAGTCATACATCGCCTGCCTCCATTTGGGAGAGAAGAAAGATACGGGGGATCTGACGGGCAAAACCGTTGCAGAAAGCCCGGTTCCCGAGTTCGAAACGGCGCAAATCTCCGCAATTCTTGATTCTTTCTTGGGGAAATCCCTGCAGATTCCGCCTTCCTTTAGCGCCCTCAAGATCGATGGCCGCGAGGCCTATAAACTCGCAAGGCAAGGCCAGGAAGTAGACCTGAAACCCAGGGAGATCGAGATAACTTCCATCCATCTGATTTCCTATGATCCGAAGACTCAGGATTTAGTCTTTACTTGCACCGTTAGTAGCGGCACCTACATCCGCACCTTGGGCGAAGACATCGCCGCTAAACTAGGAACGGTCGGATACCTAAGCGCCCTCCGGCGCCTCTCGGTCGGGCCCTTCTTGGTCGCCAATGCGAAAGACATCGATGAGATAACCAAGGACGACCTCTTGGATCCCTTGCTCTACATCCGCGGGATGAAGCATGTCGAGATCGACGAAGGGCAGATCAAAGACGTCAAAAACGGAATGCCTCTCGATATCCATAACGACTACGGAGAGAAGATCTTCGTTTGCTTTAAGGGCGAGGCCCTCGCCGTCTATAAGAAGAAAGAAGGCAGCCTCTATTCCTGCGAAAGGGGCCTTTGGGCATGAAGGTCATCCATATCGCTTATGGGGATGGTATCCCCAAGATCGAAGGGAAGGCCGCTTTGGCCCTCGGCTATTTCGACGGGATGCACCGCGGGCATCAGGCTTTACTTAGTACCGCCCGCTCCTACGACGGCGAATACGGAGCCTTGCTCCATGACGTATCGCCTCGAAGCATCCTCAAAGGCCAAGATGAAGTCCTCTGCGCCTTGGAAGATAAACTTAGGATCCTCGAGAAACTCGATGCCTCATTTGCCTACGTTTTGAAGACCGATGAAGCTTTGCTTCAGGTCATTGCGGAAGAATACGAGAAGAACGTCATCGATTTGATCGCTCCAAGCAAGCTCTATGTAGGCTCCGACTTTACCTATGGGCTGAAAGCCCAAGGCAATGCCGAAACCCTGAAGGCGAGGCACGATGTCGAAGTCATCGCCCTCCTCGAAGAAGGCGGGGAGAAGATAAGCTCGACTTCGATCAGGGAAGCCCTGACGAGAGGCGATATCGAAAAGGCCAACCGCTTCTTGGGCAGACCCTACGAGATGAAAGGCACCGTTGCCGAAGGCTTCAAGAACGGGAGGAAGATCGGCTTTCCGACCGCGAACCTCCAAACAGAATTTCCTTATATCCTTCCCAAAACCGGCGTTTATTACGGAATCTGCTATTCAAGGGGAAGGCCCTATCCCTCGATCATCAATGTCGGGAATAATCCGACGGTCGGGAAGCTCGATAAGCCATTGGTCGAATGCCATCTCGACGGACTAAAGGACGAGATATACGGGGAAACCCTCTACGTCGATTTCCTCGGATATATCCGAGACGAAAAGAAATTCTCCTCTCTGGAGGAGTTGGGAAATCAACTTAGGGAAGACCTAAGCGAAATGAAAAAGCGAATGGGAGCTTAGTTCCCTTCCGCTTCCTTCCGCTTCTTCGAGTCGAATTTCTTTCTTTCGGCCGTATCGAGGATCTTCTTCCTCATCCTGATGGCCTCGGGAGTTACTTCAACCAATTCATCGAAGTTGATGTAATCGAGGCACTGCTCGAGGCTCATCTTGCGGGGAGCCTTGAGGACGACCGTCATATCGGCGTGGGCGCTTCGGATATTGGTCTGGGGTTTGAGGGCCGTGCAATTGACGGCCAGATCGTTCGGGTAGCGGTGCTCCCCGACGATCATGCCTTCGTAGCAGGTCTCCCCGGGAGAAATGAACATCGTCCCGTGGTCTTCGACCTTCTCGATGGCGTAAGGCGTCGCCGGTCCCTTATCGACGGAGACGAGAACCCCGATATTCCTTTCGCCCAAGGTTTTGCCGAACAAAGGACGGTATTCCTTGAAGGAATGGTTCATGATCCCGTAGCCACGGGTCAAAGCAAGGAAGTTGTTCGAAAAGCCGATGAGGCCGCGGCTAGGGATGACATAGGTCAGATGGGCGCTTATTCCGTTATCGTCCATATCGAGGAGTTCGGAGCCCCTGGAACCCAATATTTCCATGATGGTCCCGGTATATTCGCTCGGAACGTCGATCCTTAGGTCTTCGTAAGGCTCGCACATGACGCCGTCTATTTCCTTGGTGATGGCCCGGGGCTTACCGACTTCGAATTCGTAGCCTTCGCGCCTCATGTTCTCGATGAGGATGCCTAAATGCAGTTCGCCCCTCCCGGAGACGATCCAGGTCTCGCTATTGGGGATGCGCTCATAAGCAAGGGAGACGTCCCTTTCGACTTCCTGGCGCAATCTTTCTTCGATGAGCCTGGCGGTCACGAACTTGCCTTCCTGGCCCCTAAGGGGAGAAGAGTTCGTCCCGAACTCCATCTGAAGGGTCGGCTCGTCGATCCTTAGGCGCGGAAGGGGATCGTCGATCCCTTCCTTGCAGACGGTATCGCCGACGCTGAGATCATCGATGCCCGAAAGGGCGCAGATATCGCCGCACACCACTTCCTTGGCCTCGACCTTCTGCATGCCGCTATAGGTATATAGCTTCATGGCCTTGAAGGACTTCTTGCTATTGTCTTTGCGGATATCCCAAAGGGCGTCGCCCGTTTTGACGGACCCTTTCCTGACCGTCCCGATCCCGATGCGGCCGAGGAAGTCCGAATAGTCGAGTAGGGCGGGCTGCCACTGGAAATCGCCGCTCGGATCGCAGATCGGGGCCGGCATTTCCCTGATGATGGCATCTAGTAGCAATGACATACCCGGTTCCTGGGTCTTAACGTCGGGGGAGAGGGAACAGGTATCGTTTAAGGCCGAGCAATAGACGATGGGGAAGTCGAGGTATTCCTCGGGAGCGCCCAGTTCGATCAAAAGATCGAGGACTTCGTCCACGGCCTTCTTGCTATCGGCGTTGGCCCTATCGACCTTGTTCACGACGACCAGCGGCTTGATATGGTTTTCCAAGGCGTTTTTCAAAACGAAGCGCGTCTGGGGCATGACCCCTTCAAGGGCATCGACCAATAGGAGGCAGCCATCCACCATATGCATGATGCGTTCGACCTCGCCCCCGAAGTCGGCGTGCCCCGGGGTATCGACGATGTTGATCTTCGTATCCTTCCAGAACAAAGAAGCGACCTTGGCAAGGATGGTAATGCCCCTTTCGTGCTCGAGGGGATTGCTATCCAAGATGCGGTCGGCGATCTCTTCGCCTTCCCGGAAGGCATGGCTGCTTTTCAGCAAGGCGTTTACGAGGGTCGTCTTCCCGTGGTCGACGTGGGCGATGATGGCGATGTTGCGGATATCCATAATAAAAAACCGTTGGCAAATATAAGCCCCTGAACCCATGGGTTCAAGGGCCGATGCCAACGGGCCGGCCTAATGGGCTCAGTCGGCGCAGAAAAGGAGGATGCCGCCGATGAGGCTCACGAATAGCAGGAAGACGACCTTGAAGCCGGTCGAGAGGCCGAGGCCGTAGGTGCTCTTGGCGACCTTGACCGTGCAGGGGATGGCCCAGCAAAGGGGAATGAGCCAGCAGATGCCAAGCAAGGCCGAGCCAGCGGCAAACCAAACGATGGCGAGGATGACATTCACGATCATCCCGAGGATGGAGAAGACTATCGCTGCGGTTTTCATGAGCCTAGCCTACAGAAGCGAGTTTTTTTTCAAGAGGGAAAACAAACGCTTCCTTAAGGAAGGGCTTGTGGTGTATATTTCGCCTTGCGACTTACCCTTTGGCCCGCCCTATTCTCCTAGGACGCCCCATTGGCTAGGCCTAGTCACCAAATAAGGAGAAACAAGAAAATGGCCCTAAGCAAAGAAAAGACCGCCGCCATCGTCAAGAAGTTCGGAAAAGACGGCAAGGACACCGGTAGCAGTGCCGTCCAGATCGCCATCCTCACCGAGAGGATCAAGGAACTGACCGAGCACCTCAAGAACAACGGGCAGGACGCCAATGCCAGGCGCGCCCTCCTCGCCCTCGTCGGGCAGCGCCGCAGTCTGCTCAGCTACCTCAGCCGCACCGACCGCGACGAATACCTGAAGGTCATCGAAGCCCTCGGGATCCGCAAGTAAAAGCGGAACTTAGCCCCTTAGGGGGCTTTTTTGTTGGAAATCGGATAATCGATAGGCTATCGCTGTGCTAAGATAGCCGCGTTGAAATAAGGAAAAAAAGAAAAGCGAAGCAATGAAAAAGACATTCGAAACCGAATTCGCCGGCCGCAAATTGACCGTCGAAACCGGCGAAATCGCCAAGCAGGCCGACGGGGCCGTCTTGGTCCGCTTCGGCGACACGGTCGTCCTTTCGACGGCCTGCTGCGCCGATAAGCCGAAGGAGGGCGATTTCTTCCCCCTCACCGTCAATTACGAAGAAAAGCAGTACTCCGTGGGCAAGATCCCCGGGAGTTTCCTTCGCCGCGAAGGGCGCCCCGGCGAGCACGCCACGCTAAGTGCCCGCCTCATCGATAGGCCCATCCGTCCCTTGTTCGCGGACGGCTTCAGGAACGAAGTCCAGATCGTCAATACCGTCATGTCGGTCGATAGGGACAACACCCCCGAAATGACCGGGATGCTCGGTTCCTCCTTGGCCCTTTGCATCAGTGACATCCCCTTCGAAGGGCCCGTCGCCGGCGTCTACGTCGGCCGCGTCGACGGGAAGCTCATCATCGATCCGACCGAAGAAGAAGCCAAACTTAGCGACATCAGCCTCGCCGTCGCCGGGACCAAGGACGCCATCATGATGGTCGAAAGCAGCGCCAAGGAAGTCCCCGACGAAGAGATGCTCGACGCCATCATGTTCGGGCACGAGGCCATCAAAGAGCTTTGCGCCTTCGAAGAAAAGATCATCGAGGCCGTCGGCAAGGAAAAGCGCGAAATCGAACTCTATGCCCCGGATCCCGAGATCAAGAAGGACATCTATGACCGCATCGGCGCCAAGATGGTCAAGGCCATCTCCATCTTCGATAAGCTCGAGCGGCAAGACGCCATCGACACTTTGAAGGCCGAAATCACCGAAGATTACGAGAATAGGGCCTACGAAAGCGACAAGGCCAAGAACAAGACCATGATGATGGTCGGCGATATCTTGGAGCAGATGGTCGCCGATGAAGTCAGGCGCCTCATCACCGAAGAAAAGATCCGCCCGGACGGCCGCAAGGTCGACGAAATCCGTCCCCTCGACGTCCAAATCGATCTCCTCCCGCGCGCCCATGGCTCGGCCATGTTCACCCGCGGCCAGACCCAGGTCATCGGGACGACGACCCTCGGGCCCCTTAGCGATGCCCAGATCATCGATAATCTCACGAGCGAAGAAAACCGCTACTTCATGCACCATTACAATTTCCCGCCCTTCTCGGTCGGCGAAATCGGGCGCATGGGGTCTCCGGGCCGCCGCGAAATCGGCCACGGGGCCTTGGGCGAAAAGGCCCTTAGCGGCGTTCTTCCTAGCTTGGAGGAATTCCCCTACACCATCCGCTGCGTCGCCGACGTCGTTGAATCGAATGGTTCCTCGTCCCAGGCTTCGATCTGCGCCAACTGCCTCTCTCTTATGGCGGCCGGCGTCCCCATCAAGAACATGGTGAGCGGAATCGCCATGGGCCTAATCTCTAGCGGCCCGCTCGACGGGAAGCATCCTTATACCATCCTTACCGACATCCAAGGCCTCGAAGACCACTTCGGGGACATGGACTTCAAGGTGGCCGGGACCGTCAAAGGCGTCACGGCCCTCCAGATGGACATCAAGATCCACGGCGTGACCCGCGAAGTCCTCTCGGAAGCCCTGGCCCAGGCCAATAAGGCCAGGACCGAGATCCGCGAGGCCATGGCCAAGGTCATCGCCGAACCCAGGAAGGAAGTTAGCAAGTACGCTCCGAAGATGACGACCTTCAACATCGATCCCGACAAGATCAGGGAAGTCATCGGGACCGGCGGCAAGGTCATCAACGACATCATCGCCCGCTGCGACGGGGTCAAGATCGACGTCGAAGACGACGGCAAGGTCACCATTTACCACACCGACCGCGAGATGATCGATAAGGCCAAAGCCATCATCGACGACATCGTCCGCGAGGCCAAGATCGGCGAGATCTTCGAAGGGACCATCAACCGCGTCGAGGATTACGGGGCCTTCGTGAACCTCTTCGGCGATACCGACGGGCTCTGCCACGTTTCGCGCCTGGATTGGAACTACGTCGACAATGCCAACGACATCTGCAAGGTCGGCGATAAGCTGAAAGTCGTCGTCATCGGCATCGAAGAAGGCAAGGTCAAGGTCAGCCACCGCGAATTCCTCCCGAAGCCCGAAGGCTATGTCGAGCGCCCCGAAAGAGGCGCTAGCAAGGGCGGGAAGGGCAACTTCCGCAGCCACGGCGGTAGCGACCGCAAATTCCATAAGTAAAAGCCACTAAATGGATAGGGCCGGCAAGCGCCGGCCTTTTCCGTTTCCGGCCTTTTGCTTAATATTTAGGCGTGCTTGATCTCCTCATCGTCGGCGGAGGCGTCCTCGGCGCCTTCTTGGCCCGGGAATTTTCCTTTTACGAAGGCAGTTGCCTCGTTTTGGAAAAGGAAAACGACGTTTGCAATGGGGCTTCGGGCGCCAATAGCGGCATCGTCCATAGCGGCTACGATCCAAAACCCGGGACCCTCAAAGCCAAATACAACAAGCTCGGCAGGGAGATGTTTCCTTCCCTCTGCAAGGAACTGGGTATTCCTTTTATTCAACGCGGTTCCTTGACCGTTGCTCTGAAAGAGCAAGGGACCGAAACCCTTTATGAATTACTAGAAAGGGCAAAGCAGAACTGCGTCGAGGCGAGGATCGTCGAGGGCGAGGAACTTAGGGCGATGGAACCCAATCTCAGCGAAGATGCGGTCGCCGCCCTATATTGCCCGGATGCCGGAATCGTCGATCCCTTCCTTTTGACGGCGAGGGCGATGGAAGACGCGATCGACAATGGAGTGGAACTCCATTTGGACGAAGAAGCCCTAAGCATCGCCTATGAAGATGGCCGCTACATTGTAAAGACGAGCCTTGGCGAATACGAAGCCAGAACCGTCGTCGTGGCGGCCGGGGCCTATACGGAAAAAATCATCAAAACTATCGGGATGGAAGGCTACGGAAGCTATCTGAAGAAGGGCAATTACTACGTCTTGGAGAAGACGGCCAAGCCCGTTAGCCGGACGG
This sequence comes from uncultured Staphylococcaceae bacterium, assembly GCA_964392865.1. Classification (GTDB taxonomy): domain Bacteria; phylum Bacillota_I; class Bacilli_A; order RFN20; family CAG-826; genus UBA4951. Next base: position 17,444 of record CAYMRJ010000002.1, read on the forward strand.
TTTTCCCGCTTCCGAGCCAAAAAGGGAAGGGGATTTTGATCACTCCCACGACCATGGGAGCCTATTTGGTCGGGCCCGATGCCGTCGAGCACGGGGATTTGGATGATGTAGGCACCGAGCTTAATAGCCTCGAAGCCATCATGGAAGGAGCCAGGAAGCTCGTTCCGATGGTTTCGCCGTCGATGGGGATCCGCGTCTATGCCGGCAATAGGAGTTCCTGCTGGGGCGGCGATTTCATCATCGGCGAAAAGGAAGACCTTCCTGGCTTCGTTTATCTTGGCGGCATCGATTCGCCGGGCTTAACGGCCGCCCCGGCCTTGGCCAAGGACGTCATAAGGAACAAAATCGCCCCATACCTTAGTTTGAAACCGAATGACATATCAAAAAGGATAAGGACGGATTACGTTTACCCGAATTCTCTTCCAAAGGAAGAGCGGGATGCTTTGTTCGCAAGGGACGGGCGCTACGCCCATATCCTTTGCTCCTGCGAAAAGGTAAGCCTCGGAGAAGTGGAGGATGTCCTTCATAGCAGCCTTCCTTGCCTTTCGGTCAAAGCCTTGAAGAAAAGGACGGGAGCCGGCTTCGGGAAATGCCAAGGCGGCTTCTGCATGGCCTCGGTCCTTCCTTATCTATCCGAGTCCATGGGGATAAGCGAAGGGGAAGTCCCTTACGATAGGCCCGGTAGCCAGATATCCATGAAGGAGATACGCGATGGCGATTAAGAAGGTCGATGTCGCGATCATCGGGGCCGGGGCCGCCGGCCTCGGCGCGGCCAAAGCCGCAGCCGAGAAGGGCGCATCCGTTTTGGTCATCGAAAGAAGGGAATATCTCGGCGGCATCTTGCCCCAGTGCATCCATAACGGCTTCGGGCTCGAACTCTATAAGGAAGAGCTTACCGGGCCGGAGATGGCTTATAGGCTCGTCGAGGACCTCGAAGGCCTCGGGGTCGAGATTTGGACCGAAACCTATGTTTCTTCGATCGATCCGTCCCTCAAACTCGTTTGCCTTAGCGAAGAGAGGGGAGAAGTGACCGTTGAGGCCAAGGCCATTGTCTATGCGGCCGGCTCCTGGGAAAGGACGGCGGGTTCGATCGGACTTGCCGGAGACCGCCCAGGAGGTATATATCCGGCCGGGGAAGCCCAACTGCTTTTGAATATTAAAGGACACCTTGTCGGGAAGAAGATCTTCATTTTGGGAAGCGGCGACGTCGGTCTCATCATGGCCCGGCGCTTCAGTTTGGAAGGGGCCGAGGTCGTGGCTGTTGCCGAACGGAACAGCTATCTCGGAGGCCTAGCCAGGAACAAGGCCCAGTGCTTAGACGATTTCGGGATCCCTTTGCTACTCAGCACGACCGTCAAGGAAGCGATAGGGAAGGAGAGGGTCGAGGCCGTCATTACGGCAAAAGTTGATGAGAAAGGAAACTTTATTCCCGGCACAGAGAAGAAGTGGGATATCGATTGCCTGATACTTTCCGTTGGGCTTGCGCCTTATGTTACTTTGCTAAAAGAGATCGGTTTGGAAATCGGGCTCAATAAAGGTCCATTGGTCGATGATTCTCTTATGACAAAGGTCCCAGGCCTATTCGCCGCGGGCAATAGCCTCCATATCCACGACCTTGCCGATATGGCATACCAGGAAGGGAAGAAAGCCGGAACCGCGGCTGCTGAATTTAGCCAAAGAAAGCGTTTTGCCGGGAAGGAAATCCAAGTCAATGCGGGTCAGGGTATCTCTTATGTGGTGCCCTCGAAGCTTGGCTATAACAGGGAAAGAGAGTATGAAATCAAGTTCCGGGTTAGAAGACCTGCCAAGGATTCGACCCTTTTGATAAGCCAAAATGGGAAGGTAATCAAAAAGTTGTTTAAACTATTCTGGCTACCTGCTGATATGGAAAATATCGCTATTAACGGAAAATTACTAGAAAACGACTATAGCCCCATTGCGGTTTCTTTGGCGGAGGGCCGTTTATGAAGCCGATGGATCTTACGTGCATCCTTTGCCCGCGGGGCTGTCGTCTTCATGTCGATGAGCAACTCAACGTCACTGGGAATTTTTGTCCGCGCGGCAAAACCTATGCCATTCAGGAAGCCAGTGATCCGAGGCGGACATTGACGAGTGTCGTTAAGGTCGTGGGCGGCACCGCCTCCATTTGCCCCGTCAAAACGAAGGAGCCTATCCCTAAAGGCCTGATTGGGGCGGCAATGGAACAAATTAAGAACATCGAGGTTCAGGCACCGGTTAAATTCAACCAAGTGATCGATGAAAATATCGCGGGCACAGGTATACAGCTCATAACTACTTTAAATATTGAGGCCAAATAATGGATGAGACCAATCTGATCTTAGTCGCAAGCGACATACACGGAAGGGTAAATGCTGCCCGGAAGCTTATAGAAAAGATTAAAGAAGTTAAACCTGATGAAGTATGGCTTCTCGGCGATTTCATGTACAACGGGCCCCGCAATGGCGTCCCCGACGACTATGAGCCGATGGAAGTCTGCAAGCTTCTCTCAAGCATCGAGCAGCCGATTCGCGCCGTATGCGGCAATTGCGATTCCAGGGTTGATGCTATGCTTCTTCCATTTGATATCCCCAACAATATTAAAGTTACGGTTTTCGGCAAAGCGTTCGGACTCTTCCACGGGGATTTGCCCTTTCCTGATGGTGAGGATCTGGATGCGCTTGTCAGCGGGCATACCCATATTCCTGTCTGCACGTACGAAGACGGCAAATATTTCCTCAATCCCGGTTCCGTCGCTTTTCCCAAGGGCGGCTATCCGGCAAGCTATGCCTTGATTTGCGAAAAAGGCATGAAGGTCCTTTCCCTCGTTTCCAACGAAGAAATACTTTCCTGTCCTTTCGCCATTTGATTTTTGAATCACCTTTTCTTCCGAAATTAGCGTCTTTTTCCTGCTTGCTTTGGCACAATTCATGTACAATAAGTGTGAACTCAGACGAAAAATACGTTTGAACTCTGAAAAGGAGGGTAGAAAATGTTTAGGCTTCTTAGGGTCAAGGCCAGCGGGTTCAGAAACCTTTCTGACGGAATCGAAATCAACCTTCTTAGCCGTACGCGGATATACGAAACCGATCCCATAAAGCAGATCCTCGAGGTCGACGAGAACCTCCACACCTTCAAAAGCGTAGCTGTCGTCGGCAACAATTCTTCCGGCAAGACGAGCGTCCTATGGCTTCTCATAACCGCCGTTTGGTTTCTATACAGGGGACGCTTCCCGGTCGATCTTTCCAATTTCGGAAATGACGAGATGGAACTCGAAACGGACTTTTACTTAAGAGGGAAAATCTATTTCTACAAGGTCAGGTTCAAGAAGCCGGCTCCGTCGGTCCTAGTCCAAGAAGACGATGTCGAGATCCTCGAGGAAAGCCTTTCTTCCATCAGGTACTCCGGCTATCTCGGGAAAAAGGCCCTTGATAGGAAGGCAGCCGCCAAGATCGAGCCCTTGGCCGAGAGCTTCGGGGGAAGCTCTTCCATAAGGAATCTGCTACGGGGAGAGATCAATTTCGCTTTCTTCGATACGAATCGGATCGGAGGCCCCATGCAATCCCTTGTTTCCGATTCCTTTTTCCTGACCCTCGAGCAGGCCGATCCGAAGATGAAGAACCTCGTCCTCGGCCTTCTCGACGATTCGATTGCCACCTTGGAGCTCATCAACGGCGATCTCGTCGAATTCGCAAGGGTCGGAGAAGAGAAGAGGGTCATCACCAGGAGCCAGCTCATCACCCTTCTTTCGGCCGGGACGATCCGGGGCCTCGAACTCTTCATCAAAATCGATGCCATCCTTCGCTCCGGCGGCATCCTTTTCGTCGATGAACTCGAGACTTCCTTCCATAAGGAATTGGTAAGGACGATCCTTTCCTTCTTCAATAGCTACTCGACCAATCCCCTCGGGGCGCAGCTATTTTTCACCACCAACATGACGACCTGCCTCAACTTCCTGAGCCGCCGGGACGCCATCTTCATCACCCATCGCAACGGCAAGGTCGTCTCCTGCGTCAATCTCAAGGACGGCTACGACGCCCGGAGCGATCTCCGCCTCAGCAACCAGATGGATGCCGGCGACTTCGGCACCAACGTCGACTACGAGAAACTAATGGATGTGAAGGAGGAGATCATGGATGCCGTCCGTTTTGCTGATGTGCGAGGGGCGTAGCGAAACCCACGTCGTCTCGATTCTTCTTTACCGCAATCTCCTTAGGTGGAAGAACTCCGATCTCCTATCGCGGGAACCGATGACCGCCAGGCAGTTGGACGAGGCCATCGAGGGCGCGATCCTCGGCGCCAAGCGCGGCGAGGCCGTCGAGGTCTTCCGCATCGGCGACAAGCTAAGCGACGCCTTCAGGAAATCCAGGAATCCCGCGGTCAATAGGCGATTGGTCTATCCCGCCGCCAAGGTTTTGACGAAACCGGAACTCGAAGTCCTTTTCCTCATATGGGAAGACCGCTACTCCGAATACCTAAGCTGGAAGAAGGGAAGGCATCCGAGCGGTCCCAGCGATTACTACAAAACCCTCCATCCCGAATATCACAAGGACGCGGTCTATCTCCATGACTACTTCGCCAAGATGGGCAATGGCGAGATAGTCGCGATGCTCAAGGCCTACAAGGAGAAGCGCTACGGAGCCCATGCCAAGGACGAGCTCTGCCTTTACGACCTCTTAAGGGAAGATCTCAAGAAATGATCCATCTGCAATTTCGGCGTTTTACAAAACACCAAAAAGCGGAATTTTGCGGAGACTTGTTGATTAAGGTGCTTAAATAAGCAGAAAACCTGTTTATAATTGCATTACGGAAACAAGGAACCGACGAATGTTCAAATTGCTGAGAGTCAATGCCAGCGGCCTCCGCCTTTTGGAAGACGGAATCGAGATCAATCTCCTGAACCGTTCCAAGGTCATGGACGAAGATTTCGATCGCGAGCTGATGGCAATCGAAGAGAATCTCAATACCTTCAAGGTAGTTTCTATAGTAGGCGGCAATTCATCCGGCAAAAGCAGCGTCCTTTATCTTTTGATCTGGGCTTATCTGCTTCTCCTCGAAGGAAGGCTATACGCCCTTCCCGGCGATTTCCGCGGGGAAGAAGCCCATATGGAAATCGTTTTCTACCTCGACGGGACGGTCTATTTCTACGAGGCGACCTTCCAAAAGCCCCAGGATGACATTTCCTTCAGGCGCTTTCCCAACATCTTGGAAGAAAGCCTCCGGAGCATCCCCTATACCAAAAGGAAGGGCCGCCACGTCTTGGAAATGAAGGAATCGGCCAAGGAAGAGAAGCTTCCCAAAAGCATCGTCGGGGGCTCGGCCATCGCCGAAATGGACAAGGGGATGCATTTCAGCTTCTTCGCCGAAAACCAGACCGACCTCATCGCGACCGGTTTGATGGTCAACCGCTCCTTCTTCGACCAATTGGCCAAGGCCGATATGAATGTGGCCATCCGCTTCGCCCGTTTGCTCGATCCATCCATCGCCTCGATCAGGCTATTGCCCGGCGAACTCGTCGAATTCGCAAGGAACGGGGAAGAGCCGAAGACCATTACCCGGAACCAATTGATCGGCTTGCTTTCATCCGGGACCATCAGGGGGCTCGAGCTTTTCCTACGGGCCTACGAGATGCTTAAAACCGGCGGCACACTCGTGGTCGACGAGGTCGAAAATTCCCTCCACAAGGACATCGTCGGGAACCTCATCTTCCTTTTCACGGACTTCGAGACCAATCCGCGGAAAGCCCAGCTGATCTTCACGACCCATTCGATGGAAACCCTCAACCTCATCAAGCGCCTCGACGCCATCTACGTCGCCCAGAAGGAAGGAAATAGGATTTCCCTAAGAAACCTCAAAGGCGACCTCAAGGTCCGTTCGGGCCTGCTCATCAGCCATCAGTTCGATGCCGGGATCTTCGGCACGAACCTGAACTACGACCTCCTTCTTGAGGTCAGGAAGGGGATCGCCGATGAGCTTGGCTCTGGTGATGTGTGAAGGCGCTACGAGCAGAACCTTCTTAATGCTGAAGGAATATAGGGAAAAGCGCTTCGGCGCCCACGAAAAAGGCGAACTCTGCCTCTACGACCTCTTAAGGGAAGACCTGAAGAAATAAGCGGATAGATTGGCCATTTTCCTTCGACTAAAACCGGATTTTCGTTGACAAAATCTAGGTTTTGTGGCATATTAAATATAACTAGGGACGGCTTACGCCCCCGTTCACATAGGAGGTAAGAATTTGACGAAGATTTTGCGCGTCAAGGCTTTCGGCTTTGCTCCTTTGGCCGACGGCAACGAACTCGATTTCGCATCCAAGGAAAGGAAGCCCGGAAAGGCCGGGAAGGAGGTGGCGAAGATCACCGAGGGCCTATATTGTCCTAAGGCCCTCGGCCTCAAAGGCCCGAAGGCGGAAAGGGATGGGGCGATCCGCCTTCTGGTCCTCGTTTCCAGCCTTTTGACGAGCGGCTATTTCCGCGCCAGGCCGAGCGAATTCGTCGGGGAACGCATCACCCTGGAAATCGATTTCTACAAAAGGGGGAAGATCTTTTTCTTCAAAGGCTCGTTCTTCCGGGATGAATATCTCCTCAAATCCCAGCCGGCCATGCTGAAGGGAGAAGAACTCAAATGCCGGGCTTGGAACAAACCGGAAGAAAGCCCCAAGACCATCATGTCTTTCCCCTATACCAATCCTTTTTCGGTCATCAACGAATATACTTACGGCTTCCATTACTCCTTCTTCGCGCCGGAGAAAGCGATAAACAAGGCCACGGGCGGCATGCATTTCGTCCGCGCCCTATTGGATGCTAGTCCAGCTGATCTCATCGAGGCCGCCCGCCTCACCGACCCTGCCATTTCCGTGCTTTCCGTCCGGGAAGACGACCGCTATGAATTCGCTTACGAGGGCGAGCCGACCAAAGTTTTGAATCCCAAAGGCCTCATCGCCTTCCTCGGGGAGAAGAAGGCCATCGCCCTTACCCTTTATCTCAAGGCCCTGGAAATCCTCTCGATCGGCGGGATCCTTCTGCTTAGGGGATTGGACGATCCGCGTCTAAGCAAGGAAGCGGCCGATAAGGTCCTGGAGCTATTCAAGGACGGGCACCATAACCGTCATAAAGCCCAGCTCATCTTCACGGCCGAGCCGGTTGGCTCCAGTTCCCTTTAGATAGCCAAGGTCTTCGGCCATGAATTTTCGAAAATGGCCCCCTAAAGGGCGGCGCTTCCATTTATAATGTGTAAGCCAACCGGCCCCTTAGGGGGCCATTCATCAATAAGCCATATGAACGACAAGATCAGGATAATCGCCTTGGGCGGCCTCGACGAAGACGGAAAGAACTGCCTCCTCGTCGACGTCTCGGGCGAGCTTTACGTCGTCGGGTGCGGCCTGCGCTACCCCGATAGGACGATGCCGGGGATCGATTACGTCATCCCCAATTTCGATTACCTCAAGGAAAGGAAGAAGGACGTCAAAGCCTACTTCCTCCTGCAGGGCCACGAAGACGATATGGCGGCCATCGCCTATGTCTACAAAGACGTCCCGGCTCCGGTCTACGCCAGCGAGACGACCATCGCCATGCTCAAGGTCTTCACGGCCCAAAGTTCCCTTGACCCGGACATGTACGACTTCCATCCGGTTCTCCCGACCTCGAGCTTCAAGGTGGGGGAGAGGAAGATCCGCTTTTTCCATACTTCCCATAACATCGCCGATTCCTCCGGCATCGCCATTTCGACGAGCCTCGGGAACATCGTCGTCACCGGCGACTTCGTCGTCGAAAACAACGCCAAGCCCGGCTTCCTCCACGATGCCGTCGCCATCGCGAAATTGGCGGAAGAAGATACCTTGGTCCTATTGGCCGAAAGCAAGTATGCGGCCAAGGCCGGCTATACGGCCCCGAAGTACAAGCTCGCTCCGCTTGTGGAGCGCGATATCAAAGACGCCCCGGGCCGCGTCTTCGTTTCCGTCTTCAGTAGCAACGCCTACAACATCGCCGAAGTCATCGACATGGCCGTGGCGAGCCGCAAGAAAGTCGTCTGCTACGACAAGGAAAGCGAAGAGATCCTCAGGACCCTCCAAGGGAGCGGACACCTTCAGATACCGAAGGCCAACTACGCTCCCGTCGACGACATCAGGCGCCTAAGGGAAAACGAAGAAATCATTCTCATTCTCGGTAGAGGCAGCAAGCTCTATAGCAAGATCGCCCTTTTGGCCGGGGGCCAAAGCGAGGATAAGCGCATCGTCTTGGGCCCTGAAGATACCTTCATCGTCGCCGCTCCCAGCAACGACAATACCGAACTCGAATTCACCGACGCCGTCGATGAGCTCTATAGGACGGGCGCCAAGATCAAGAACCTCAGCAAAAAGACGCTTCTCCGCATGCACGCTTCGGAAGAAGACCTGAAGATGATGATCGGGATTCTGAAACCGAAGTACTACATCCCGGTCAAAGGCTTCTTCAAGGATCTGCTCACCAATGCCCAGGTCGCCCTTTCGATGGGCATCAGCCTGAGCCACCAGAATGTCTTCCTTCTCGAAAATGGGATCTCCGTCCTTATTGACGAAAAAGGCGGACGCCTCGTCGACGAAGGCATCAAGCACGGCGACATCATGATCGACGGGATCGGGGTCGGAGATGTCGGCTCCAATGTCCTTAGCGACCGCGAAAAGCTTAGCGAAGGCGTCGTCATACTCGGCCTCACGATCTCGAAAGGGAAGAGGGCCATCGTCGCCGGGCCGGACGTCCAGATGCGGGGCTTCGTCTTCGCCAGGGACGCCGACAGCGTTACCAGGGAAGTAAGCCGGCTTTTCCTTACGACCGTCGAGGAAAATTTGGCCCAAGAGAATTACCGTTTGGACGAACTCAAGCAAACGGTCTATGAGCGCTGCGCCCGCACCATCAGGCGGACGACCGGCAGGGAACCGATGGTCCTGCCGCTGATCATCGAGGTGGCCTGATGGGCAAAAAACGCGAATACACGAAGCTGGATATCAAGCACGCCCTCGGGGCGGTTTTGGCCTTATTCAGCCTCGTCGTTTTGCTTTCTCCCACCAGCAATTTCCTCTATGGCCTCGGGATCGGTGTCTTCTATCTCTTCGGCTTTACCGGATATTGGCTTTTGATCCCGGCTTTATTCATCGTCGGGGTCTGCTATTTCCTCATGGGTTCCCTCCCGGGCGGGAAGAATTCCGGAAGGGTCGTTTTGGCCTACGTCCTTTGCTATATCGGGATTTCCCTGATCGTTGGCCGTTATTGCCTTGCCGAAGCCCCGAGCCTAGGGGGCCTTGCCCTTTATAACGGGGGAGACGAAACCTTCGGGATGGGCTATGTAAGCGCCAATAGCCTTTACGCCTCCATGCCCTTGATGCCCGAATTCGGGGGCGGGATCCTCATCTATCTTTTGCTCGTCCTTTTGGAAAACGGGACTTCCGTGATGGCCGGGCTCCTCGGCGGGCTCTTGATTCTCGGCGGCATCGTGGCCGCCCTTTGGGCTCCCATCACCAAGGGCATTGCCTCGATGCGGAGCAAAGGGGCTATCAAGAAGGCGAGGCGCCAGGAAGAAAAGGCCCGGCGCGATGCCTATGACGACGCAGTGAGGGAGCAGCGCGAATACCAGGAACTGATGAAGAAGTACCTCGGGGAAGATAGCCCGACGCCTTCTTTCGCGACTCCCGTCTACGAAGAACCGGCGCCCGCTCCGATCGCTGCTCCGGTTTCGACTCTTTCGCGGGTCGCCGAAAATAGAAACCGCATCGATAACCCCGCAATTCCCCGGGAAACGAGAAGGGAAGAGCCGCAGAAGATCCTCAATCTTTCGGCCGCGGAACTCCGCAATACTTCCCTCACTGAAGCGAAATTGAAACTAGGGAATACCCAAAGCGAGACTGCTTCCCTTTACATCGAACCGGCTCCGCAGCCGGCGCCGAAACCGGCTTACGTATCGCCCGTCATCGAACCGGCCGCTTTGAAACCGGAACCGGTTCCTCAGCCCGCGCCCCAACCCGCCCCGCAGCCAATCCCTGAACCGATCATCGCGCAGCCTGCGCCTCAGCCCATTCCTGAACCGGAGCCTGTGCCAGAAAAGCCCGAGGATTTCTATTTCGGCGGTGAAGACGAAGTTCCGGAAACGATTGAAGAGCCCGTGACCCCGCGTGTGGCCGAAGGCACCTTCCTCATGCCCGAACCGGAACCGATCCCCGAACCCGTTCCGGAACCGATTATCCAGACTGCTCCGGCTCCGCAGCCTGCTCCTCAGCCCATGGCCCAGCCGATTCCGCAACCCGCTATTCAGCCCGCTCCCCAACCTGACCCCATGCCGCAGCCGGCCCCGGTCCAGAAGCCCTTGGAACCCTATGTGAAGCCCACGAGCAATCTTCTCAAGGAATACGGGGTTTCCCAGAATGCGGCGAGGAACGAAGAAGAAGCCAAGGTCCGCTGCGAAACCATCAACAAGACCTTCGAGGACCTCGGCATCCCGGCCCAGGCCATCGGCTATACCATCGGGCCTTCCGTTACCCGCTTCGACATCCAGACGGCCGCCAATTACCGCGTCTCCGGCCTTAGCAACGTCATCCAGGACATCTGCGTCCGTCTCGATGGCGTCACGGCCCGCTTCGAGCAGGTCGTCCGTGGGAAGTCGACTTCGGGTCTCGAGGTCCCTAACTCCGTGACCGCCACCGTTCCCTTCAAGGAAATGTTCGAGGCCTTGCCTTCCAATGAGGACGGGAAGAAGAACCTCTACATCCCCTTCGGGAAATCGATCACCGGCGAATGCATGTCGAGCGATCTAAGCGAATTCCCGCATATGCTCGTGGCCGGCACGACCGGCTCCGGCAAATCCATTTTCGTTCACGGGGTCCTCATGAGCCTCATCATGAGGAACGACCCGGACGATCTGAAACTCGTTTTGGTCGACCCCAAGCGTGTCGAAATGACGAAGTACAAGAACCTTCCGCATTTGCTATGCCCCATCGTCAAGGAGCCGAGCGAAGCCAAGGTCTGCCTGGATAAGCTGGCCATCGAGATGGAAAGGCGCTACCGTCTCTTCGAAGAAGCCGGCGTGAGCAACATCCGCCAGTATAACGGCGACTACGTCCCTTACGAACCCGGCACGAAGAAGCTCCCCTTCATCGTCGTGGTCGTCGATGAATTCGCCGATCTCAAACTGACCTGCAAGGATATCGACGAAGTCATCATCAGGCTTACCAGCAAAGCCCGTGCCGCCGGGATCCACCTCATCATCGCCACCCAGCGCCCGAGCGCCGATATCGTGACCGGCCCCATCAAGGCCAACCTGGGCGTCAAGGTCGCCCTCATGGTTTCCAATAGCCTCAACTCCCGCGTCATCCTTGACCAAGACGGGGCCGAAACTCTCCTTGGCAAAGGCGATATGCTGGTCGATTGCCCGATGATGGTCAGAGGCGGCCTGGCTCGTCTCCAGGGCTGCTTCGTGGACAACCACGAGATCGCCGAGGTCTGCGACTACATCCGCTCCCAGAGGGAACCGGATTACAATCCGGACTTCCTCGATCTGGTCGATCACGAAGCCGAGGCCAAGGAAGCCGAAAGGGAAGCGGCCAAGGTCGATACCAAGGCTTTGAAGGCCGCAAGCGACGAAGAGCTCTACCAAGAGGTCAAGCGGAACGTCATGGGCCGCGATTACGCCTCGGTTTCCTATATCCAGACGATGTTCGCCGTCGGGCATCCGAAGGCGAGCCGCCTGTTCGCCCGCCTCCAAGACGAAGGCGTCGTGAGCAGGGAAGGCTCTTCGAGCACCAACAACAAGGGCTGCCGCGTCCTTCTTCACATGCAGGATATGACCGGCATGCACGAGGAATAACCTTATGCGCCCCGGCATCGATATCGTCTATATCCCGAGGGTTCCCAAGACGGAAACCTTCGCCAAAGGAATCCTTACCGATAAGGAGTACGATGAATATCTAAGCCGGAAGGATAAGCAAGTTTATCTCGCGGGCCGCTATGCCCTGAAGGAAGCCTACATGAAGGCGACCGGTAAAGGCCTAGGGGCCGCGAAGTTCAAGGACATCGAAGTCCTCACGGAAATAGAGGGGGCGCCATACCTCATGGTCAAAGGAAAGCGCATCGAATGCAGCCTCAGCCATGACGGGGATTACTGCGCCGCCATCGTCATATTGGAAAACCTATGAAAGACACTCTCATCAGCGCCAAATTGATAGACTGGCAGAAGATCAGGCTCACCCTTTTCTACGACACCCCGATCTACGAAGTGAGGGCCATCTTGGGCAATGAGGACGACGGGACGAGATTGCCTCTCTCCCAAAGCAAGGCCTCCTCGACCACGAGCCTTTCGGTCTATGACTACAAGCTCCCGGCACCCTTGGAACTCGGACACTCCTACTTCGTCGAGGTCGTGGGCTTCGGGCGCTACCCCCTTGACGTCAACGACTGCGCTTCCTTCGAAGGCTTCGACGAGAAATATAGATACGATGGGCCTTTGGGAGCCATCTATGCCAAAGAAGAGACGAGATTCGTCCTTTTCGCTCCCTTGGCTTCGAGGGTCACCCTTCTTTATTCCTTGCCCAAGGCCAAGGAATGGCATCTCGTTCCGATGAAGCGCCTCCACGGAGGCATCTACGAGATAAGAGTCAAAGGCGACCTCAAAAACGCCAGATACTTCTACTCGGTCCGCAACTCGGGAGTCGAGAACCGCTGCATCGATCCCTATGCCCTTTCCAGCGGCCCCAATGGCAGCTATTCCTACGTCGTCGATATTGAAGGCCTGAGGACCAAGAAAGACAGGGCCGCCCTCCCGGCCATCCAATCCCCGACCGAGGCCATCATCTACGAACTCTCGGTCCGCGACATGACGGCCCATCCGGGCACCGACATAAAGCACAAAGGCCTTTTCCTCGGCCTCGCCGAAAAAGGAAAGAAAACGGCGGGAGGTCTTCCGGCCGGCCTCGATTACCTGAAGTCCTTGGGGATCACCCACGCCCAGATCCTTCCCATGTACGACTTCGCCAGCGTCGACGAAAAGAAGAAGGGCGAAGGCTACAACTGGGGCTACGATCCGGCCCAGTACTTCGTTCCGGAAGGGAGCTACTGCACCGATCCGGACGATCCCGAGAAGCGCCTGCTCGAATGCGAGAAGATGATCGACGCCGTCCACGAAGAAGGGATCAGGGTCGTGATGGACGTGGTCTACAATCACGTTTACTCCTTCGAGGCCAGCAATTTCGAAAAGCTCGTCCCCGGGTATTACTTCCGCCACACGAGAAGCGGGCGGATGGCTTCGACTTCCGGCTGCGGGAACGATCTCGCGAGCGAACGCCCGATGGTCCGCCGCCTCATCATCGATAGCGCCCTCCATTGGGTCGATTTCTACGACGTCGACGGCTTCCGCTTCGACCTGATGGGCATCATCGATGTCGAGACCCTGAAGCAAATCGAAACCGAAGTGAGGAAAAGGAAGAAAAACTTTCTCCTCTATGGGGAAGGATGGAATATGGGGGGCGAGGTCGATTTCCCTCTCGGTCAGATGGGGAATTGCCGGCTTCTCCCGACCTATGCCTTCTTCAACGACCGCTATAGGGAAGCCATCAAGGGGCTTCTCTTCGGAGACGAATCGAAGAAGCCTCTTGCCATGCATTGCCTGGCCGGTAGCAGCAACGAGTTCAACGCCCCGCCCCTCTTCATGAACGCGGCCCAGAGCCTCAACTACGTCGAATGCCACGACAACGGCACTTTCTATGATTACGTGAAGCGTTTGCGGCCTTATTTGAAGGAAGAAGAGGTCCTTTCCCTCGTGAAATTGGCCGTGGCCTTCGTCCTTTTCTCCTTCGGGATCCCCTTCATCCACGCCGGGCAGGAGATCGGCGGGACCAAGAAGGGAATCGAAAATTCCTACAACTCGCCCGTGGAGATCAATTGGTTCGACTATTCCTTGCTGGAGGCAAGGAAAGACCTTTATGAATTCGCCAAGCAGGCCATCGCCATCAGGCGGAAGAAGAGATTCTTCCATCTCTATGACCCGAGCCTCATCTATAATCTAATCGACGTCACCGATCGCGGAGGCGCCATCTTCCTAAGGGACAACGACTCTAATGCCGTGGCTCCCGATAGGAGGCTCGAACTCTATTTGAACGTCGAACCCATCGACGTCGAAATAGAAGTCGGGGAAGGCGCCCTCATCCTGCTAGACGCCCATGGCGGGGCCGGCGAAGGCCTCCCGGCGGGAAAGGCCAAGGTCCCGGCCTTCTCTCCGCTCTTACTAGCCTACAAGTAAGGGACCTTAGACGCCCATCCCATAGACTCTCATAAAGGAGGAAACGAAATGATCAGTTCCGTTTTCCTTTCGGGACGCCTTGGGAAGGTGATCGCCGAAAGGATCCGCTACGTCGAAGTAGACCGCGTCATACCTGGCCCGAGCGGCCATTACGAAACCGACCAATTCCCTGTTAGGACGATGCTAAGCAAAGACGGCGTCTTCATGAAGGCCAAGGAAGGGACCTACGTCACCCTGAAAGGAAGGCTCGAAATGGATCCGGCCCATGGCCTTCTCATCGTGAATGAACTAGACGAAATCTTGCTCCACCCCAAGATGGCGGGGTAGAGGAGCGGCCCATTTGCCGTTGGGCTTTAGGAGGCTATAGAATAGCCTCATGCTCAAGTACCTCCGCTATATCTGCCTCATCGGCCCGCGCCTCCTCTGGGACTGGGTCTTTTATCTAAACCGCTACGGGCGCCATCCCGAGAAGTATCCGCTCGAGAAGCGCTACAAAAGGGTTAGAGGTCTGATCCGCTATGTCCTGCAGAGGATGCGGCTCGATATCACGGCGGAAGGCTACGAAAAGTACATCAATAACAAAAAGGCCCGCCTCTTGGTCGGAAACCACCTAAGCGATCTCGATCCGCTTCTTTTGATCGCCCTTAGCCCAGATCCCATCTCTTTCGTTGCGAAGAAGGAAACCTACAATTTCCCGGTCATCGGGCTGGCCCTTAGGGCGATAGATGGCATCTTCATGGACCGCGACGACATGGTCCAAAGCGCCCGGTGCCTGAAGCAATGCGGGGAGCGCCTCAAGAAAGGCGACATTTCCTATTTCATCTTCCCGGAAGGGACGAGGAACAAGGATCCCAAAGGCCCCTTGCTCGAATTCAAGGCCGGAGCCTACAAGGCCGCCGTCTGGGGCGGGGTCGAGATCCAGGAAGTCGCCCTCTACGGGACCTTCCGCATCTTGCATAAGAAGCCCAATGACAAGCGCCAGCCCATTTTCATCTCGTACATGAAGACCTATGAGCCGGCCGACAATACGGTCGAATTCGCCGCTGCCAGTGCCGAGCGCATCGGGGAAGAGGTCTATGCCCTCATGAAGAAGGACGAGAAGTACTACGAAGAGGGCAATCAAAACAAAAGCCTCAGGGGTCTCCCGAGGCCTTATATCCACGGCTAGTTAGAAGAGCTCGATGTTTTTCCTTAGCCCTTTGGGGTAATGGTTTTTGGCGATGCCGCCGACGCATTTGACGAAGCCGAGGTTCATGCGGTCGAAGCTTACGATGTAGTAGCCATCGGCCAAGTCGAGTTCGAAGGTCTCGCCCCGGATGTATTTCTTCATGTCTTCCTCGGAAATGGCGATGGAATAGCTATCGTCCAGGAAGTGGCAGAGATGGTGGTCGGGGATGTAGATGCGGTTGGTACGCACCTCGAAGAGCTTCACTCCGTAGCGGAGGATATTCAGGTGGCTCGTATCGAAGTGCTGGTAGATGGAGTAGAACTTCTCCCGCATCTTCTCGTTGCTTCTCTCTTCTAGGCCATACTGGCTTATGACGTCTTTGTATTCGTCGCTACTCACGATTTCCTTCTTGGATTTGATGAGTTCCCCGGGCTTCTTGAAAAGGCAGATGAATTGCCCCTCCCCGTAGGGGAAGCGGTGGGGATAGAGGGTCACGGCCTCCGGAAGCTCCTCGCTTCTATAGAAAGAAGGATCATCCGGCAGGTCGATGATTTCGATTTCGGGATGGAGGCTTTTGAAGGCCAAGATGGTGCCTTCGTTTTCTTCGTAAGAGAAGGAGCAGGTCGAATAGGCGATGGTTCCGCCTTTCTTGAGCATCGAGTAGGCGAGCCCGAGGATTTCGAGTTGCTTCCTGTGGTTGCTTTTGACTTTTTCGGGCTTCCAGTCGGCCTTGGCCTTTTCGTCCTTCCGGAACATGGCCGAGCCAGAGCAAGGGGCGTCGACGATGATCTTGTCGAAGGTTTCCTGGAAATGGGTGAAGGAGAAGACGAAGTCATTGGAAGCGCAGACGATGTTTCCGCGGCCCATCCTTTCGACGTTCTGGCTCATGGCCTTGGCTCTCGGGTAGGAGATGTCGTTGGCGATGACGCAGCCCTTGTTCTGCATGTAGAGGCTGGCTCCGATGGCCTTTCCGCCCGGGGCCGCGCAGATATCCAAGAGGACATCGTCCGTTTCGGGCCTCAGGAAATAGTTGACCGACATCATGGCCGCCCCGTCTTCGATCGAGATGGCCCCGTTTTCGTAGTAGATCGATTTCCCGAAGGGATATTGGTCTTTGTCGTAGAGATAGGCGTGCTCGACGAAAGGATGTTTCTTTATATCGGGATAGCGCCTCATGAACTCCTCATCGGAGATCTTTTCCGTATTGAGGAGAAGGGCGTGGGTCGGCTTTCCCTCAATCGCTTCCAAAAGGGCTTTTCTATCGACTTCGGGCAGCGATTTGGGGAGTGTTTCGGGGAATTGCTCCATGCGCCCCTAATTATAGCGGGCTTCGCCCGGGCAAGGAAAGCCATAGGCTATGGCGCAACCGAAACCCAGAGCCCATAATATCCCCATGCGGATGGTGGACATAATCGAGCGCAAGCGCGACGGCTACGCTTTGAGCGAAGAAGAAATCGCTTTTTTCATCAATGGAGTGACCGACGGGAGCATCCCCGATTACCAGATCTCGGCCTTCCTTATGGCCGTCCTCTTCCGGGGAATGGACGAAAAGGAAACAGCCGTCCTTACCGATTGCATGATGCATAGCGGGGAGACGATCGATCTAAGCGCCATCGAAGGCATCAAGGTCGACAAGCACTCGACCGGGGGAGTAGGGGATAAGACATCCCTGGTCCTCGGACCCCTTGTCGCTGCCTGCGGCGGGAAGCTTGCCAAGATGAGCGGCCGGGGCCTCGGCCATACCGGCGGCACCCTCGACAAGATGGAATCCATTCCCGGCTGCCATGTCGACCTAAGCGATCAGGAATTCATCGACCAAGTAAACAAAATAGGGATCGCCATCATCGGCCAGACGGCCGAGATCGATCCGGCCGATAAGAAGCTATATGCGTTGCGCGACGTCACAGCGACCGTCGAGCCGATCCCCCTCATCGCCTCCAGCATCATGAGCAAGAAGCTGGCTTCCGGAAGCGACGCCATCCTTTTGGATGTCAAATACGGTTCCGGGGCTTTCATGAAGAATGTCACCGAGGCCAGGAAATTGGCCGGCGCCATGTGCGCCATCGGGCGCCATCTCGGCCGCGATACCAGAGCCATCATTTCCTCGATGGAAGAGCCTTTGGGCTTTGCCGTCGGCAACATCCTCGAGGTCAAGGAAGCCGTCGAAACCCTCAAAGGCAAAGGGCCGGCCGATTTGGTCGAACTGGTCGTAAGCGCCGGAGCCATCATGCTGGTCCAAGCCGAAGTCGCCAAGAATAGGGAAGAAGGGGAAGCCCTCATCAAAAAAGCTATCGAAGACGGGTCCGGCTTCGCCAAATTAAAGGAATTCATTGCCGCCCAAGGAGGCGATGTCAGCTATCTGGACGATTTGGATAAATTCCCAGTAGCTTCCAAGATCGCCGAAATCAGGGCCGCCAAAGCCGGCTACATCACCCGCATCGATTGCCTCGGGATCGGGGTGACGGCCATGACGCTCGGGGCCGGGCGCGCCAAACTCGGCGACGCCATCGACTTCACCGCCGGCATCGTCCTCAATAAGAAAGTCGGGGATAAGGTCGAAGAAGGCGATATTTTGGCCTATGCCCATACGAACAAAGAAGACGTCGATGAGGTCTATAGGGAAATCGCCGGCTGCTTCGTTATCGCCAAGAAGCACCGCCAGCCCCCGATCCTCATCCGCGAAGTCATCGCCTGATGAAGGTAGTTCTCCAAAGGGTCCTCGGGGCCCGGGTCGAAATAGAAAAGAAGCCCTTTTCCGAAATCGGGAAGGGCTATTTGCTTTTGGTCGGGCTCCTCGAAGACGACCAGGATAGCGACCTCGAAAAGGTTGCCAAAAAGATAGCCAATCTTAGGATTTTCGAAGACGAAAACGGAAAGACGAACCTATCGCTTGCCCAAGTGGGAGGAAGCATCCTTTCGGTCAGCCAGTTTACCTTGGCCGCCGACATCAAAGGTGGGAACCGCCCGGGCTTCAGCAAGGCCATGGAACCGACCAAAGCAAAGCAGGAATACCTCCGATTCAACGAGATGCTGCGGGGATACGGATACGAAGTGAAAGAAGGCCAATTCGGCGCCGATATGCGGGTCTTTTTGACCAACGACGGCCCTTTTACGCTGATTTTGGATAGCCGCGAACTATGAGCGAAAAGGTCCTCCTCGGCTTCTCCGGCGGCGTCGATAGCGCCGTTTCGGCCTACTTGCTCCAGAAGTCCGGCTATGAAGTCACCGGCTGCTTCATGCGGAACTGGGATGCCCTTGCCAACAATGACTACTTGGGCAATCCGACCGCCTTCGACGATCAATGTCCCCAAGAAAAGGATTACGACGATGCCAAAGAAGCGGCCGAGAAGCTCGGGATCCCCCTTCTAAGGGCCGACTTCGTCAAAGAATACTGGGATTCGGTCTTTTCCTATTTCCTAGACGAATACAAAAAGGGAAGGACGCCCAACCCCGATGTCTACTGCAACAAGTACATCAAATTCGATTCCTTCCTGGAGTTTGCCAAGGCCAATGGATTCGAGACCATCGCCATGGGACATTACGCAAGGAAAGATGTCCATGAAGGAATCGAATATCTCTATAAGGCCGCCGATAAGAACAAGGATCAGACGTACTTCCTAAGCCAGCTTAGCGAAGAGCAGATTGCGTCGTGTCTTTTCCCCTTGGGCGATATCAAGAAAGATGAGGTCAGGGACATTGCCCATAAGCTCGGACTAAGCAGCGTCATGGATAAAAAAGATTCCACGGGCGTCTGCTTCATCGGCGAGCGCCGTTTCCGGGACTTCCTGATGAATTATTTCCCGGCGAATAGCGGCGACATCATCGATCTCCATGACGGAAATAAAGTAGGGGAGCACGTCGGTACTCTCTATTACACGATCGGACAGAGAAGGGGGCTCGGAATCGGGGGCATCCACGGCAAGACCGCCAACCCATGGTACGTAGCCAAGAAGGACACGAAGAACAATATCCTTTACGTCTCCAATGACCCCGAGGAACGGCTCCTTTATCCAGATACGGTTTTTGCTGATACCCTCAATATCGTCGGGCCGCTCCCGGAAGAGGGAGAAGAAGTCGGGGTCAAGTTCCGCTACCGCGCCGCCGATACAAAATGCCGGATATATATCGAAGGGGACCAAGTTCGCTTCGAACTTCTCGAAAAGGCCAGGGCGGTAACGCCCGGCCAATTCGCCGTCATCTATAAGGGCGAAAGGATGCTCGGTTCGGCCATCATCGCCGCCACTTATCTGGAAGGCGAAAGAATCGATCTCTGACCCATTTTGAGAATTTTTGCAATTGCCGCCTTATAGGCGGATAATAGCCTATCGGGAAATAAAGGACCGCCTTTATAAAGGGTCCCGATAAGGAATGAATTCGATGAAATCCAAATATCTACTGTTGGCAGCTGCCGGGGTTCTTTCACTTGCCGGCTGCGACCTATTCGACGGAACCAGTGATACTTCCGCGTACGTGCCGCCCAGCGCTCCGAGCGCCACTATCGAAAGCAAAACCTCCGAAACTTCGGAATGGACGCCCGGCTACACCATGGGCGATGCCGATTTCTCCAGTTATAACGAAGAGGGCCAGTTGGAAATCATCGCCCTCGAGATGTCGGGCACATATGGCGACGGGACCCTAATCCAATATCGCGTCGGCGATAGTTCCGAATCCTTCGACATCTTGGTCGATGCCGGCCCGAACAACAATACCATGGCCAATGCCGTTTCCTCGGCTTTGGAGGAATTCGTGACTGACCACGTGTTGGACATGGTCGTCCTTAGCCACGAGCATACCGACCATTACGGTGGCTTCAGGAACCAAGCCATCCAAAACGGCGGCATCACCGAGGTCAAATACGTCGTCGACAATGGCGTGAGCGGATACAACTCGACCTATCAAAGCACCTGGGAAGAAGGGGTCCGCGAATACTGGGTCAATAGGGGTGCCGAATATTTGGCCATCCAAGACATCCTGGAGTCCGGCAACCAGGCCATGCAGATCGACGAAGGGGCCTACGTCATCTTCCTCGATACCGGCTATTACCCGGAATACGAAAGCACCGGCACTTCCAGCAACCCGAACCTCGATAGCATTGCCATGTGCGTAAGGGCCGGGGGCAAGGCCGTCTACATGTCGGGCGACATGGGCATCGACGAAGCCGAAGCCAGCACCATCGAACTCAATAGCGACGAAGAGGGCAACGCTTGGTTCCTCGACGGGGCGGAAGAAGTGATCTACAAGGCCGCCCACCACGGGGCCATTAGCCATGGCGCCAATTCCAGCGAGTACATCCGCTGGATCAATCCAAGCTGGTCTTGGGCTTCGGCCGCCATCACCACCGCCAATCAGGGCAACTCGAGCTATTCGACCCAGCACCCCTATGACGGCGCTCTCCAAAGGATCGCGGCCGCCATCGCAAGCGCGACGGGCCTAAGTTATAGCCAAGCCATCAACAACCGCATCTATTTCACCGGCACCACCGGCAATCTCCACTTCGAGTGGGAAGACCTGGACGGGGATATCTCTATCTATGGCGATGGTAGGAAACTGGCCGACTACTACGATAAGGACGGGAACCTCGTCGATCCGGAAGACGAGAAGGATCTGCCTTACTACCAGACGGCTTTCGCCGCCAAGCAATAGAGCGCCTTTATAAAAAAGGCGAGGGGCGTATAATCCGCCTTGGGATTATTTAGTTATGAAACCGCTGAGCGGACACGAGATCAGAAGGCGCTGGATCGCCTTCTTCGAAGAGAAGGGGCACTTGTTCGTCCCCGGGGTTCCTTTGGTGCCCCATAACGACAAGAGCCTGCTTTTCGTCAATGCCGGGGTCACCGGATTGAAGAAGTATTTCGACGGAACCGAGGTTCCGCCTTGTAGAAGATTGGTGAATGTCCAGAAGTCCATCCGGACCAACGACATCGAAAACGTCGGCTTCACCGCCCGCCACCACACCTTCTTCGAAATGCTGGGGAACTTCTCGATCGGGGATTATTTCCGCAAGGAAGTGATTCCCTGGGCCGCCGAGATCTTGACGGACGAGGAAAAGGGCTTCGGCCTTCCGATGGATAGGCTTTATGCCACCTACAATCCGGATGACTTGGAGTCCTACGAACTCTGGCAGAAGGCCGGGATGAAGAAGGACCACCTGATTCCCCTCGAAGGCAACTTCTGGGAAATCGGGGAAGGGCCGAGCGGCCCCAATACCGAGGTCTTCTTCGACCGTGGGGAGAAGTACGATCCGGAGCATAAGGGGATCGCGCTTCTAGAAAACGAAGAGGACAACGACCGCTACATCGAGCTCTGGGGCATCGTCTTCAGCCAATACAATGCAGAACCCGGCATTCCCAGGAAGGAATACAAGGAACTTCCGAGCAAGAACATCGATACAGGCGCCGGCCTCGAAAGGATCGCCTGCATCCTCCAAAACACCGAAACCAATTTCGAGACCGACCTTTTCAGCCCCATCATCCATGAGTGCGAAAAGGAAAGCGGCATCCCTTATAAGGGGAACGAACTCTCCTTCAGGGTCATCGCCGACCACGCCCGCTGCCTGACCTTCGCTTTGGCGGATGGTGCCAGGTTCAGCAACGAGGGGCGCGGCTATGTCCTTAGGAGAATCCTAAGGAGGGCCATGCGCTACGCCCGGAAGATCGGGATCGAGCGTCCCTTCCTCTATACCCTTCTTAAAGTCGTTTCGACTTCGTTCTCCGACTTCTATCCGGACCTCTTGTCCAAGGTCGAGGAAGATAGCGCTCTCGTCAAAGCCGAGGAAGAAAAGTTCCTCAAGACTTTGTCCGCCGGCGAAGCGATGCTCGGCGATATCCTCAAAGCCGGCAAGACCTTAGACGGGGAAACCCTCTTCAAGTTTTACGATACCTATGGCTTCCCGGCCGATCTCTCGGCCGAGATCGCCAGGGAAAAAGGCCTCGGCTGCGATATGGAAGGCTTCGAGAAATTGCTCGAAGAAGCCAAGGAAAAAAGTAGGGCCAGCCGCGTCCAGGTCAGCGGCTTCGGGGCCCAATCGGCCGATTTGCTTGCCTTCAAGGAAAAAAGCGAATTCCTCTATGACGCCGATGCGTTCAAGAGCAAGGTCATCGGCCTCTTCTCCGAAGGGAAGAGGGTCAGCGTCCTGAAGGGAAAAGGCGAAATCGCCGTCGCCAAAACGCCCTTCTACGCCGAAATGGGCGGACAATGCTCGGATATCGGCTTCGTCGAAGGAAAAGGCTTCCATGCCGAAGTCATCGACGTGAGGAAGGCCCCCAATGGCCAGCACCTCCATGTCGTCGATGAAGTCAAAGGCGAAATCAAGGAAGGCGACGACATCAGGCTCGCCATCGATTACGAAAGGCGCCTTTGCATCGAGCGCAACCATAGCGCCACCCACTTGCTCCACGCCTCGCTTTGCCATCAGCTCGGCTATACGAAGCAGGAAGGCTCCTACGTCGGACCCGATTACCTCCGCTTCGACTACAGCGTCTCCAAGAAGCCGACGGATTACGATCTCGGCATCATCGAAGATGACGTCAACCAGATGATCAACATCGGGATGCCCGAAACGACTTTGATCATGCCCCTACAAAAAGCCATCGACCTAGGTGCCGAAGCCGAATTCATGGAAAAGTACGGGGAAGAAGTCCGGGTCGTGACCTTCGGGCATCTTTCCATCGAGCTCTGCGGCGGGACCCATGTCCGCAATAGCGCCGAGATCGGCGTCTTCAAGATCGTCTCGGACGAAGCCATCTCTAGCGGCGTCCGCCGCCTGACGGCCGTTACCTCGAAGAAGGCCTACGAGTACATGCGGAAGAGAACCGCCATCCTCGACGAAGCCGAAGAGAAGAGCGATAGTAGCGACGTCGACTTCCTCAAGAAGTTCCTGAGCCTCAAGGAAAGAATCAAGGAACTCGAAAAGGAAAACGAGTCCCTGAGGGGACAAGGTGCCGCCGACCTCGCCAAAGACCTTTTGGCCAAGGCCGAAACCATAAATGGAATTGCCTTCATCGCTTCCCATCTCGATAAGGCTTCAAGGGAAGAAGTCGATGCCTTGGGCGATGCCCTGAAGGGCATGGCCAAGGATTCGCTCATCATCCTTGCCGGCGGCAGCGCCCCGAAGGCCGCCCTCATTGTTCTTAGCAATGGCAAGGCTACCGAAAAGCTCGGCGCCGATGCCGCTTTCAAGGCCATCGCCACGATCCTCGAAGGTAGGGGCGGCGGCAAAGCCGCTCGCGTGGCCGGGGCCTGTGCGAAGCCCATGGCCATGAAGGAAGCCGCCGAGGTTATCAAGGGATTGCTTTGATGAAGGAAAAAGTCCTGGGATTAGATCTCGGAACGAAGACCTTGGGAGTCGCCATGAGCGATGCCCTCGGGATCGCCCACGGGAAGGAGAACTTCCGCTTCCTCGAGAAGGCCTATAGGCAGGCCATTGCCCATGTCGTCGAACTCTGTTCGACCTATGGGATCAAGACCATTGCCTTGGGATATCCCCTCAACATGGACGGGAGCGCCGGGGAAAGCGCCAAGCGTTCCGAGCGCTTCAAGGAAGAGCTCGAAGAAGCCATTCCCGGAATCAAGGTCGTCCTCGTGGACGAAAGGCTGACGACGGTCATGGCGACCAGGCGCCTTTTGGAGGCCGATATCAGCCGGGCCAAGAGGAAAGAGGTCATCGACCAGCAGGCGGCCGTCGCCATCTTGGAAAACTATCTAGCCAGAGAGGAAAACGGAATATGATGGAAATCACCGACAATACGATGCTAATCACCCGCGATGACGGAGTGACCGACGAATACAAGATCCTTTTCTACTACCATAATGACGAAAGGGAAAAGGACTACTACTTCCTCTTCAAAGAAGAGGATCCAGATTCCCTCATCGTCATGGCCAGCGCCGATGGCGAAAGCCTCACGGACGTGAGCGAAGAAGAGTTCGCCGAATGCCAGGAAGTCCTGGCCGCTTACGAAGAAGAGGGCCTCGGGGAAGAAAACGCCGATTGAGGAAACCTAGGCTTTAGCCTATCATTTAGCCCGCCGAATATTAGGAGATACCATGCCAGCCGAAGAAAAGATCCATCTCACTCCCGAAGGCCTCAAGAAGACCCAGGAAGAATACCGCCGCCTCATCGATGTCGAAAGGCCGGAAAACGTCGAAGCCCTTAAGGCCGCCCGCGACCAAGGCGACCTCAGCGAAAACGCAGACTACGATGCCGCCCGTACCAGGCAAGCCCAGATCGAAGCCCGCATCGTCGAACTAGAGCATACCCTTGCCAACTACGTCTTGGTCGATCCGACCAAGGTCGGGAAGAAGATCTTCCTCGGGAATACCGTCACCTATCGGGAAGTCGCTAGCGGCGAAGAGCATACCGTGAAGCTCGTGGGCAGCATCGAAGCCGATCCCCTTGCCGAGCCCTACCCGATGATCTCTAACGAATGCGCTTTGGGGAAGGCCCTCATCGACCGCATTCCGGACGAAAGTAAGGAAATCAGCGTCGAAAGCGCCGATCCCTACGACATCGTCATCCTCAAGGCCGTCGCCTAAGGACCAATTAGAAGAGTAAGCCAGAGATATCTGGCTTTTTCTTTATGCACATGGTTAGTCATGGCTATCTATTTCTACTAGAATAACGGCATGCAGAAGATAGTCCTTAGCGTCGAAGGGATGCATTGCGGGATGTGCGAAGCCCACATTAACGATGTCCTTCGGAAGATAAAAGGCGTGAAGAAGGCCACTAGCAGCCACGCGAAGCGCGCCTCCGAGGTCATCGCCGAAGACGATGTCGATCCGAATCTTTTGGCCGAGGCCATCAAGGGGCAAGGCTATGACGTGAAGGGCTTCGCTAGCGAGCCTTACGTCAAAAAAGGCCTCTTCCATCGCTAAGAGATGCCCTCTTTCGCTTACGTAATCATCGGCATAGCCGTCATCTTCCTCGGGAGTTCTTTGGGCGCCTCTTGCGTCCTCTTTTTCAAGAAAGGGATCTCTTCGAAGGCCAATACAGTGCTTCTCGGCTTTGCGGCCGGGATCATGGTGGCGGCCAGCGTTTTCTCTTTGTTGATACCCGCCATCGAAGAAGCCGAGGCCGATTGGGGGAGTTGGTCGTTTGTCCCGGCTGCCGTCGGTTTTCTCCTCGGCGGGGTCTTTTTGGTCCTGATCGATAGACTGGTGCCGCATATCCATAAAGGAACCGGCGAAGAAGAGGGACCTAAGGCCAGCGGCATGTCCAAATCGAGCAAGCTCTTCATGGCCGTGACCATCCATAACGTGCCGGAAGGCCTGGCGGTCGGCTTGGCTTTCGGCATTGCCTATTCCGGCGGCGTCTGGGATTCGGCGGCTTTGATGGCGGCCTTAGGCCTTGCCATCGGCATTGCCATCCAGAACTTCCCGGAAGGGGCCGCGGTCACGCTTCCTCTAAGGGATTCGACCGGGAGTGGGGGCAAGGCCTTTGGCCTTGGAGTCCTATCGGGGGCCGTCGAGCCCATCGCCGCCATCCTGGCCTTCTTCCTCAGCGCATATGTTTCGATTCTTCAGCCGTGGCTTTTGGGCTTTGCGGCCGGGGCGATGATTTTCGTCGTGGCCGAAGATCTGATTCCCGATAGCCATATCGGCGAAAATCCCCACTTGGGAACGTGGGGTTTGATGGTCGGCTTTGCTTTGATGATGGTCCTCGATATCGCCCTGGGATAAATTCGCAGGGACCAAATGGCGAAAATCCCCCTACCTTAAGGGTGAAAGGAGGAACGCCATGTTCAAAGTCATCATCCTGGGCCTCATCGCCACCATCGTCCTATTAGCAACTTTCTCCATCCTCGATAGCGGGACCGTCGCCGGGGTCGACGTCGTCGGCAATACGGCTTCGGCCGCCGAAGGGACCGTTTCGGTCACCATCAGCGGGGAAGTCGTCTATCCCGGTACCTATCTCGTGGAAGAAGGGGCGACCCTAAGCGACCTCATCGACGCCGCAAGCGGCGAAACCAGCAACGCCGACGACCGCTGCTACAACCTCGACTACGAAATCGAAGAAGGGATGACCTTCTACATCGCTCCCATCTACGACAATAGCGACGTCTGCGCCGTCACCCCCATCGACAAGGTCAACATCAACGAAGACGACAAGTCGACCTTGATGACCGTCTCTTCGATCGGGTCCGTCATCGCTAGCAACATCATCAGCTATCGGGAAGACGAGGGCGAATTCCTCGCCCTTGAGGAAATCAAGAACGTCAGCGGCATCGGGAACGCGACCTTCGAGAAGATCAAAGACTACATAATGCTCAAGGATTGAAGAACAAGCTATTCGTCGCGATAGCCGCCTTCGTCCTCGGCTTTTGGATACCCTATCTAAGTCTCGATGGGTTGGTCGGCTATCTGGCCCCTTTCTTGCTTTGCCTTTATCTGGCTTACCGGAAGAAGGCCCTCCCGCTTTTCCTGATGATCCTAGTGGGAGCGGCTCTCCTATCCGGCTTGCCCTTATGGCTATTTTCGGGCGAGGCCGAAGAGGTCACGGGCATCGTCATCTATTCGCGGGACGACTATTACCTCATCGCCTCCTGGGGCCAGAGGTATTACGTCTACTCGAAAGGGCACGGATACGAAGTCGGGGATATCCTGACCTTGGAGGGCTATTGCACCGATTTAAGCATCGCCCATTACGAGGGGCGCTTCGATTTCGGGGAATACCTGAGGCTAAAAGGGATAAACGGGCGCTTCTATGTAAGCAGTACTAGCGAGGTTTTCCTAAACCCAATCAGGCTCAAGGAAGCAAGGACCTCCTTCATATCCAATTTCTCCGAAGACGCCGGGGCCTTGCTCAATAGCCTCCTCTTCGGAATCAAGGATTATGACGTCAGGATCATTTCTTTGGGCGAAGAGATCGGGGCCATGTATTTCCTCTCCAGCAGCGGTTTCTATTTCGCTTTGCTCCTAAAGGGAGTCGAAAAGCTATTCGGCCTTAAGTTCAGTGAGAGGACATCGAAGGGAATCGCCCTCGGCTTCGGCCTTTTGATGATGCCTTTGGCTTTTTCCAAAGTCGGGATGATGAGGGTCTTCCTCATCAGAGCCTATTCCTTCTTCGACTTCAAGAAGCGGGGAAGGGCGAGGGAATACGCGGCCATAACCTTATTGGCCATCGATCCCTACAACGCCCTGAACTCGGGGTTCCTCACGGGCTTCGCCATTTCCTACTTCATGGCCATGGCCGGCCCGATGCTCAAGGCCGGGAAGGAGCATAAAAAGCTCTATGCCCAGGCCTTGCTGGCCTTGCTGTTGCTGCCGTCCCTTTCGGGGAACGGGGAACTGCATCTCTTGGCTTTCTTCTTTTCGTTCATCTTGGTTCCCTTGTATTTCCCGTTCTTGGTATTGGGGCTCATTTCCTTCGTGACCGTCCCGTTCGCATCTCTTCTCAATGGGTACGCCAGCTTCCTTTCCGGGACGATGGAAGCCTTATCGAAGATAGATGCCGTAATACCCTTCATCGCCCTAGATGGATACCAAGGCCTTTACTACACGGTTCTCTTTGTTGCTTTCTATTTGGCGGAAGTCGGCTTTAAAAAGTATCTGCCGAAAGCCGGGCTCGGCTTGGCTTCCATCATCGCGATTTCCTTGCTGCCGATAGGGAACGGATTGAGCGCCAAGGTCAGCTTCATCGATGTCGGGCAAGGGGATTCGATCCTCATCAGGAACGGGACGAAGGCCGTGCTCGTCGATACGGGCGGGGTCACCTCATTCGATATGGCAGAAGAAGTGCTAATCCCGTATCTTCGAAGGGAAAGAGTCTACTCTTTGGAAGGCTTGATAATCACCCATAGCGACTATGACCATTATGGGGCGGCGACCTCCTTATTAGAGAATTTCAAAGTCTCTGCCTACCTCGATTCCCATTCGGATTTTCCCTTTTACCTCGGGAGCATGCGGATCGATTCCCTCAATGCCGGCGGCTTTAGCGACACCAACGACAATAGCCTCGTCCTCCGCTTTAATCTTGGCGGAGACACCTATCTGCTGGCAGGTGACATCGAATCCAGCGCCGAGACGAAATTGGTTAGCAGCGGCAGCGATCTCTCGGCCGATATCCTCAAGGTCGCCCACCACGGGTCGAGCACTTCGACCTCGGCCAAATTCCTTTCGGCCGTCGATCCGGACATCGCCGTCATTTCCTGCGGCGAAAACAATTCGTACGGGCACCCCGACGAAACCGTCCTTGCTAGGTTGGAAAGCAATGGCGTGACCATCCGCCGAACAGACCTCGAAGGCACCGTTTCATTTACCTATCTCTTTAGGCAATTCAGATTCTCATTCATAGCGATTATTCCGAAAATTGCTTATGTTTCCGCCTACCAAGCGGAAGCGCTTAATCCCGTAATAAAACTAAGCCAGGAATCCTATGAAGGCGTTGCTTTGACTCTGTCCAAAGAAATGCGCTCGAGAGATCCGCCCCGTCTTTATAGGGTCCCGCCCTGAGGATATAATCCTCCTCGTGATACAGGTCATCTATAGCCCCCAGAAGAAGATGGCGGAAACCGCCTTGGCCCGCCTCTTAAAGGGTATGGAAGACTATGACCGCCTCGACTTCGATCTTTCGGAAGATCTTTTGGCCGACGTCGCCGCGGCCTGCGATTCGGTTTCCCTTACGGGCGAGAAGAGGATCGTCGTGGCCAAAGACGTTTCGTTCCTTTGCCAGAAAGGGAAGATCGCCTACCTGAAGGGCGATGATCCGGACGCCTTCTACGATTACCTTTCCTCGCCGAACCGCGATACGGAGCTATTCCTCCTTTGCTTTTCGGAGGATATGCCTAGGGACACCAAATTCTTCTTAGCCGCCGATAAGGGCGCAGCCAAATTCCATGCGGTCGATACTTTTACCCGGAGCCAGTGGATCGAATATATCCAGAATTACCTAAGCAAACGGGGCTCCGACATCGAAGCCGCCGCGGCCGAGGAACTCTATATCCGTACCAAAGGGGATTACGCTTCCTTCCTAAGTGAGGCCGGGAAACTCCTTAGCTACGCCGACGGGAGGGCCATAACCCTGAACGACATCGAGGTTTTGGTCGCGGAGCCCCCGGATGCCGAGGCTTTCCATATCTACGAGGCCATCGTAGCCAAGGATCCGAAGCGGGCCTACTCCGTCTATATGGACATCGTCGCCAAGGAAGGGAAGAACAAGGAAATTTCCCTCATCACCCATCTGGCTTCCCAGTTCCGCTTCCTCGTAAGCTGCCTCGGCTACCGCGAAAAGGGCCTGACCGATAGCCAGATCGCTTCGAATCTGAAATGCAGCCCTTACCGCGTGAAGATGGCCCTTGGCAAAGCCAAAGGCTATGACGTCGAGAAAGCCTCGAAGGCCCTCGACCGCTTGGAACGGGCGGTCTTCGATACGTTCTCTGGAAAGAAAGAAGACTCCGACGCCTTCTTCGGCTTCCTCTTCGAGGCGGCCGCGTGAAGATAGTCTTGGCCAGCGACTGCCACGGGCAGGAAGCCTCCATCAAAAAGATATTCCTCAGGGAACAAGACGCCGATAGCTATCTTTTCCTCGGCGATTCCTGTTTGTATCCGCAGTCGCTAAGTCCTTTTGCCTCGGTAAAGGGGAATAACGACTTCGGTTTGGATTATCCGAAGACTTTGAGCGTGAATACCCCGGCCGGGCTTCTATATGCCTGCCATTACCCCATCAGGTCCAAGAAGGAAGTGGAAGATTTGATTGAGAAGGGCGTGAGGATCTATGCCCACGGGCATACCCACCGCCGCTTCTATGAAGATGACGGGAAATTGGCCATCGTCTGTCCGGGCTCGACCGATTATCCGAGGGACGGGCAGCCCGGATACTGCGTCCTCATGATAGATAAAGCAGGGAAGATCGCCTGCACGTTCAAAGACCTCTAGGCAAAGAAAAACGCCCTCACAGGGCGTGATTCTCTTTTTTCTTCGCTTAGTTCAGTCCGTTGACGAGCAGCTGGAGGCGCGATTTCCGGCGGGCGGCGGTGTTCTTGGCGATGACGCCGTCGCTGGCGAGCTTGTCGAGGGCCTTGATGGCGGCCGGGAGGGCCTTGGTGGCCGCTTCCTTGTCCTTCGCCTTGACCGCTTCCTCGACCTTGCGGGCGTAGGTATGGGCGGCGCTCTTCTTGGAAGAGTTGGCGAGGTTCTTCTTTTCGTTGGTCCGGTTGCGCTTGATCTGCGATTTGATGTTTGCCATTTCTTTGCTTGCTTCCTATTTGCCGCGTAATTCTACCCTTAGGATTTAATTTCGGCAACTCCTATAGGAGGCCTAGGCCTTATGGCCCTCCAAGAGGTAGAGGGCGAAGTCTTCCGGGGTCAACAATTGGCCGTATAGATTCTCGGGCAGTTCGACCTGGTACTTGGTGTTGAAGTCGGCGACCATGGCGACGTAGCTCATGGAATCCCCTCCGAGATCGGCCCCGAAGTCGCTGTTCCTTTGGACCGAGCCTTCGGTCAAAACCAAAGCCTTTTCGAAGAGTTCCTCGATGCCTTTGAGGAGGAAGTCGACCTTTTCGGGATCATAGGCGGCGAGGCGATCGCCCAGGTCCTCATGGACATGGCCTTCGCCGAAGAGGTCGATGAAGTCCTTGCTACCGGCCTCGATTTCCTTCGCCACTTCGAGGCGCTTGACCTTGATGCCGTTGGCCAAGGGGAGGGCCTTAAGAGCCTTGTAGATCTTGTTGACACGCCTTTCTTTCGAAACGGTGGCGTTGATGCGGAGGAAGTCCTTCTTGGTTTCTTCGTCTTCGATGCCGGCCGAGGGTTCGTAGACGAGGGCGATTTCCTCTTCCTTGGAGTTCTTTTTCCTGCGGATCCCGAGGATCGAGATGCGCAGGGCGCCCTTTAGGCCCTTGAACCTTTCCTCGAGTTCGTCGGGGTAGATGTTCTCGCCGTCGCTATTGATGATCGTTTCCTTGGCCCGGCCTTTGATGTAGACCCTTCCGTCATCGTCCATTTCGACGAGGTCGCCGCTATGGAAGTAGCCTTCTTCGTCGAGGACGGTTTTCTGGATCTTTCCGCCGACGATTTCTTCCTTATGGACGAAAGGCGATTTGATGAGGAGTTCGCCGTCCGGGGCGACTTTGTAGTCGACTCCGTGGAAGGCATGGCCGACCGAGCCCTTGAGCCTCACCAAGGGATCGGGGGAGAGCTCGACCGAGGTAATGCCGACTTCCGTCATGCCGATCCCGTTATAGAGGGGGTAGCCTAGGCCCGTGATGGTCTTGAGGGTATCTTCGCTTAGGTAGGAGCCGCCCGAGATCAGATAGACCGGAGCGGTCCCCACGACCTTCTTCTTGATGAGGTTGTTGAAGAAGCGGCTGCTTGCGATGAAGCCTGCTTCTTTCTTGCTGATTTCCCCGCGGTTATAGGCCGACATCTTCTGATAAAGCTCATAGAGCTTGCCGCCTTTTTGCTCCATGCTCCGGTTAACGAGATTGGCGACCGAGTCGAAGAGCATCGGGACGCTGAAGACATGGGTGCACTTGCCTTTCTTTATGGCGTAGACCAGGTCCTTGCTCGAGATAGAGGAAGGATAGACGAGGTTCTTCTGGTAGAAGGTGAACCACATGATGACGGCGACGAGGCCGAAGATGTGGTTCAAAGGAATCATGGCGAGGATATTGATTTCGCCGAGCGACATCAAAGTCGTCGATTCCTTCGGGACGTTGATGGCGGCCAATATCTGATGGCAGAAATCCTCGCCGCAATACTCCATGATGCGGCTATTGCCGGTCGTCCCGGAGGTGCAGAGGTAGATCTTGTCCCACCAATCCTTGGGCTCCTTCTGGCCTTTTTGCCTTAGGTCCTTCAAGCGGTAGAGGGGGACTTCGTATTCTTCCTCTTCGTTGGCGATCAAAGCCTTGGCCCCGGCTTCCTTCAGAAGCACCGAGGTCTTTTCCTTATCGAGGCGATAGTCCAATAGAAGCGGGGCATGGCCGCTGGCCAAGATGCCCCAGAAAAGATAGACCCAGAGGTGGGTATTCCTCATCTTGAGGCCGATGAGGCTTCCTCTTGGAAGATCATCGAAGAGAGCCATCAGTTGTGAGGCATATAGTCCGGCGTATTCCCGGTATTTCGCGTAATTGTAGGAAACGATGCGGTCGTCTTCGTCGAAGTAGGTGACGGCCTTTTTCCTGGGGCTATCGGTGCACATCTCGTAGATATGCTTGAAGGTGGGTCCTTCTCCCTCGAGGAGGAGTTTCGATCTATCGACGTACTTGACGAGTTTGGCGTATTGGGCTTTGGTCATGGGGCAATTGTCTCCGGGCGCATTATATAATTCTCGGGAATCACTTACCCCGTTAATTTCACACGATGAGCAAAATTCCAACTGATGCCAAGATCCTCTACCTCGGAACGCCTGAAATGTCGGCCGTTTTGCTTAAAGGCATGGCTGGTCTCGGCTACAACATCGTCGGTGTCATCACCAACGTCGATAAGCCGACCGGGAGGAAAGGGACGTTGACCCCGCCTCCGGTCAAGGTCGCGGCAATGGAACTAGGGATCCCCGTCTATCAGCCCGTCAAGATGCGCCTCGAATGGGAATTCGCGAAAGAACTCGATTTCGACGTGATAATCACCTTCGCCTACGGGCAGATCGTCCCGGAAGGATTTCTGAACCTCGCCAGCAAAGGCGCCTACAACTTCCATGGATCGATCCTCCCGAAGTATAGAGGGGCCGCTCCGATCCAAAGGGCCATCAT
Source organism: uncultured Staphylococcaceae bacterium (assembly GCA_964392865.1). Classification (GTDB taxonomy): domain Bacteria; phylum Bacillota_I; class Bacilli_A; order RFN20; family CAG-826; genus UBA4951. The sequence continues at coordinate 50,552 of CAYMRJ010000002.1, forward strand.
GGATGGACTGGAAGAGACGGGCGTTTCCCTTATGGAGATGGTCGCGGCCATGGACGCCGGAAGGGTCTACGCCATCGAGAAATTCCCGATAGAAGGGGAAGATGATTACGGAACCATCTGCCGGAAGATGGCCGAAGCCTCGATTAAACTCGCGGAAACCATGCTCCCCGATGTCATCGGCGGCACCAACCAAGGCGTCCCCCAGGACGAATCGCTCGTCACCATCGCTAGGAAGATTAAAAAAGAAGACGAAGTCCTGCCGGCCGCCGAACTAAGCGCCAAGGAAGCCTGGTGCTACGTCAGGGGCCTATCGCCGACTCCCGGAGCCTACGTCTATCTCGGCGAAAAGAAACTCAAGATCTACAAATGCTATCCGGTCGAGGACATAGTGCTCGCCGGGACCTTCAAGGCCGAAAAGTCGCGCCTCTTATTGGGCTGCAAGGAAGGTAGCCTTGTCCTAGAAGAAATCCAACTCGAAGGAAAAGGGAGGAGCAAAGCCTCCGATTTCCTAAACGGCCACCGGAACCTCTTCCTTTGATATGGCCAAGCCCTATTTCCGCCTTAGCGTCCACCAACTGGTGGATTTCCTTTTGCGGGAAGGGGACATCGATGCCCGCATCTACAACGTCGAGGCCATGCAGGAGGGAACGCGCCTCCATGGCCTTTACCAAAGCAAGCAGGGAGCGGATTACGAAGCCGAGCTTTCGCTAAGCAGGGTCTATGAAAGGGAAGGCGGGACCATTGCCCTCAGGGGCAAGGCCGACGGCTATTATCTTGATAGCAAAGGCATCCCCGTCATCGAGGAAATCAAAAGCACGGCCGGCGATGTCGACGAATTCGCGAGGGTCCAGGCCAAATGGCATTTCGCTCAGGCCGAGTGCTACGCCTCGATGCTATTTCCGCTCCACCCGGAGTTCGATGAGATCAAGATCCGCCTGGTCTATCTCTCGCAGAAAGGGGAGAAGAAGGCCTATCGGCGGGAAACCCTAAGCCGCGAAGACCTCGAGGAGAAGGTCGGGGGATACCTCGATTCCTATCTTTCATTCTTCGGCTTTCTCGAGGAAAGGCGCGAGGAAAGAAACGAAAGCATCAAGGCTTTGGAATTCCCTTTCCAGAGGTTCAGGGCCGGCCAGAAGGAAATGGGGGCGGCCGTCTACCGGGCCCTCGCCGATAGGAAGAGGATCCTCATCGAGGCCCCGACCGGGATCGGGAAGACGGTGGGGGCGACCTTCGCCGCCTTCAAGGGAATGGGCGAGAAGAAAGCCGACAAGCTCTTTTATTTCACGGCCAAGACGACCGGGGCCCTGATGGCTGAAAAGGCCATGCGGCTTCTAAAGGAGAAAGGTCTAAAAGCTCGATACAGCGCCCTCCTCGGCAAGAAGAAGATGTGCCTTTCTCCCGGGGCCGAGTGCAACCCGGACGAATGCCCCTTTGCCCGTTCCTACTATCCGAAGCTTAGGGAAGCCGTAAGCGAACTGCTTTCCCAAGACGTCGATTTCTCCAGTTCCTTCATCAAGGAATACGGTCTGGAGAAAGAGATGTGCCCATTTGAATTATCGTTGGATCTATCGAATTATTCGGACATCGTCATCGCCGATTTCAATTACCTTATCGATCCCCTTGCGAGGCTCGAAAGGTATTTCTCGGCCGAGGCTCCGGACGAAGACTATTTCGCGATGATCGACGAAGCCCACAATCTCTTGGAAAGGGCTAGGGACGCCTATGGCGCTTCCCTCGATGCCTTCTCCTTGAAACTAGCGAGCCGCGTCCTCAAAAGCGCCGGCTACCCGAAGTCCTCGAGGAAGCTAGCCAAGGTCGCGGAGGCGATCGAAAGCGTCGACCAAGAGACCCAAGACGATGCGGCTTTGGTCACGGCCATCAAGGCCTACGAGCAGACGAGAAGGGAAGAGGAACGCAAGGAAACGCCCGATAGAGAAAAGGGCGAAAAGCCAGAACTTCCCGAAGGGCTCGAGAGGGAAGTGCACCGCTACGGCCTTTTGGCCGAGCAGTACTACGAAGGGTCGAGGATCTTGGTTGAGGAAGGAAGGGTCAGGAGGCTCTGCCTCGATCCCTCGCCCTATATCCTCGATTCCTTGGACCGCCTTAGCGGGGCGGCCCTTTATAGTGGCACCCTATCCCCTTTGCCTTTCTATACGGAATCGCTCCTCGGCGAAAGCGAAGCCGGCACCCTTCTCTTGCCTTCGCCCTTCGATAAGAGCCATATGGGCCTTTACGTCGCTCCCTTGGGTTTGCGTTACAAACAGAGGGAAGCGAGCTTCCCGGAAGTAATCTCTTTGTTGAAAACCTTCGTTCAGGGAAAAGTCGGGAATTATCTGATTTTCTTCCCGAGCTTCGAATACCTCGAGAAGGCCGCGCCGGCCCTCGAAGGAATCGGGAACGTCCTCATCCAGAAGCGGGAAATGGGAGAAGAAGAAAAAGAAGAGTTCCTCGCCCATTTCGTTCCCAATCCCAGCGAAACCAATGTCGGTTTGGCCGTCTTGGGCGGCTCCTTCGGGGAAGGGGTCGACCTCGTGAGCGATCGCCTGATCGGCGTCGCTATCGTGGGGATCGGCCTGCCCGGAGTAAGCAGCGAAAGGGAGGCCATCCGCGGCTATTTCGAAGAAAGGGCCGGGCAAGGCTATTACCGGGCCTATCTGGCTCCGGGCCTCAACAAAGTCATGCAGGGCATCGGGCGCCTCATCAGGAGCGAAGATGACCAAGGCGTCGCCCTCCTCATCGATGACCGGTACCTGCAGAGGGGCACAAGGGAATTGCTCGAAGGCCATTACGGGCGCTACCGCCTCGTTTTCTCGGAAGAGGAACTGCGAAAGGGCCTTTCATCGTTTTATGGAAAGAAGTGACGTTGTCACTTATAATCCCGCCGAACATGCCTTATAGCGCCGACAAGATCCGCAATTTCTCGATCATCGCCCACATCGATCACGGGAAGAGCACTTTGGCCGACCGCATCTTGGAAAAGACCGGGGCCGTCGATGCGAGGTTATTGCGCCCCCAGATGCTCGATAGCATGGATCTCGAGCGCGAAAGAGGCATCACCATCAAGCTCAACGCCGTGACATTGACCTACAAGGCCAAAGACGGCGAGACCTATCTCTTCAACCTCATCGATACCCCGGGGCACGTCGACTTTTCCTACGAAGTCTCGAGGAGCCTTGCGGCCTGCGAAGGAGCCCTTTTGGTCGTCGATGCGACCCAAGGGGTCGAGGCCCAGACCTTGGCCAATGTCTATCTGGCCATCGACGGGGACCTCATGGTCATCCCGGTCATCAACAAGATCGATCTCCCGAGCGCCGACATAAACGCCGCCAAGAAGGAAATCGAATCCCTCATCGGCATCACTTGCGACGATGCCGTCTTGGTGAGCGCCAAGACGGGGCAAGGAGTCAACGATTTGCTCGAGCAGATCGTCCACATGGTCCCGCCCCCGGAAGGGAAGAAGGATGCGCCCCTTAGGGCCTTGGTCTTCGATAGCCATTACGACTCCTATCGGGGCGTCGTCGCCAATATCCGCGTCAAGGACGGGGAGATCAAAGAAGGGGACCGCATTTATCTCATGGGCAGCAAGAAGTCCTATCTCGTGACCGAAGTCGGGATTAGGAGCCCCGAGGAAATCAGGACTGGGTCTCTAGGACCGGGAGAGGTCGGCTACATCGCCGCCGGCATCAAGGAAATCAGGGACATTTTCCCGGGCGAGACCATCACGCTCGACGAGAATAAGGCTCCGGAACCCTTGCCTGGCTATAGGAAGGCCAACCCGATGGTCTATAGCGGCCTATTCCCAAGTGACTCCAAGGATTACGAGGCCTTGAAGGAGGCATTGGGGAAGCTGACCCTCAACGACGCTTCGCTTTCCTATGTCCCGGAGACCAGCAAAGCCTTGGGCTTCGGCTTTAGGTGCGGCTTCCTCGGCTTGCTCCATATGGACGTCATCGAGGAAAGGCTTGAAAGGGAGTACGGTTTGGATCTGATCCTTACCGCTCCTTCGGTCGTCTACAAGGTCAACCTGACGGATGGGACTTCGATCGAGGTCAGCAATCCGAGCGATCTGCCGGCTCCTACGAAGATCGCTTCGATGGAAGAGCCCTATGTCAAAGCCTCCATCATGGTGCCCTCCAGTTACGTCGGGGCCGTCATGGAAATCTGCCAGGATAGAAGAGGCATCTACCAAGATCTCGTTTACCTAGACGACTACCGGCAGGAAGTGAAGTACCTGCTTCCTCTAAGCGAAATCATCTACAGTTTCTTCGACGAACTCAAAAGCGCGACCAAAGGCTACGCCTCCTTGGACTACGAACTCGACGGCTACCGCGAAAGCGACTTGGCCAAGATGGATATCCTCCTCAATGGCGAGCCCGTCGACGCCCTTAGCAGCATCGTCTTTAGGCCCAACGCCTATAGGAAAGGCGTCGCCATCGTGCGGAAACTAAAAGACGCCATCCCGCGCCAGCTCTTCGAAGTGCCGATCCAGGCGGCCGTTTCCGGGAAGGTCATCGCCAGGGCCGACGTCAAGGCCGTCAGGAAAGACGTCTTGGCCAAGTGCTACGGCGGCGACATCTCGCGGAAGAAGAAGCTGCTCGAGAAGCAAAAGGAAGGGAAGAAGCGGATGAAGGCCGTCGGCTCCGTCGAGATCCCCCAAGAGGCCTTCATGAGCGTCCTTTCGGCCGATGACGACAAGGACTATTGAAACAAATTGGTAGTTTTTTAGTCGTTTAGGCAATAGACTTCCGATAGATGGAAACCAACCTGGCGGCCAAATATACCGACGAGCATTACCTAAGCAAAAGGGAACTGAGGAAGGCGCTGAACATGAGCAGCGTCGATTTCGCTTGGAACGACATCGTCGCCTACCGCCGCCAATTCTCCGAAGGCTTCGGGAAATTCAAGACGATCGGTGGACACCCATTCCATTTGACCGCCACCCCGAAGATCTCCGAGAAGATCGATAAGTGCCAGGAACTGATAGAGCGCCTCGTCGCTTCCTTCAAAGGAAGAAGCGAGCCCGAAAAGGCCATTCTCAGGAAGATCTACGGCTATAGCGCCCTCGACGCCGTCAGGAAATACGAGGGCAGTCCCGTAAGCGATTCGGCTTTGAAGGCCATGCTCAACAACCGCTACGAGGAAGGCGATCCGCACGGAGTCCCCATTTTCCGCTATCTATCGGCCTGCGATGCCTATGCCTATTTCGGCCTCGACTCCAGCGACGGCGATTCGGCTCTCGCCAATGCCTACTCGCGGATGCTCGGCACGACCGAACTCACTTCCTATTACCGGACCAAAGACCCCGTTAAGCAGCAGGTCATGGCCGGCATCGACGACGTCTATGCCTTCGCTCCCCATGGGAGCATCGAATCCCTCATGGATTGCTTCTTCGAAGGGATGAAGGAAGACGGGATCGCTCCGCTTACCAAGGCCATCGCCAGCGCCTACTTCCTCGATTCCGTTTTGCCTTTTGAGCGCTACTCCGGCGAAGCCGGGGCTTTGCTTGGCCTAAGCTATTTTGAAAACGCCGGCCTCGGGAAGGCCGTCTACTACCTCCCCCTCATGGCCGTCCTCGAAAAGACCAAGACCTACGTCGAAGCGGGGAACGAGGCCCAGAAGACCGGGGACATCACCTACATCGTCCTCCACGCCGTCTCGATCCTCGAAGGACTCATCCGCCTGCTTCTTACCGAAGGGGAAGAGCAGCTTACGAGGGTCGCGACTCCTTACCGTTACGTCCGTCCGGCCGATAGCAGCCAAGTCGTCAGGACCTTCATCAACGAACCCGAATACCAAAGGCCCGCCCCGCAGCCGGCGCCGCAACCGGCGCAGCAGCCCGTTCAGCAGGCCGTCGCGCCGCAGCCGGTCCCGCAACCTGCACCCCAGCCGGCATACCAGCCGATGCCGGAACCGGCTCCCCAGCCCGCACCGGCCCCGGAACCCGTTCCGCAGCCGATTCCGGAGCCCGAACCCGAACCCATTCCCGAGCCGGAACCCGTCTTTCATTACGAACCTGATGCCGGCTATGCCCCGTATCAGGGACCGATTGAAGAAGAGCCGGCCCCGATCCCGGAACCAGAGCCCGAGAGGCATCCTGAATACCGGCCCAATCCCGCGCCGATTCCAGAACCCGTCCAGGAACCGGAACCCATTCCGGAGCCCATCCCGGAACCTCAGCCTGAGCCTGTCATCGCGCCCGCTCCGGCCGTTTCTATTCCGGCGGACGAGATAAAGCCCGTCGTCCAAAGGACCGCGGCCAAGAAAGGGCCAAAGCCCCAAAGCGCCCCTTCGCTCGATCCCGACGAGTTCAAGAGGGCGGCCCTTCCCAAGGGCTATAAGAGGGATCCTTCCGGCCTTAGCGAAAAGGAAGAGAAGGAATACGCGAGGTATCTTCTGGAGACCAATCCGCTTCTTACCAAAGGGCAGGCAAGGTTCTATGCCAGCCACTGCACCATGGGGCGCTACTACGTCATCCAGGATTACAAGCGCCATGCCCGATGCGCCTACGAAACGGCCAGGACGTCCATGGATAAGCTGGCCGAACTGGGGTATTATTCCAAACTGCAGGTCAAGAACAAATTCGTCTATACACCGAAGCCGCGCGGAGGCGGCGATAACTAGAGAAAATGAGCACCATCGTCTTAGCAAGTTCCTTCTGGAGCAACCCGATCGTCATCATCGTCGGGCTGGTCCTTTTATTCGGCCTCGTGGCCGCCGGCGTCTTCCTTTTCAGGAAGTACAGCCACTTCTTCACCCACGATGACGAAGGCCCGAAGTCCGATGCCGAAATCGCCGAGGAAGAGCTCAATCGCATCTTGGTCGACGTCGAAGACGAAGAGACGAAGCGCCAGATGGAAGAGTACGTCCGCAATGCCTCCAAGAAGGCCGCCAAGGAAGCCCCGCCGACCCCGGAAGAGGTCGCTAGGGAAGAAATGGCGAGGATCTTGGAGCCCGTCACCGATATAGAGACGGCCAAGGCCATGGAAGAGTACGTCGAAGAGCATCCCGAAGAAGCCGAAGCCGTCAGCGAAGCCGACGAAGAAAAGGCCGAGAAGTAACAGTGAGCCAAAGGCCCAGCGCCTTATACGTCCACATCCCCTTTTGCCGGGAGATCTGCCATTACTGCGATTTCCCCAAGGGGTTTTATAGAAGCGACGTCGCGGATAGATATCTGGACGTCCTGATCGAAGAAACCAAAGGGCTCATCGGCCCTTTTTCTACTATCTACGTCGGGGGAGGAACGCCGAGCGCTTTGTCCCCGGCTCAAATCGAACGCCTCCTTTCGGCCTTGTCCCCCTTCCTACTGGAAGGCGGGGAGTTCTGTTTCGAACTCAATCCAGAATCGATTGACACAGAAAAAGCCAGGATCCTCAGGAAATACGGGGTCAACAGGGTCTCCATGGGAGTCGAATCTGGGAGTCCAAGACTCCTTTCCTTGATGGGCCGCAAGCACGGGCGGGCAGAAGCGATAGAGGCCGTTAGGATTCTCAGAGAAGCCGGAATAACAAATATCAACCTCGACCTCATCTACGGCCTGCCGGACGAAACTGTGGAAGAGCTCGATGCCGATATCGACTTCCTGCTTTCCTTCGACGTCCCACATCTATCGACCTATTCTCTGAGTGTTTCGCCCAATACGCTTTTCTACTTGAAAGCCATCAACGAACAGGCCGACGAAGGCTCGGCGGCCTTCTACGAAAGGATCCTTTCTAGGCTCAGGGAACATGGCTATTGCCGCTATGAAGTGAGCAACTTCGCAAAGCCCGGATATGAGAGCAAGCACAACCTGGCTTATTGGAAGGATCTGCCCTATGTCGGCTTGGGCCTCGGCGCGGCCGGATACGAAAACGGCCGCCACTACCAGAACACCAAAAGCCTGAACCGCTATTTGAAGGAAGGCGGCTCGCCGGTCTACGAAGAAGAACCCGATAGGCAAGGGAAGATCGAATATTTTCTGCTCACGAACCTAAGGCTTGCCAAAGGATTCGCTGACGAAGAATTCAAAAAGCGTTTCGGTAAAAGCTTCATCGAGGAATTCGGCGAGAAAGCCAGGAAGGCCGTAGACGATGGCCTATTGGAGATAGGGGAGGGAATCAGGCCGACGGACAGGGGATTAATCCTCCTCGACCGCCTTTTGCTTGCGCTATACTAAGTCGCCATGGGCATCGCGCGCTACGAAAGAAGGCTCATCGCCTACCTGATCGACGAAATCATCGCTTGCCTGGCCGGGGCCGGCTGTTCCGTTTTGCTGGCCGTCTATGCGGGGCTCACCTCGATCTTCTGGTTCTTTTTGATCGCCGCCGCCTCTGCCTACGTCATATTCGTGATTCTCTGCACGCTTTTCTCAAGCCTTTCGCAGGGCTCGACCTTGGGCTCCCTCATCCTCGGCATCAAATGCGTCCACCCGGACGGCAAGCGCTTCGGCTTCAGGGATTCGCTCGTTAGGGCGGTCAGCAAAGGCATCTTCGTCGCCATCTTGGCCAACGCCATCTACATGCTCGCGAGCCATACGGAACGCTCGGTCTTCGATAGATTGAACGACAGCATCGTCGTCTATAGAAGGCAGCGTTAGCACTCTCTTTGATCTAAGGGCCCGGCAGGGCCTTTTTTGTTGCTCATGGAAGCAATCGGCAAAAGAGAGTGCTAAACGAAAAAGTTCGATGAAACCTAATTATTTATTTCAACCAGCAGAAGAAGATGACGGAAATTGGCACTTTTTAGCACTCAAAACTTGACAGTGCTAATCCCCCTCTCGATAATACGGGAGGCCAAGGAGTCAAAAAGACCATGACGAGGCAAGATACGATACTCAAGCTCATCGTCGAGCACTTCATCAAGACGGCCGAGCCGGTCGGTAGCAAAACGTTGGTCGAGGAATACGGCCTCCAGGTTTCGACCGCGACGGTCAGAAACGAGATGAACGCCTTGGAAAAGGCCGGGTATCTCGAAAAGCCCCACGCCTCCGCCGGGCGCGTCCCGAGCGAGCGCGGCTATGCCTACTACAACGAACACCTCAAAGATGCGAGCACCTCGGTCCAGGACGATGTCAAGAACGCCATCGCCAGGGTCTTGGACGAGAAGACCAAATCGGTCGAAGAAGTCCTGAACCAAAGCTGCGAGATCCTTAGTAACCTCACGAGCCTGGCCAGCGCCGTCCTCGGCAGCAAAGCCGATGTCGAGCGTTTGGTCAGCGTCCAGGCCATTCCCATCGCCGAGAAGACGGCGACCTGCGTCTTCGTCACCTCGAGCGGCTATGTCGAAAACAAGACGTTCGTTTTGCCCGAAGGCCTCAATAGCCAGAACCTCGCCAAATCGGTCGAGATGCTTAGCGGGCGCCTCAGCGGCACCCCCGTCGGGGAAGTGCCCGGGAAGATGGAAGCCCTAAAGCCCATCCTCCTCGATTACTTAATCGGAAACGACGCGGTCTACCAGGCGGTCCTCGAAGCCTTCGTGCGGTTCGCGAGCGACCGCATGAAGACCTATGGGAAGCAGGCCCTCTTCGGCCAGCCGGAATTCTCGGAAGACGCCGAGAAATTGAAGAAGCTGATCGGCTTCCTCGATAATCCCGCGGCGGTAAGCGAAGCCATCGCCAGAGGCGAAGACATCGATGGCGTTTCCGTCTCGATCGGCGGAAAGGAAGGCCTCGAAGATCTCGCCATCGTCTCGGCGGAACTGAATCTCCCGGGTAGCAGCAACGCGAGCCTCTCGGTTTTGGGGCCCAAGAGGATGGATTACGCCAGAGTCAGCGCCATCCTGAGATACATGGCCGCCGCCATCGACGATTACTTCAAGGGAAGCGCCAAGAAAGGGGAATAGGAAGTGGAAGAAGAAAAGAAGGAACCCGAAACGGAAGAAACCCCCGAAGAGAATAAGAAAGCCGGGAAGAAGGAAGCGAAACTAGCCAAGCGCATCGAGGAACTCGAAGCCGAGAGCAGCCACTGGAAGAACGCCTACTACCGGGCCTATGCCGATCTCGAGAATCTAAGGAAAAGCTTGGAGGAAGACCATAGGAACGCCCTGAAGTACCGGGCCGAAGGCTTCTTGGAAGAGCTGATACCGGCCCTCGATGCCTTCCATAGCGCCCTCTCTGCTCCGGCCCCGAGCAAAGACGCCGAGAACTACAAGATCGGCTTCGGGTATATCTATAAGCAGATCGTAAGCGCATTGGAAGCCGAGGGCTTCAAGCAGATCGAACCCCAAATCGGCGATCCCTTCGACGCCCGCTACATGCAGGCCGTCGATACGGTCGAAGACGAAAAGGAAGGCTTGGTCCACGCCGTCCATGCCAAGGGGTATCAACTGAAAGACAGGATGATCCGGCCCGTCATGGTGACGGCCACCGTCAGGAAAACCGAAAAGAAGGAAGAAAAAGAAGAAGCCCGCAAGGCTTAGAAGGAGGAAATAGAATCATGGCAAAGGAAATCATCGTCGGGATCGACCTCGGAACGACCAACTCGGTCATCAGCTACATGCAGGCCGACGGGAAGGTCAAGGTGATCCCCAACCCCGAAGGAACCAATACGACCCCGTCCGTCGCGGCCTTCAAGGCCGGGGGCGAGACGATCGTCGGCAATGCCGCCAAGCGCCAGGCCCTCACCAATCCCGATACCGTCCGCAGTGCCAAGCGCCACATCGGGACCGGGGATAAGTTCCATATCTCCTGCCTCAACAAGGATTTCACCCCGCAGGAAATAAGCGCCAAGGTCTTGGCTTATATGAAGGACTACGCCGAGAAGAGCCTCGGCCAAAAGGTCGAAAAGGCCGTCATCACCGTCCCGGCCTACTTCAACGACGCCCAGCGCCAGGCCACCAAGGACGCCGGGACCATCGCTGGCCTCGAAGTCGTCCGCATCATCAACGAACCGACCGCCTCTTGCCTTGCCTATGGGCTAGAAAGCAAGAAGTCGGGGAAGGTCTTGGTCTTCGACCTCGGGGGCGGGACCTTCGACGTCTCTATCCTCGATATCGGAGACGGGACCTTCGAAGTCCTTTCGACCTCGGGCGATACGAAGCTAGGGGGCGATGACTGGGACAAGGTCTTGGCCGATTGGATCGCCGCCCAGATCAAGACCGAAACCGGCGTCACCCTCACCGACAAGATGGCCCAACAAAGGTTCCTCGATGCCGCCGAAAAGGCCAAGATCGAACTCAGTAGTTCTCTCGAAACCACCATCTCCCTTCCCTTCATCGGGATGGGATCCAATGGTCCGATCAACTGGGAAGGGACCCTCACGAGGGCCAAGTTCCAGGATATGACCAAGCACCTCTTGGAGCGCTGCCGCATCCCGATGGAAAGCGCCATGAAGGACGCCGGCCTCAAATACAACGATTTGAGCGACATCCTCATGATCGGCGGCTCCATCCGCATGCCGGCCGTCCAAGAGTTCGTCAAGAACCTCACCCACCACGATATCAACCTCTCGGTCAATCCCGATGAAGCCGTCAGTATCGGCGCCGCCATCCAAGGCGCCGTCATCGCCGGGGACGTCAAGGACGTCTTGCTCCTCGATGTCACTCCGCTTACCCTCGGCATCGAAACCCTCGGCGGCGTCATGACTCCGCTCATCGCCAGGAACACGACCATCCCGACGACCAAGAGCCAGGTCTTCTCGACCGCGGCTGACAACCAGCCCGCCGTCGACATCATGGTCTACCAGGGCGAGCGCCCGATGGCCCACGACAATAAGCTCCTCGGCCACTTCACGCTCGACGGGATCCGCCAAGCCCCCAAAGGCCAGCCTCGGATCGAGGTCACCTTCAGCATCGACGTAAACGGCATCGTGACTGTCTCTGCCAAAGACCTCGATACCCAGAAGGAGCAGAACATCACCATCTCCGGCTCCAACGGGCTAAGCAAAGAAGACATCGACCGCATGATCAGGGAAGCGGAGGAGAACAAGGCCGCCGACCAGAAGCGCAAGGACGACATCGAAGTCAAGAACAAGGCCCAGGCCTATGTCGATGACATCACCAGGACCCTAAACGAAAACGGCGACAAGATCGACGAAGCCACCAAAGAGCAGGCCACGAAGCTCCGCGACGAAGCCAATGCGGCTTTGGCCAGCAACGACATCGAGAAGCTCCGCGAGATCGTCGGGCGCCTCGAAGACGCGGCCAGGATGGCCCAGTCGGCCCAGGCCGGGGCTGCTGGTACCGATGCCGGCAGCACCACGAGTGCCAATAACGACGACGTCGTGGACGCCGATTTCACCGATAGCAAGTAACAATGGGCAATATGCCCATCCAAATGAAAGGAGAGGCTAGATGAAACGCGATTACTACGAAGTCCTCGGCCTCTCCAAAGGGGCCACGAAGGACGAGATCAAATCGGCCTATCGGAAATTGGCCAAGAAGTACCACCCCGACTTGAACAAAGAGCCCGATGCGGCCGAGAAGTTCGAAGAAGTCCAAGAAGCTTACGACGTCCTTTATGACGATAAGAAGAGGCAGCTCTACGACCAATACGGGATGGCAGCCTTCGAGCAAGGGGCCTCGACCGGCGGGGCCGGCAACCCCTTCAGCGGCGGCTTCAACTTCAACGGAGCCGGCTTCGGGGACGTCGATCTCGGGGATATCTTCAATTCCTTCTTCGGCGGCGGCCAAAGGAGAAGGAATTCCGGACCTAGGAAAGGAAACGACCGCCTTTACCGGGTCAAGGTTTCCTTTATGGACGCCGTTAACGGCACGACTCTGAATATCCCTGTCGATTACGAAGAACCCTGCAGCCACTGCGGCGGGACGGGGGCCGAGAGCCCTTCCGATTATGTCAGCTGCCCCAAGTGCGGCGGCTCCGGCACCGTCATCCAAAGGACCCAGACCATCTTCGGGACCATGCAGTCCGAGACTTCCTGCCCCCAGTGCGGCGGCAAAGGGAAGATCGTCCGGAAGAGCTGCCACGTTTGCGGCGGAAAAGGCTATAGCCGGGTCAAGAAGACCCTCGAAGTCAAGATCCCCGAGGGCATCAATAACGGCCAGCAGGTCCGGCTTTCCGGCAAGGGCGAGCGGAGCCATAACGGCGGTCCCAACGGCGATCTCTACATCGAAGTCGCCGTCCAGCCCAGCGACCTCTATAGGCGCGAAGGGAACGACATCCATAGCGACGTGAGCCTTTCTTTCGTCGACTGCGCCCTCGGGACCAAGGTCACCTGCGAGACGGTCAAGGGGAAGGTCGAAGTCACTATCGCGGCCGGGACCCAGCCCGGGACCATCCTCAAGGTCAAGGGGAAGGGGGTCAATGATCTCCGCACCCACCAGCCGGGCGACCATTACGTCCACGTGAAGGTCGAAACCCCGACGAAGCTTAGCGAAGCCCAGAAGACCTTGCTAAGGGAATTCCAAGAGCAAGAGAAGAACAAGAAGAAGGGCTTTGGGTCCTTCTTCAAGAAAGGCTAGAGAGAGCCGGCTAGGCCGGCTTTTTCTTTGCCTTTCTACCAAAGCGCCTCTTTTTGCCCTATATTTAGCGCGATGGAAGAAAAGTCCTCTTTTCCCGCCAATGCCGCCATCGCCCTACTGGCTTTGGTCTGTTTGCTCTGCGGGGGACTCGCTTTCTATTACGGGGCCGGGGCGCTTCTTCTAGAAGAAGGAACTGGCAGCTGGAACACGGCCGAATTCGCCTACCGGGCGATTTATCTCACCTTCGGCTACGAATCGGCCGATACCGAAAGCACGGTCTACTCGGCCGATGGCTTGTTTCTTCCGAAGATCGCCTTCATCTTGTATCTTCTGGCTTTCCTAGCCTATTTCCTTGGCTTTTCCGTCATATTGGGAAAGAAGGACGAGAAGAAGAGCGACTATGTCCTAGGGGCCGCTTCCGGCCTATCGATCATCGCAAGTTTGCTATTTTTCTTTTCGCACTTCGCCGTTTCTAGCGGCGAAGGCTATTTCCTGATACCGGGCGAAGGGTTTTTATTGCCGGCCGCGCTAGCGATGCTTCCGGCCCTGGCCTTCGCCGCCAAATTCATAATCAAATATTTCGAGAACAGAAAGAAACGCATCTTGGAGGAAGATCTCGATGGATAAGTACATGCAAGAAGCCCTGATCGAAGCCTACAAAGGCATCGAAAACGGGGAAGGCGGGCCCTTCGGCGCCGTCATAGTAAGAAGCGGCCAGATCATCGGCCGCGGCCATAACCGGGTCGTCAAAAACGGCGATCCGACCTGCCACGGGGAAATGGAGGCCATCAGGGACGCCTGCAAGAACACGGGCTCCTTCGATCTGACCGGTTCCGTCATCTATACGACCGGGGAGCCTTGCCCGATGTGCTTGGGCGCCATCCTCTGGGCCAATATTTCCAAGGTCTATTACGGCTGCACGATCGCCGATACGGCCAAGATCGGCTTCAGGGACGAGCGCTTCTACGAAATCATGAATGACGAAGAGAAGAGGGCCGAGTTCATCCAGTGCCTCGACCGCTCGCAGTGCCAGCTTCTTTACCGCGACTACCTCAAGAAAACGGGCAGGATCAATTACTGATGGCCAAGTGCCGTAACTGCGGTCACGACATTAGTAGCGCCCTCGATCGCGATATCTGCCCCCACTGCGGGGAGAAAAGCCCGGTCGAGAAGGGCTACGAGACGATGGACCTCACGGGGAACATCGCGACTTTGGAGGGCGATTACGAGCTCTATAAGAGCAAAAGGCGCCTCTATGCCTTCTTGTTCGGACTGTTCCTCGGGATGTTCGGGGCCGACCTCCATTACCGGGGATTCCATCTCAAGGGCTTTCTGGTAATGCTCTTCAACGTTGTCTTCATCGGGATGGTAGGCACCATCTTGCTATTCGCCACGAGCATGGGCATGTGGATCTGGGGCTATCTGATTCCCCTATTCGTGGTGTTCGGGTTATTCGCCATCTGGTCTCTACGATACCTATTGCACGATACCTGGAAGGATTCCCGCGGGGAATTCATGCGCTGATGGAACGCTATCTGGCTTTTGAAAGAAACGAAGACTGCCTTTCTTTCGACGCCGATGCTTTAGCCCATTTCTCAAGGGTCAGAAGAGGGAAGATCGGCGAACATGTCGAGGCCGTCCTAGACGGCGTTTTGTACGAGGCAGAGATTACGGAATGCCGCGACCGGTTGGTAGGCAGGATACTTAGGGAAATTCCTACTTCTTCGGAATTGAAGAGCGATTTTTATATCGCCTTTCCCTTGCTTCGCGGGAACCATCATGAGCTCATCGTCCAGAAGGGGACGGAACTGGGGGCCAAGGGCTTTTGCCCATACGTAGCCAAGAGGTCGGTCGCCCTTTGCCCGAAAGGAAAGGAAGAAGAGAAAAGGGCGCGCTTAGAGAAGATCGCCGAGAATAGCCTCGAGCAGTGTCGCCGCCTCTATGTCCCAAGCGTTTTGCCGATCGCTACTTTCGACGGCCTTTTGAAGGCCGCAAGCCAATTCGATCGCCTCATCATCGCCGACGAAGAGTTGGCCGGCGAAAAGGCCACGTCTTTGGACGAGGCTTTGGAAGGCCTTAGGCCATCAGAGAAGATCCTCTACCTCATCGGGCCGGAAGGCGGCTTCGAAAGGGAAGAGGCGGCGGCCGCGAGGGGCGCAGGCTTCAAGCCCGTGACTTTGGGCTCGAGGATCCTCAGGGCCGAGACGGCCGCCATCTACGGTGCGAGCATCCATAGCGCGATTTCAGAGAAGCTATGAGCATCTACGAAGTCCTTTGGAAGAACCAGCGGAAGACGCGCTACCTCGATAGCGAGGAGTTCGATTACTACCGCTCCAACAGCCCGGTCCTTTCCTCGCTATCGAGCTTCGAGTTTCTGCTAAAACCAGAAAACACTTTTGATGTCGTTAGGGCCAATATCGTCATCAGGGGTTTGTTCGCCAAGCGCCAGATCGAAGCGGCCTATAAGCAGGTCCAATCCCTTAAGAAAAAGGATCCCGGATTCGATATCGGGGCCTATATGGACGGAGCTAGGAAGAACCTCCCTTACCACGAAGTCGGGGACGTGAAGATCTATATCCCGATCTTCGCGGTGAGCGTGAACCGCCTTTATGGCGGCGATATGGCCGCTTTGTCCAAGGAGCCATACGATTCGCTTCTGAAAGACTACGGGGGATTGCTCGTCGATCCCTTCGAAACCTATGGGCCGCCTCTATTCTCGAGCCTGTTCACGCGGCTTGTTCCGGTCTATGAAGACAAGAAGAGCGGAAGCGCCGCCCTCTATGACTTCGATGCCGAGAGGCTTTATTTCGTCGACTCCCAAGGGCGGATGGACGCGATGCTATGCTACTTCGACCGCTACCTGAATAGCGTTTCCGTTTCGGGGATCCTGGACCGCTCGCTCCCGGTGGCCAAGGCCTATTTCGCCGGCGACCGAGGGGCGATGATGAGGGCCCTTAGCGACGGGCGCCTTGTCTCGAGCCGCCTTCTCCACGAGATAGAAGAGAAGCGCCTAAGGAAATGAAGTACTTCGTCAAAACGCTGGGCTGCAAGGTCAATTCCTACGAATCCGGGGCCGTCGGCCGCCTTTTGGAAGGGATGGGGTATGAACGCTCCTCGGCAAAAGACGCCGATGTCATTTATGTGAATACCTGTGCCGTCACCGGAGAGGGCGAGAGGAAATCGCGCCAGGCCGTAAGGCATTTAAGGCAAACTAATCCCAACGCCTTCCTCATGGTCTACGGCTGCGCCTCCGAAAAGGATCGGAAGGCCTATGCCGAGATGGGGGCCGACCTCGTCGGCGGCACCTATCCGAAATTCTCCTTTCCTGAATATCTGGGGAAGGGGAGACCCGAAGAAGCAATCATCTTGGAAGGCGATCCCAAAGGCTATCGGGCCTACGAGGAAGCCGGCCTTATTTCCTATGGCGAAAAGACGAGGGCCTTCCTCAAGGTCCAAGACGGCTGCGACGCCTATTGCGCCTATTGCCTGGTTCCTTATCTACGCGGCCATAGCCGCTCCCGCGAGCCGGAGAAAGTCTTCGAAGAAGCAAGGCTCCTAGCCGGACTCGGCTATAAGGAAATCGTTTTGACCGGCATCCACCTCGGGATGTACGGAAGGGATATCGGCTTCGGGAGTTTCGGCCGTCTCGTGAAGGAATTGCTCGATACCTTGCCTAGCGACGTCCGCATCAGGGTCGGTTCATTGGAAAGCAACGAAGTGGACGAGATCTTCTTGGAAACGCTGAAAAACTCGGATGGGCGGTTGTGCCCCCATGTCCATATGCCCCTCCAATCGGGATGCAGCAGGACTCTCAAGGCCATGGGAAGGCCCTACGATACCGAAGAGTATCTAAGGAAGGCCGAGGCCATCAGGGCTGCAGTTCCCGGGGCCGCCATCGCCGCCGACCTGATACTCGGCTTCCCGGGCGAAACGGAAGAAGACTTCCAGGAATCGCTCGCCTTCGTCGAAAAGGCCAAGATCTCCTTCCTCCACGCTTTCCCCTATAGCCCGCGTCCCGGCACCAAAGCCGCAGGGCTAAAAAACGCGGTATCGCACGAAATAGCGAAGAAGCGGGCGCGGGCCGCCATCGCATTGGGGAATATCCTGAACAAAGAATATCTGGACTCTTTATCCGGATTAAGGGACGAGGTCCTGGTCGAGGAAGTCGGGGAAGACGGGGCAATGTATGGCCATAGCGGCCGCTTTGCCTATTGCCGCGTCGAAAGGAGCCAAGGCCAAAAAGGGAGCCTCGTAAGAGGCATTTACGGCGATAATCTGAAGCCGATGGGAGATTTGTAAACAAAATCCCTTTTCAGAAAGAGGGTTTGCAAGGATAATTCAAAAAAGAGGGAACCAATATGCCAATGGAAAAGGAAATGATCGTAGCCGGCGTCGATAACGCCGCTCCCGTCCCCGAGTATTTGGTGACGGACAAAAAGAAAGCCAGGAAGAAGATCAAGGGCATCGACGTCATCGCCGGCCTTTCTCTGCTTCTGGTCGGGGCCGCGCTGGCCGTCGCGATGCTCGCTTTGTACGAATGGGACATCGGAACCATCTTCGATCTGACGGTCGGAACCGACCTGATGGCCGAATTCCTGCGTTACATCGCCGTGGCCGTCATCGGGATCTTCGTGCTGATCCTCGGGGCCTGCGGCTGCCGCAACGGCGTGAACGCCTTCACCCATTTCTTCGCCTTCGCCGTCTGCGTCCTCGCGGCCGTCGATGTTAGCGAAGGACTTGATTTCTCGAATCTCGTCTTCTCCGATCCGCAGCTGATCTATGCCGCGCTCTTCGCGCTCGGCGCGCTTTTCTGCCTCATCGCCTTCTTCATCTCGCTGGCCGCCAGCCGCAAGATCGGGACCAACGTCACCAGGACCTGCTTCCTGATTCTCGGGTTCCTCCCGTCCTTCGCCTTCTATGCCTCGAGCTTCGTCCTCGCCGGCGTCTATTGCATCGCCGATTTCGTCGGGGCCATCGGAGGCACAATCACCCTTACCCTCCTCATCTGGGACATCTGCTACATGGTCGCTCTCGTCTTCGGGATCATCGCCATCGCCTATCTCTTCGTCGGCTGGGGCATGAGGCTCCTCGATAGGACCAAGAACGTCGATAGCCTCCGCCGCATCGAGACGACCTACGTCACGACCCCGACCGGGGAAGTGGTCCCGGCCGAACCGGCTCCCAGGAAGAAAGTCATCTGGGTCGGACGCCGCCGCGGATAATATCGAACGAAATTAGAAGAATTTGGACATTGTCTAAGCCTCGCGCGTTGACAGTGTCCTTTTCTTTTGCTTGAATGGCGCCCGGAAAAGAAGGAAGAAAGCAATGGCAGTACCGTTCAGAAGGACAGGGAAGACCGCCAAGAGGCTCCGCCGCACCCACTTCAAATTAAGCGCCGAAGGCCTCGTCAAGTGCCCGCACTGCGGCGCCACGGTCAAAAGCCACCGCGTGTGCCCGGAATGCGGCTACTACGGCGGCAAGGACGTCCTCCATCTAGAAAAGAAGGACTAAGACCCTAACCCAAGCAAATGCAACGAAAAAGGTCCCGCCCGGGACCTTTTCTCGTATTGCCTAAGCTACTTGCCTTCGACGATGGCGATCGAGGCCGAGGTCCCGAGGCGGGAAGCACCGGCATTGACCATGGCCTTGGCTTCTTCGAGATTGTGGATGCCGCCGCTGGCCTTCACGCCCATATCGGGCCCGACTGTTTTTCTCATCAAGGCAACATCTTCCGGCTTCGCCCCGCCGGTTCCGAAGCCCGTCGAGGTCTTGACGTAATCGGCCTTGGCCTTCTTGGCGGCCAGGCAGGCATTGATCTTTTCCTCATCGGTGAGGTAGCAGGTCTCGATGATGACCTTGAGGAGAGTAGGGGAGATGGCCTCCTTGATGAGGGCGATCTCTTTTTCGATATAGTCCCAATCGCCGTCCTTGGCTTTGCCGACGTTGATGACCATATCGACTTCCTCGGCGCCTTCTAGGACGGCCTGCTTGGCCTCATAGGCCTTGGCCTTCGGGCCCATGGCCCCGAGCGGGAAGCCGACGACGGTGCAGACCTTGACGCCGCTATCTTTGAGGAGTTCGGCGGCCAAGGGCACATAGGCCCCGTTTACGCAGACGGAGGCAAAGCCGTACTGCTTTGCTTCTAGGCAAAGCTTTTCGATATCGGCTTTGGTGGCTGTGGCCTTTAAGTTCGTATGGTCGATGATGGAGGCGATCTCTTTATCCATGTTGGGCAAATCCTTCTTTCAATAAGCGATTGTAGCAAAAAAGATACCCCTAAAGCCTAGGGGGCGATATAATCACGCCTGCTGAGCGAAAGGCCGGGTGATATTAAGTGACAGTCAGAACAACGGTTAGGGAAGGGGAAACCCTCGACGAAGCCCTCAGGCGCTTCAAGCGTTCCGTCAACAAGTCCGGCGTCTTGCTCGAGACCCGCAAGCACGAGTACTACCTCAAGACCGCCCTCCGGCGGAAGATGAAGAGCGAACTGAGCCGCCGCAAGAAATGGTAAGAGATAGCCGCCCTAGGGCGGCTTTTCTTATGCCTTCGTGCATGCCCATATAGGGAACTCGACACACCGAAGCGACATTCATATCGAAAAAGTTTCGCTGCAAACGGATGTAAGCCCTTTCTGAAACCGCTTACTTTTTGGGTTGCATGGCCTAATAAACGGGCTAAAATGGGCCCATGTTGATATTAGATTGGATTGGGAGCCCGGGGCTTTTCGTGCCACGGTCCCTAGTCACAAACGGAAAGGAGTTCTGATTTAATGTCAAACAAGAAGAACCTGTTGGTCGCTTCGCTTGCCGCCCTTGGCCTCGTGGGCCTCGGTTCCTGCGGCGGGGACACGGACTACGATCTCACGATCTGGTGCCCGAGCGACTACAACACCACCCTCAATACCATCATCGAGAACTTCAAGGCCTCGAACAGCGAGTATGCCGACCTCAACATCGGCATCACCGGCAACATCTCCGAAGGCGATGTCGGCGCTTCGCTGCAGACGGACTACGCCTCCGCCGGCGACATCCTCTTCATGGCCGACGACAACCTCAGGACCGGCGCCGAAGCCGGCGCCCTCCTCCCGATGACCGACGAGATCATCGAAGACATCGTCGAGCAGTCCGGGGAAGCCGGGCTCGAAGCCGTGACCCTCCAGGTCTACATCGAGAATCCGGAAGAAGGGGAAGAGAACCTCCAGGAAAATACCTACGGCATCCCCTACCGCAACGACAACGGCTACGTCCTCATCTACGATAGCGCCCTCCTCACCGCCGAACAGGCCGGGAGCATGGAATCGATCCTCGAAGTCTGCGCCGAAAACGGCTATGACTTCTGGTATCCGATCAGCAACTCTTGGTACACCCCGAGCTTCCTTTGGGCCGCGGGCGGCGAATTCACCACCGTCGTCAATGAAGACGGGACCGTGGAAATCGAATCCAATTTCGGCACCCAGGCCGTCGCGGACGGCGCCCAGGCCATCAGCGACCTCTACAAGCAATACGGCCGCACCACGACCGGCGGCGGCTGGCTGAGCGACGATAGCCAGTCCTCCATCGAAGCCGGCTTCCAGGCCGGGACCACCGCAGCCTGCGTCCTCTGGAACGACGTCAGCAACATCAAAGCCGTCGTCGGCGAGGATAGGGCCGATGACATCAAGGCCACGGTCCTGCCGACCATCGAAATCAACGGGGAAGCCCAGAGCCTCCAGACGTTCCTCGGCTACAAGGCCGTCGGCGTCAACGCCCGCGTCGTCACCGAATACACCGACGATGCCGAGATGACCCGCTACAATCTGGCCATGGCCTTTGCCCAGTACGTCACCAGCACCGCGAGCCAGAAGCTCTTCCTCGACGAACTCGGCTACGGCCCGAGCGACATGAGCCTCTTCGACGATGCCAATGTCACCGGCAACGACTTCCTGAATGCCCTTAGCAGCATGTCGACCGCCGGGCACACCGTCGCCCAGGGCGTCAATGTCACCAACGACTTCTGGACCCCGATCGAGAACTTCGGCGCCTACATCCGCGACTACGCCCAGACCGATAGCCAGTGGGGCAGCTACAGCAGCGCCCTCGAGGCCATCCAGTCCATCATCCTGGCCTCGACCGGCTGGGTCACCACGGACTAATCTGAACCCTCTTTGCCAGGGCGGGACCTCCCGCCCTGGCCTTTCTCTATCATCCGCATGCGCGGATTTCGCCTCATTCGTCATATCCGTTTCTTTTAGGGAGATTGAAATATGGTTGAAAACGAAAACCACGAAGCCCTTGCGGGCGAAGCCAAAGCCGGCGACTATTCGGCCTTGGCCGGCCTCGGGGACGGGGAGTTCGCCCCGGATCCCTGGGCTTTGAATGCCGCCCGTTCCATCGGGAATGTCGTCCTCAAGGCCCTCATCTGGATCCTTGGGTTTCTGATCGACATCGTCCTCGGGCTCGTGAAGATCGTGGCTTTCGTCTTCAAAGCCATCATCGGCCTCTTTGCCGGGGCCTATCTCCTAGTTAGGAAGCTTATCCGCATCTGGCGGGACGTCGATTGGCCCTCAAGGCTAGGATTCGTCATCCAGGGGGCGGGGAACCTCAAGGCCAAGCAGTGGCTGGACGGCTTCGTTTTCCTTGCTATGGAAATCGCCTTCGTCCTCTTCATGGTCTTCATGGGAGGCGGATACATCTACGACCTCATAATCCTCGATCCGTCGGAAGTGACCTATACGATTCCGACGACGGGCCAGACCATCTACGTCAGCGGCAGTAACCAAGTCGTCCTGATGCTCGGCGTCGTGGCGATCCTCATCTGCGTCGCCTACGCCATCTTCTTCGTCATCGGCTTCCGCTCGATGTACGACACCCATCAGATCCTCCATGAGCCGGAATACGCAAAAGCCAGGAACGACGTTTCCTATGTCATCGCCCATTACGAGGAGTTCTATCTAGAAAAAGACGGGAAGAAGATCTACCTCAAAGACCTAAGAAAAAGGCAAATCTACAAGCTGATGGTCGATAAGTACGGCTATCCGAAAAGAAGCGCCGCCTACATCAGCTACGTCAATTTCCGGAAGATCGAAACCAAACAGGCCGGCGGGTTCCGCCGGGCCATCTGGAAGCTCCAAGACCGCTTCTATGCTTGCTACAAGCCTTTCTATCTATGGCTAAGGGCCCATACGTGGGCGACTCCCCTCGAGCGCTTCACGGAGGCCAAACGGGCCGGCAAGGAAAACAAGGCCATCAATTTCGAGACCAATGTCTATCTGAACGAACAGAAAGCCTATGTCGCCGCCTTCTCCGATCCCGAACTATTGGTCGATTCGATCTACGCCCGCGATCCGAAGAGCCAAGCCAAAGGCGTCGAGGCCTATTCCTATTCGGGTATTCCCGATTTAGAGGGTGCCGCCCAAAGGGTGGCCCGCAGTTTCGAAATCGGCGATTCCGATGCCCTAAGCATCGTGAAGGAAACCCAGAAGATCATCGCCGGGATTCCCTCGCAGGGGGATATCAAGGCCAGCGTTGCCGAGCCCTTCGCCCTAATCGCCGAAAAGCACGAAAAGAAGATCGCCAAATACACCCATTACGGCGAAACGATTGCTAGATATGAAAATCTAGCTACTGCTTATCGCCAAGGCGACGTCGTTTATGAAACGATTGCCGCCGCCGGCGCTCTCGCCGACCTCGATCCCAAGAATTCGGCTATTGTCAATGCCCTCGCCGAAAAGCTGGGCCTCGACGAGAAGACCGCCGCGATCGTCGCCAAAGAAGGCGTGAATGCCATCAACGCTTCCTTGGCCAAAGGCCATGGGGAAGAGACCATTCAGGAAGACGTCCGGGGCCAGCTGCTACTTTCCGCCAGCGCCGCCGCCATCGCCGCCGGCGATTACAAGCGGAGGGCCAAGGAACTCTTGGAAGACGCCCCCATCCACGAAAACAAGACGGGTCGGGAATATCTCCTCGCTGAAAGGAAGAGGGAAGATACCGTCTTCCACCACAAATTCGACAAATACAACGAATACCATCGCCACCTCCGCGATTCCAAGGCCCTTGCCGATACCTTCGCGCAGGGCGAACTCCTCTACGATGCTCTCTTCCGGGCCGATCCGGTCAGCAAGAGCAACGGGGACGAGCCGCTTGCCATCGGCGAACGCCTGAAGTACCGCGAAGCGGTCCAGCGCGTGGTCGGGGCCTTCGAATTGCCCCTCGATCTGGCCAAGAAGGTCACCCGCATCGCCATCCAGCAGCTAAAGGCCAACGGAGCGATGGTCGGGCCCGACGAAGGGGCGAGGACCGAAATGGCGGCCGTCTACCGGGATCTCAGCCATTCCTACAGGCAGAGGATCGAGGACTATATCGAAACCAATCGCGATGTGCCCCTCGAGCAATGCCAAGGGATGGCCGATGCCTATGACGATTACCTGAAGCTGCGTCCCTTCTACGATGACGGGGAGCGCATCTTCACGGCCGCCCTCACGGATGCCTACGGATTGACCAAGAAGCAGGCCGAGCAGGTCTATGACGATTACAAGGCCGTCATCGCCTATACCGGGGATGACGAAATGGCCTCCATCAATTGCCTCGAGAACAAGGCCAAGCAGATGCTCGATTACAAAGCCTCCTTGGAGAAGATGCCCCATAAGGGCAAGGTGACCGGCGGCTTCAAGCGCATCAAGGAATTCGCCGACGAGAAGTTCGCCGTGACGGTCATGACGCTACCGACCTTGGGCATCCTCATCGTCACCGTCTTGCCGCTCATCTGCTCGATCATCGTCGGCTTTACCAACTGGGACGGGAACCATACCAGGAACATCTTCACCTGGGACCTTAGTGGCTTCAGCGAGGTCTTCAACCTCTTCGGGGCCACGAGCGGCTCTTATGCCTATACCTTCCTGAAGCTCTTGGGCTGGACCCTTATATGGGCGGTCTTTGCGACCTTCACGAACTATATCGCCGGCATCATCTTGGCCCTTCTGATCAACCGGAAGACCATCAAGGGCAAGGCCATCTACCGGACGATGTTCGTCATCTCGATCGCCATCCCGCAGTTCATTACCCTATTGACCATCAACTTGCTACTAAGCAATACCGGGCCCATCAATACCTGGCTCTCTTCGACCTTCGATTTCTCCATCAACTTCCTCGGCGATACCTCGAATTCGGCTTTGATCCCGAAGATCACGTGCATCGTCGTGAACATGTGGATCGGCGTCCCCTACACGATGCTATCGACCTCGGGCATCCTCATGAACATCCCCGAAGACCTCTATGAGTCTTCTAGGATCGACGGGGCCGGGCCGTTTAGGCAACTCGTGAGCATCACGATGCCCTACGTCCTCTTCGTCACCGGTCCTAGCCTCATCACCCAATTCGTGGGGAACATCAACAACTTCAACGTCATCTACTTCCTCATCGGGTCCAGAGGCCCCAATAGAGGCACGAACGGGTTGGTGGCGACCGCCAGCGACACCGACCTTCTCATCAACTGGCTCTACAACCTCTGTACCAACAACCCGCCGGAATACAACATCGCTTCCGTCATTGGCATGGCCATATTCGCCGTCTGCGCCTTCCTCTCGCTCGTCGTCTATAGCCGCCTCGGCAGCGTCCAGAACGAGGAGGCCTTCCAATAATGAAAGCACGTCGGATCGCCGGCGATATCGCCGTCTACATCATCCTTACCGTATTGGCTATCCTTTGGGTATTGCCGATTGTCTGGCTCATCCTCCAAAGCTTCGGTAACCAAGCCGGGACGGCCGCGGCCGCCTCCTTCTATCCCAGTTCCTTCTGGCTAGGGAACTACAAGGGCATCATGACCAATACCCGTTATAACTACACGACCGGGGAATGGGAGGATAGCATCTATAGCTTCTTCGGGTCCGTCATCAACGGACGCTTCTACATGGGGGCCTTCACCAATACCCTCGTGATCGCCCTCTTCGTCATGGTCATCAGCACTTTGATGACTCTGGCCACCGCCTACGCCTTCAGCCGCCTCCGGTTCAAGAGCAGGGCCGGCTTCATGCGCGTCATGCTGATCCTCGGGATGTTCCCGGGCTTCCTTAGCCTCATCATCATGTATTGGTTCATGGAGTCCCTCGGGATTCGCCAGACCATTTGGAGCATGGTCATCATCTATTCGGGCGGTGCCGGGATGAACTACTACATCTCGAAAGGCTTCTTCGACACCATCAGCAAGCAGATCGACGAAGCGGCGATGGTGGACGGGGCCACCCGTTTCCAGATCTTCTATAAGATAATCATGCCGCTATCGAAACCGATCGTCGTCTATACGGCCCTTACGGCCTTCATGTCGCCTTGGGGCGAATACATCACCTCGAGCTATGTCCTCGGCAGTGCATTGAACGAAACCAAGAGCAACTGGACCGTCGCCATCATGCTGAATGCCATGCTTAGCACTACCGACGGCAGGCGTGCCGAGTACTGGGGCCAGTTCTGCGCCGGGGCCGTGCTAGTCGGCCTGCCCGTCGCCATCTTGTTCCTCATCATGCAGCGCTACTACGTGAGCGGCGTGACCGGCGGGGCCGTCAAAGGCTAATGGACATATGAAAAAGGCAGGCATCGCCCTAATTTCCCTCGGGCTTGTCCTGCCTTTTGCCTTGACTTCCTGCGGTTCGACCGAAAAGGGAACCGGATACGAAATTCTTTCAGCCGATGCCCCCTATGAAGGGGTGGGCTACGAAATCTTCACCGGCAGCTTCGCGGACGGAGACGGAGACGGGAAAGGGGATCTAAAAGGGATTACCCAGCACGTCTCTTATCTCAAGGACCTCGGGATCAGGAGGATTTGGCTCACGCCTTTCTATCCGACCGATACGTATCACGGCTATGACGTCATCGATTACTGCGACGTCAACGAGGATTACGGGACTTTGGATGACTTCGATGATCTGGTCGAAGCCTGCCATGAGGCCGGCATCGACGTCATCATCGATCTCGTCATGAACCATTCTTCGGTTTCCAATCCCTGGTTCTTGCAATCCGCCGAGGATTACCGCGATAACAACACTTCCAGTGATAGCAAGAAGGATTGGTACGTCTGGAGCGATACCCAGCAAAGCGGCTATAACTACAACCACACGGCCGGGGCCTATTACGAATGCAACTTCGATTCTTCGATGCCGGAATTCAACTTCGACTGCGAGGCGGTTAGAAATGCCTTCGCCGAAGTGGCGAGGTTTTGGCTAGAAGACCATGACGTCGATGGCTTCAGGCTCGATGCCGCTTTGTATTTCTATTATCAGAACGCGACCAAGAACGCCGAGGTCCTCAGTTGGTTCAAGGAAACCTGCGAGGCCATAAACCCCGATGTCTACATCATCGCCGAGGCCTGGCTTACCAGCAATGCGACCCTTCTCGAATACCAGAAGTCCGGCGTCTCTTGCTTCGACTTCCCGATGTCGGAAATGAACGGGTCGGGTCCGGGCGCGGTCCTCACGACCCGCTCGAGGCTCAGTTACTATCCAGAGGAAATCGTGAGCAACATGGATTCTCTGAAAGAGAGCGCGCCCGGGACCTATCTTGCCAATTTCGTCGGGAACCACGATACCGATCGGACTTCGGGGTATTTCGCTAGCCAAGGAGATCTGCAGCCTTATCTGAAGAAAATGATGGCCAGCATGACAATCCTTACTCCCGGCACCCCTTGGATCTATTACGGGGAAGAGATCGATATGTGGGGCACTAGGGGCAGCTGGAGCAACGATGTCCCCAGAAGGCTCGCGATGGTCTGGGGAAACGGGGAAGAGAGGTGCGCCAACCCCGAACGTTACGACGATTCGGCCAACCAGGTCACCGAAGGGGCTTATGACCTGATGGATACCCCGTATTCCTTGACCAACCACTACCGGGCTCTCATCGGATTAAGGAATACCTATGCCAGCGTCTTCTCGATGTCGTCTACTTGGGAGAATATGGGGAATAGCCGGGCCTATCCCGGATTCAAGATCACGGATGCCGATGGAGATGTATATTATCTGATGCACAATACCGGCGAGACGGAAGGCACCGTGACATTGCCCGAAACCGCAGAAATCGCCGCCGAGATCGAGACTTCCGAGTACGGAAGCACCCTCGACGGAATGAGTATATCGATACCGCCCTACAATAGCGTATTGCTTAAGGCCTAAGCGAAAGGAGAAACGCCATGGAAAGAAAAGGGAAACTAGGTCTCTTGCTGGCTCTCGGAGCCATGCTTTTGACCGCCTGCGGAGGCTCTTCCTCCGAGGATTCGGGGGACGAGACGGAAACGTCCGCCACCATTACCTCCGACGGCGGGCAGGACGGGGATAGCGTCACCAGCGGCGCCGATGCCGATACCGTCATGGCCTTCGACGGGATCGTCCGCCTCTATTACCACAATGACGAGAACGACTACTCGACCAAGCGCCTTTGGATCTGGGCGACCGGGATCGATGGGAACAAGCTCGGCGAAACGATGTTCACCAACCAAAATGACCCGGACGATTACGGCGTCTATTACGATGTCGATCTGCAGGCCGAGCCTTTCGCCGGAACGGAACTGGCGTCCATCTATTTCATCGTGAAGGAAGCCGGGACTTGGTCTGGCCAAAGCAATGACATCCTCGTGAACTTCGGCTCCTTCGGGGATTACATCACCGAGCGCGAAGACGGGCGCGAGATGATCGTCGTCTACGGCTGCCAAGGCACCGGCGGGAGCATCGATCTCTATCAGACGAGCACCGAGGCCTTGGGCGATAGGATCAACGAAGCCTATTTCACCGATTGGAAGACGATCTATATAGCAGGATCGGGCACCAATGACGGGAGAGATGCCGACGAAATCGGGCAGATCATCAATTGGACGCTCTACGGCTACGATAGCGAGTACTACCAGCTTAGCGAAGCCGGGAGGACCATCGATCTCAATGACTATCTGATCGATTCGGGGACCGCCAATAGCAATACCTTGACCATTTCCTTGGACGAAGAAGCCGATCTAAGCCTCAATTACACCCTCGAAGCCAACTTCCTTCAGGATTCTTCGCGCTATCGGACCAAGTCCGTCAGCGCCATCAACCTCTACGATACCGATAAATTCGAAGAGGAATATACCTACGATGGCGATGATTTGGGCTTCACCGTCGGGGAAGACGGCTACGGCGTCTATAAGCTCTGGGCTCCGACGGCCAGTAGGGTCCAGCTATATCTCTACACGACCGGCGAAACGGCCGAGGTCAACGAAAAAGGCCTCGTCGACTCGACCCTCCAAAACCACGTCACCCGCGAAATGACCAGGGGGGATGACGGCGTTTGGTATTACACGAGCGATAGCAGTCTCCCGACCAGGCGCTACTACACCTATTACGTCACCACGAGCGACGGGAGCCAGGAAGTCATCGATCCCTACGCCAAGGCGGCCGGGATCAACGGCCTCAGGGGCTACGTCATGAACGACTCGACTTGGGCGGCTACAGACGCCAAGCCCGACGGCTTCGACGAGGCCATCGCCGGGCTTGAAAATGGCGAATACGCCATCAGCGCCCCCAATGAGCTGACCGTCTACGAAGCCCATATCAGGGATCTGACGATGGACGAGACCTGGACCGGGGAGAGCAGGCCCGGTACTTACGCCGCTTTCAGCGAATCCGGCACGACCTATACCGGGGAAGTTAACGGGCAGCCTTTGACCGTTACGACCGGCTATGACCATATCGTCGAAACGGGCGTCAATGCAATTCAGCTCTTGCCGGTCTTCGACCACGACAATGACGAACGTCCCACGACCGATGAGGAAGGCAATACGGTCATCAACGACGGCTACAACTGGGGCTATAACCCCCAGAACTACAATGTCGTCGAAGGTTCCTATTCGACCGATCCCTATGATCCGGTCTGCCGCATCTACGAATACAAGGATCTCATCAGGAAGTACGCCGAAAAGGGCATCAGGATCATCATGGACGTGGTTTATAACCATCTATCGAGCGTCTCCAACAACTGCTTCAACAAGATCGTCCCCGACTACTGGTTCCGCAAGGATAGCGAAGGCAACTACATCGACGGCTCCGGGACCGGGAACGTCACCGCGAGCGAAAGGACGATGGTCCGCAAGTACATCGTCGACTCGGTCTCCTTCTGGGCCGAGCAATACGGCATCAAGGGCTTCCGCTTCGACCTCATGGGGTGCCTCGATACCATCACCATGCGGGAAGTCAAGGACGCCCTTTACGACATCGATCCCCAGATCGTCGTCTACGGCGAAGGCTGGGACGGGGGCTATGGCTCGGGTTCCGGGCTCGTCGAGAGCGAAGGCTGCTATGCCGCGACCACCAGCAACGCCTATAGCATCCTCTACGATACGGGGAAGGGCGGAATCGGCTGCTTCAATGACGGCGGACGCGACGGTTTGAAGGGCAATACGGCCTGGGAAGGCAGCACTCCCGAATGGGGCTTCGTCACCAAAGGGAGCGAAGACATCACCGACGACATCATCAACAAGGCGGCCTATCAGTTCCTCGGGGCCAATTACGGGGTCGGACACAATCCGGCCCAGACGGTCAATTACGTGGCCTGCCACGATAATTACACCTTGTATGACCAGATGAACTACTGCCTTAGCTATCCGAATATGACGGCCGCTGATAGCGATGACGCCATCGAGGCCACCGTCGCCACCAACGCGGCCGTGATGCTTAGCCAAGGCATCGCCTTCCTTAACGGCGGCGACGAGATCTTCCGGCAGAAGATCATCACGCCCGATGATCCTTACTACGATACGATCAAGAGCCTCCAGGAAAGCGATTCGACCAATACCGACGCCTTCGAGATTTCTGATGGCAATCTGCTAGTCAGGAACTCCTACTGCTACGGCGACGAATGCAATAGCTTCAAGTGGGATCGGAAGGTCGAGTTCTACGAGGAATACCAGAAGACCGCCGAAGCGATCGAAGTCCGCAACGAACTGATGGGCAATGTCTTCGGGATGTCATATGAAGACATCACCCAGAATAACAAGGCCTCGATCTGGGGCGACCTCGGTCCCTGGTCCAATAGCGACAACACCGTCATCGCCGCCAATTACAATCCCGGCGATACGTACTACGTGATGCTAGGCGGGAGAGCCGATAGCTATAGCAACCTGAGCATTGGCAACGACACCGTGGAAGTCATCTACTCTTCGAGCGATTACCATAGGGAAGGCGATACCTTCACCATCTCCAACTACACCCTCGGGATCGGGCGCTTCGAGTGCCTATTGCTAAGGAAGACATCTTAGGAAATCGGTTTCGGGGTTGACACATATTGATATAGTGCTATAACAACGGCAATTGAAAGCGCTTACAGTTAAATAAACGCTGGATATTGAAAGGAAGGATTATCATGAAAAAGAAAGGATTTCTGCTCTTCGGGGCCTTGGCGGCCCTGGGGATAGCTAGCCTAGGCGGAGCGGCCGCGGCGATCGATGTCGCGGATGCCGCGCCGGCCGAAGCCTTGACAATAGAAGATAGGGAGACTACCGATGACGAAACGGTCCGTTTCACCATTTCAATTCCGGATAGTTATCGGAGTTGGTTTTTGGATAACGTTTCGGTCTATGCTTGGACCGGATCTACCACAAACGCCAGTTTCCCCGGCGAGTCCTTCGAGATCCAGGGCGAGGCAGGCAATTACTATGCCGAAATCGAGTTGGACAACGTCGGATATGAAAAAATCATAGTCAGCAATAGGGGGGACGGTTATACAGGCCAAAGCGGAGATTGGGACTTGCCTACCCTTGTCACAGTCCCTAGCCCCAATATCTACTACACCCTTACATTCGACGGGTGGAACAGCCCCTCTTGGTCATATACCACCACCAGTCTCCAGGGCACCGATACCTTCCGTGTCTGGCTGCAGAGGAAAACGGATTACGAGAGCGGATACACTCACACGTTCCATTATTGGTATGGTGATGATATAGATGAAGAAATTGCTCCGACTGACTATGTCCAGGCCTCCACGGACGGCCGCTGGCTCTGCTACTTCGATGTTCCGGAGGAAGCGATCGGCTGCTCTTTCCAAATCAAGGTCTACAACGATACCTCTGGCGGAGAATACGCCGCTGCTACTGAATCGAAGACCTATACCAGCGGCGACAATGCGCAGGTTCTCTACTATTACGAAACTTCGGCTACCGCTGAATGGGGCACTTGGAATAATGACATCGACAATAATGACGGAATAATCGAGGCCATCCTCGAACCCTACTACACCTGCCTCGATAGCGCCGATAATGGCTATGGAAATGCTGACCAACTCTACGAAACTTGGCTCGATGGCTTCGACTCCGAAACCTTGATTGACATTTCTTTGGATGACTTTGAGTACGAAGCCGACTACGATGCCGGCACGAAGACCGAGAATCTGACCAATGCCTATAACAAGATCATGACCATGATGGCCCTCCAAGAGGAAGCCACCGCCGATGCCTCGAGCCTTCTCAGTTTCGCCGGCAGCGATACCGCGGGCCTTATCCTAAGCGCCACCGCCGTCGTCCTCATCCTCGTCATCGGCGCCGGGGCCTTGGTCCTCATCAAGCGCCATAGAAGGGAAGAGGCCTAAGGCCTAATCTCCATTAATTAAAAAAGGGACTGGATTTCCGGCCCCTTTTCTCTTAGAAAGGTATCTTGGATATGAAGAAAAAGAATGCCTTAAGGGCCCTATTGTTCACCGGGCTCGCCTTCCTCGGGGTTACCCTAACCTCCTGCGGAGGCGAGGATACATCGGAAAGCTCATCCGGCGTTGCCTCTTCCGGCGATTTCTCGACTAGTTCCGTCGATACGGTCCACGACCAAGACGAAGTCGAAGCCTATATGGCCGATTGGGCCGCCAAGAGCGAAGAAGGGCACTTCTATTACCACTATCTCCGCTACGACGCCTCGGCCGATTCCTATAACGACTGGGACGTCTGGGCCTGGCCTTACCGTCCGACGGAAGGCCAAGGCACCAAGTTTGACTGGGTCGGACGCACCCAAGACAAGACGACGAATACCTGGGATGCTTCGGGCGATCCCGAGATCGACGAATTCGGCTATGCCTACGTCGATATCGATCTGACCAAAGCCGACTATGACGGGGGCTGGAGCAGCTCTAGCAAAGTCATCGGCGGCACGACCGTGAACTTCGCCGTCAATAGGGGCGAAAAGCAAGAGCAGATCGGCCTTCAGATCGTCAAAAGCGAAACCCGCAATTCCTCGGGCTTCTGGACCAACGACGGGAGCAACCTCTACGTCTGGGTCGCCGATTACGCTCTCACGGACGAAGAGACCGGGGTTACCTCCTACCACGCCTTCGTGACGCAGGACGACGTCCAAAACGTCAGCGCCACTCCGGCGTATGAAGTCACCGATCCCTTCGAAAACGACGACGGGACGAACGAAACCTACAACAATGCTCTCTATAACGATGTCGATTTCGATGAGACCGCCGATATCGCCGAGACGAGCGAAGAGTTCCTAAAAGGCGGCGATCTCTTGGAGAACGGCGCCGGGGTCGGCTACCAGATCATGGTCTCTAGCTTCGCCGATAGCGACGGCGATGGCTTCGGCGATATCTACGGAATCGTCGAGAAGCTCGATTACATCAAAAACCTCGGGGTCGATGTCCTTTGGCTTACGCCGGTCCAAAGCAGCGATTCCTACCATGGCTACGACATCACCGATTACCTGACGGTCGATAGCAAGTTCGGCTCCGCCGCTTCGCCGGCGGGACTCGCCAATGACGGGAACGTCACCAACGAGACGGCCATGGCCGATTACAAGCTTCTCTTGGACGAAGCCCATGAGCGCGGCATGGCCGTCATCATGGACCTCGTCATCAACCATACCTCGACCGGCAATCAGTGGTTCATCGATTCGGCCCAATTGGTCGAAACGATGAGGGGCTACTATAGGTGGGCCAATAACGAAACCGGGGAAGATATAACCATCGAAAACTGCTGGTATCCCTATGGGGACCACGTCTATAGCTACTACGCCAAGTTCGGCTCTTCGATGCCGGAGCTCAATTTCAGCTATACCGGGACGAGGGAAGCGGTCGAATCGATCGCCCTGAACTGGCTCGAGATCGGCGTAGATGGATTCCGCATGGACGCCGTCAAGCACATCTACATGAAGGACGAGGTCGCCTACGATTCTAGCGATACCTACATCCTCGACGAGTCGACGGCCGGCGACTATTCGAGCGACCTCACCAAGAACCTCCATTTCTGGCGGGAACTAAATGCCGCCATCAAGGCCGAATACCCCGATGCCTTCATCGTCGGCGAGAACTTCGACGGGCATGCCTACCATGTCGCTCCTTATTACGAAGGATTCGATTCGCTCTTCGATTTCTATAGCTATTACAACCTGACTTCTTTGGCCGCGAGGGCCAGGACCAATTCGGGCGGTTCCTCGGGCGGCGCCTACATCGGCGGGACTTCCTCCTACTACAGCGCTTCTAGCGACTCCTCGCTTGAAGGAAGCAGTGCTTCCATCAAGTACGGCGGCTACTGGAACCTCCAGGCCGCCATGAGCGCCTATAACCAATATAGGGGCGGCAGTGCCATGAATTCGACCGGCGCCGGCGAATATAGCGCCATCACCGGAAGCTTCACGAGCAACCACGATATCGCAAGATCCATGAATAGGGTCGCCGCCAGTAGCTTCAGCGGGGACGACATCGTCTCGCAGGGGACCGTTACGACCAGCAACTACGAATCGGTCGATGAACTCGCGACCTGCGTCCAGATCGCCCAGCTCATGATGCCGGGTCTGACCTGGATCTATTACGGGGATGAGCTGGGGATGACCGGTAACTTCCCCTCGGGGACCGATGCCGATAGCGACTACGCCGACCTCTGGTACCGCCAGCCGATGAAGTGGGAAGACGAAGACTATGTCACTTCCTATAGCATCAACGGGGCAAGTAGTTCCGTGACCTGGGATAGCATCAACGCTTCCGACTTGGTGGCCAGTGCCGAAACCCAGGCCGCCGATAGCAATAGCCATTACAGCGCCCTTGCCGCCTTTGCCAAAGCCAAGAGCGAAAGCGCCACCTTAATCCGCGGCAATTTCTGCCCGAGCGATTGGAGCAACGACTACGTCCTCAACTTCACCCGCGAGATGGGGAGCGAAATCTACCACGTCGTCATCAACTTCAGCAGCAATACCCTGCAGTATGGCGTTAGCGATATCGGTAGCAACGTCATCGCCTCCTATAACGGCGCCGGGAACGGGACTCTTCCCGCCCATAGCGCCCTCCTCACCAAGCAAGCCTAGGGAAAATAGGGAAGGGGACGGCCTCCGCCGTCCCTTTTTCTTTGCATTTTGCCTTTCCCGGTGTTTAATGGGTCTATGGAAAAACGTAAAGAACACCGTCCCTTCTCCATAGGGTCCATCGCCTGCTTCTGGATTTCGATGGCGTGCCTATTGGCCGCCATGCTCCTAGGCTTCCTCGAATTCGAAGTCGTCTCCTATTGCCTTATCGGCGGAGCCTTCTTCCTTTTCGTCGCTAGCGCCATCTTGGCGATTTCCTGGGACAAGTTCGAAGACGAAGGCCCGACTAGGCTCCCGCACTGATGGCACGCCTAGGGAAGAGCAAGAAGGAGCTCGCCGAAGAAGAAACGATAGAAGAGCGCGACGATTCGGAAATCGTGAGCGCTTACTCCAAAGAAGGCGAGCTAAGGAAGAAAGAAGCCGAGGAAGCCGGGAAATTAAGGCCTTGGGAAAAGGTCCTTATTGCCCTCGGCTACGTTTTGGTCTTCATCGCCGCCGTAGTCGTCGTCTATTTCCTCCAATCGGGGGGAGAATAAGAAAAACCCGAGCCTTGCTCGGGTCTTTTTCATTCCTTTGCTTCCGTTTTCTTATGGAAGCGCTTCTTTTTGGGGAAGGGCTTCTTCCTTTTGGGGGCGTCGCTCGTATAGAGGCCTTCTTCGCGCTTCACGCCTTCTTCCTTGGGTATGAGGAACTCGAGGGCGTCTTCGTCGCTATAGACGGCGATTCCGTGGTCGATGAGATAGCGGGCCGTAAATCCTAATCCAGAAATCTTGTTGCCTTTGAATGATCCGTTATAGATATAGCGCGATCCGCAGGAAGGGCTCCCGTCCTTGAGGATGGCTTTGCTGATGCCGAAATAGCGGCATAAGGCCAAGGCCTTCTTGGCCCCTTCTATATAGTTCTTGGTGCAGTCCTTGCCTTCTTCGGTAACGGCCTTGCCGTCCTTGATCTCGCATTTAGGGCGGGGAATGGGAAGGCCGCCTTCGACTTCGGGGCAGATGGCGACCAAGTCGTAATACTTGCTTAGTTCCTCGGCGATGAAGGCGCTTTTCTTGTCTAAGCCATCATAGCGGCAGGCGACGCCGTAGAGGCAGGCGGAGACGAGGATTTTTTCCATCGGCGTAGATGGTAACGCTTTAGCCTTCCCTTTGCTATGATTTGCGGGCATGGACGAGCAATATAAGGTCAAGGTCACCAGGAACGATTCCTCTTGGAAATACGTCATTTCCTTCGACGCGAGGGAAGATTGCTTCCTCGCCGAGTTCCCGAAGTCCTATACGGAAGAGCAGATCGCCCAGGTTTTCAGGAAACATAGGCACTCCCTATTAAGAATCAGGGAGGCAGGCCTCAAGAAAAAGGAGGCCTGCCACTACCTCTTCGGGAAGAGACTGGAAGAAGGCGAAGTAATTGATGACGCCATGCGGAAGAAACTGCTAAAGGACTATATCCTGAGGCGTTTGGACGAGATGATGCCGAAGTGGGGCCTCGATTTCTCGGTCAAGGTGACGGTCAGGGATATGTCGACCAGATACGGAAGCAACGTCGTGAACAAGAAGCATCTTAGCTTCGCTTTGTCGCTATCTTCCTTTTCGCCTTTGGTAATCGATTCGGTCATCGCCCACGAACTCACCCACTTCCATTACCGTAGCCACGGGAAGATGTTCTATAAGAAACTGGAAAGCCTCTTTCCTGAATATGCAGCTACAAGGAAAGCACTGATACACGAGGACTTCTCCTATGGACTATAAGCGCATCGATTCGCCGAGCAATCAAAGGATCAAGGACCTATGCCGTCTTAAGGACGGCAAGGGCGAGACCTTCTTGGTCGAAGGCTTCCACATGGCCGAAGAGGCCCTTAAGGCCAAGGCGGCCTTAGAGGTCTATGCCCTCAAGCCCTATAAGTGCGATGTCCCTTTGACTTTGGTCAGCGAATCCGTCCTCAAGAAACTGGCCTCTTCCGTTACCCCCGAAGGGATAGTCGTCCTTTGCCAAAAGAAGAAGGCCGAGAAGCCTTCATCGGGGAGGGTCCTCGTCCTCGATGAGGTAAGGGACCCGGGGAATGTCGGGACGCTACTAAGGACGGCTTTGTGCTTCGGTTATAGGGACGTCGTCCTCATGAGCGGCACCGCCTCGGCCTATTCCTACAAGACCCTAAGCGCTTCCCAAGGATCCATCTTCCATCTCAATGTCATAGACGGAGTGAAGAAAGAAGCCCTCAAGGAAATCCTTGATGGCTACTTCGTGATCGCCACGGATCTCAAAGGGGAGGCGATGGAAGAAAATCTCATAAGCAAAGAGAAAATCGCCCTCATCCTCGGAAACGAGGCCAGGGGCGTCAGCCGAGAACTGTTGGATCTATCCGATTTCAGATGCCGCATCAGCATGGAGGGCCTCGATAGCCTCAATGTCGCCGTGGCCGGGGGCATCGCCATGCATGCCTATAGGCATATGGAAAAATAGGGCAAGCAAAGGTAAACTCTAGTCGCTCGAAGAACAGGAAGAGTAGCCGAAGGGCCGGATATAGGGAGGGGCAGAGAGTGGAACCGCCCCCGAAGGCCGCGCGCGAAAGTTCGCCTGGGAGAGTCCGGGGCAATGCCCGGCGCTGGCCGCGTTATAGCCAAAAAGAGTCCCGGAATGATAAAACCGGGGAAGCAGGATGGCACCGCGGAAGAAATCCGTTCCTGGGCCGCCTTTTTTATTGAGGGAAACGCTATGGAAGAGATGAAGATAGAGGCCCTAAAGGCCATCGAAGGGGCCAAGGATTCCGCGGCCCTAGAGGAAATCAGGGTCGCCTACCTTTCGAAGAAAGGGAAGGTCCAAAGCCTATTCGCCGCCATCAGGGACGTGCCGCCTGAGGAACGGGCTTCCTACGGAGCCAAGGCCAATGAGGTCAGAAGCGCCATCGAAGCGGCCTACCAAAATAAGAAGAAGGAACTCGATTCCAAGGCCTTGGACGAGAAACTCAAAGGCGAAGCCATCGACCTCTCGTTTCCCGGCTATAGCCTTAGCCGCGGCCATAGGCATCCCTATCACCTCATAATCGACGAGGTCATCGATATCTTCGCGGGCCTCGGCTTCGAGATCAAAGAGGGAAGGGATGTCGAAACCGAGGAATACAACTTCACCCGTCTGAACGTCCCCCACGACCATCCGGCCCGGGACATGCAGGATACGTTTTATCTGAATGACGGGTCCTTGCTTCTTCGCACCCAGACGAGCGCCGAGCAGGCCCACGCCATGGTCGAGAATGCGGAGAAGACGCCCCTAAGGATGATTTGCCCCGGCAAAACGTATAGAAGGGACGATGACGACATGACCCATAGCCACCAGTTCGGGCAGATCGAAGGCCTCGTCATCGATAAAGGCATTTCCCTTAGCGATCTCAAAGGCACCTTGGCCCTCTTCGTTAGGAAGATGTTCGGGGAGAAGCGGAAGATCCGCTTCCGTTCCTCCTATTTCCCCTTCACGGAGCCAAGCGTCGAAGTCGACGTTTCCTGCAGCAAGTGCGGCGGAAAAGGCTGCGCCATGTGCAAGGGGACTGGCTACATCGAGATATTGGGGGCCGGGGAAGTCCATCCGAAGGTCCTCGAGGACGGGGGCTATGACCCGAACCTCTATAGCGGCTTCGCCTTCGGGATCGGCATCGAAAGGGTCGCGATGCTCCGCTACGGCATCGACGACATCAGGCGCTTCTATATGAACGACGTCCGCTTCTTGAAGGCGTTCTAAGGGGAGAAGAACCATGAAGATTTCATATAACTGGCTTAGAGAACTGGTCGATCTCGAAGGGATTTCCCCTTTGGAAGCGGCCGATAAACTCACCGATGCCGGCGTCGAGTGCGACGGGGTCTATCCCCTTTCTAGCGCAACCGGCCTCATCATCGGGGAAATCGTCTCTTGCGTCGCCATCGAAGGCACGCACCTCCATACCCTACTGGTCGACGAAGGCGAAAAGTATGGGAAGGTCCAGATCGTCTGCGGCGCTCCCAATGCGAGAGTCGGCCTCAAAGTCATCGTCGCTAGGCCGGGAGCCGAGCTTCCGGGCGGGAAGATCGGGGAATCCTCTCTCCACGGCGTCATGTCCTACGGCATGTGCTGCTCGCTTCAGGAACTCGGGATCGAGAAGAAGTTCCTTAGCGACGCCCAGGTGAGCGGCATCGAGGAATTGCCGAGCGATGCCCCGGTCGGAGAAGAAAACGTCCTCGGGTATCTCGGCCTCGACGATAGCGTCCTCGAACTCGAGGTCTTGCCCTCGAGGACCGATATCCTTTCGGCCAGAGGCATCGCCAGGGAACTGGCCGCCTTATTCGGCCGGAACCTCAAATGGAGCGAGGAAAAGTACGACGGGACCTTCGTCTCCGAGTACTGGCCCGGTAGCGATTCCAAGGACTGCCCCCAGTTCCTGCTTAGGGAAGTAAGGGGCATCAAGAACGCCCCCTCGCCCAAGTGGCTATCATCCAGGCTCCTCGCTAGTGGAATCCGCTCCATCAACGCCGTCGTCGATATCGGGAACTACGCCATGTTGCTCATGGGACGTCCTCTCAACATGTACGACGCCGATAAGGTCCATGGGAAGAAACTCGTCGCCAAGGCCGGCTACAAAGGACAGTGGCTAGGGATGGACGGGAAGACCTACGAACTCTCCGAAGAAGATCTCGGCATCTGCGACGAGAAAGGCGTCGCCTGCTTGGCCGGCATTTTGACCAGCGAAGAAGCGATGGTCGACGAGAAGACGGAAAACGTCCTCGTCGAATGCGCCGTCTTCAACGGGCCGAGGATCAGGAAGACTTCCGCAAGGCTCGGCCTCTCCAGCGATTCCAGCGCCCGCTACGTCCGCGGGATCGATCCGGAAGCCGCCAATGAGACCCTTGCCTTGGTGTCGAGGCTCTTGGTCGAACTGACAGGGGCCACTGCCGTAA
This sequence comes from uncultured Staphylococcaceae bacterium, assembly GCA_964392865.1. Classification (GTDB taxonomy): domain Bacteria; phylum Bacillota_I; class Bacilli_A; order RFN20; family CAG-826; genus UBA4951. The sequence continues at coordinate 90,125 of CAYMRJ010000002.1, forward strand.
GCCAGGATAACGTCTATGACGTCACGCCCCATAAGCCCACGAAGGTCGCCTTCGACATCGATTACATCAACGCCCGTTTGGGAACCGAGCTCCCCGAAGAGAAGATCATCGAAGTCCTTTCGAGCGATTGGCTGGAAATCAAATCCTTGGGAAAGGGCAAATACGAAGCCACGGTCCCGAGCTATAGGCCCGATATCCAAGCGCCTTGCGATCTGAGCGAGGAAGTCATCAGATTGATCGGCTATGACGCCATCGAAGAGAAGTTCCCCAGGATGCCGCTAAGCCAAGGCGGCCTCACCGCTTACCAGCAAAAGAGAAAGGATGTCCGTACCCTTTTGGGCGATAGAGGGCTTTATGAGGCTTTGACCTATACTCTCGTCGGGGAAAAGGAGAAGGATGCCTTCGATCTATTGAATCCGGGTAGGGTTTGCCACGTCGTGGCCAATCCCCTCGCCCCGGAAAGGAAGTACGTGAGGAAGAACATCCTTCCTAGCCTATTGGAAACCCTTTCCTACAATGCCGCCCACCAAAACGAGGATGTTGCTTTCTATGAAGTAAGCGACATCGATTATGTCGGCGGAGAGGGAGAGAGGCTCGCCGTCGCCGCCTATGGCTACGATCACGGCCGGGGCGCCCTCGAAAAGAGGCCCTACAGCTACTATTTCGTCAAGGGCATCTACGAAGCCCTGCTCGATCTCCTGGGCCTTGCTCCGACGAGATTCAGGCTCGTTCCTTTGACAAAGGAAGAAGCCGGAGAAGAACTGCATCCCTATAGGTCGGTCTATATCATGTCCGGCAAAGAGAAGATCGGCGTCTTCGGGGAACTGCACCCGAAGGCCGTGGAGGCCTATGGCCTCAAAGGGCCCTCTAGCGTCCTCGAAATCGATCTCGCCTATCTCCTGAATATGCCGGGCAGCGCCAAGAAGGCCATCGTTCCGCCCAAATACCCGAAGGTGAAGAGGGACCTTAGCCTCCTTTGCCCGTTCGAACTGAGATCCGAAGACATCCTTACGGCCATCAAGAAGAGCAGCGCCCTCATCAAGGAAGCCGAGGTCTTCGACGTCTACCAGGGGAAGGGAGTGGAAGAAGGATATAAGTCCCTGGCCGTCTCCATGGCCCTCTACGACCCGCAGAGGACCTTGGTCGATAAGGAAGTCGATGAAGCCGTGAACAAGGCCGTGGAGGCCCTCAAAAAGCTAAAAGCGGAGGTCCGGGGATGAACCGCCTAAGCAAAAGCGCCCTCTCCGAGGGGCGCAGCATCGACTTCGAATGCGGAAAGGCCGATCTAAGGGACTACGAAATCGCCTATCCCATCCTTGCCATAGCCAACCTTTCTTATAAAGGAAAGGCCTACATGAGCGGGAAGTACCCCCATGTCGAGATGGATGTCAGTTGCGATCTGACTCTCGAAGATAGCTATGACGCCCAGCCATTCGATAGCCATATCGAGTTCTTCGATGAGGCCGACATCCTCCCGGAGGAAGACGAAGAAGGGGAAGGCTACATCATGGAAGGCGGGAGCATCGACCTCGATTTGCTAGCCTACTCCATGCTCCGTAGCAGCCTCCCCATCAAGATCCTGAGACCGGGAAGCAAGCTCCCCGAAGGAAACGGTTCCGTCACCTTCGTTAGCGAGGGCGAGGAAACCGAAAGCGAAGGCTCGCCCTTCGACATCCTCCTAGAGGAGGATAAGGCCTAAGGGCCCCTAGAAACCCAGGCCGCCCAGTGCGGCCTTTTTCTTTGCAATATAGAGAAGAAGATAGACTATAAATACTTTGTATTTAAAACGACCAAAAAACTACCAGTTCAAAACCGGTTGAAATTAAAGTTCCGATGGCGCCTAGCCTTTTGGATTTTTGATCTAAAAGTTGCCATTTCGGCGTTGAAGGAGAACCGGCCTTGGGTTACTCTTTAGCCACGAGGTGGGAAAAAGTGGGAAACTTCATCGGTACCTACAACCGGAGCCTTGATGAGAAGGGCCGCCTTCAGCTTCCGCCGAAGTTGGTCGGGGAAGCGGAGGGTCCTTACTATGTCCTGCGCGGCTTCGAAGGGTGCCTCTCGGTCTATCCCGCTACCGCCTTCGGGAAGCTAATCGATAAGCTTTCCGCCCTCGACTACTTCGATTCGGGCGCCCGCCGCTTCGTCAGGTTGGCTGTCTCTAGCGCGGAGCGCCTCGATGTCGATGCCCACGGGAGGATCAGCATCCGCCGCGAGATCGCCGAAAAGATGAATCTCCGCGGGGAAGTCCTCTTGCTAGGCGCCCTCGACCATTTCGAGATCTGGGATCCCCAAGCCTACGAGGCCTATCTCCAAGGCGGGGAGTCCTACGAAGATCTCGGGAACAGCCTCTCCGGGAGGGAGTAAGATGGCCCGCCACCAAAGCGTATTGCTAGAAGAGGCGGTCGCCCTCCTTCCGAAGAAAGAAGGGATCTACGTGGACCTGACGCTCGGTAGGGCCGGGCATACCATCGAGATCCTCAAAACCCACCCCGATAGCAAGGTCATCGCCTTCGATGTCGATGAGCAAGCCATCGAGGAATCGGAGAAGAGGCTGGCCTTAGAGGGACTCCTCACCAGAGTCACCATCGTGAAGGCCAACTTCGCCGACGCCAGGCGGAAGCTCTGGGAAATGGGGATCGGCAAGGTCGACGGGATCATCGCCGATTTAGGGGTCAGCAGTCCCCAGTTCGACGATCCCGAAAGGGGCTTCAGCTACCGCTACGACGCGCCGCTCGACATGCGGATGGACCGCGATAGCGACTATAGCGCCCTCGATCTCGTGAACCTGGCTAGTCTTAAGAAGCTCACGAGGATCATCCGCGATTACGGGGAAGAGAAAGACGCCTACCGGATCGCCGAAGAAATTGTGAAAAGGCGTCCCCTCGAGACGACCTTCGACTTAGTCGAAGCCGTCAAGGCCGCCAAGAGCCCGAGGGAACTCAAGAAAAAAGGCCACCCGGCCAAGCAGACCTTCCAGGCCATCCGGATCGCCGTAAACGGCGAACTAGATAGCCTCGAGAAGATGCTCGACGAAATGCCAGCCGTCCTCGATGAGGGAGGCGTCATGTCCGTCATTTCCTTCCATTCCCTGGAAGACCGTCTCGTCAAAGACGCCTTCCGCTCCCTCTCTATCCTCCTCGGGAACCGCATCGACGGTCCCGTAGGCCCCTCGCCCTCCTACCGACTTCTTCTAAGGAAACCCCTCGTGGCTACCAAGGAAGAGATCGAAGAAAACCCCAGGGCCAAAAGCGCGAAGCTTAGGGCCATCGAAAGGAGCCGCCTATGATGAAAGACAAGCTCGAAAAGACGGGGCACCGGAAGCCCTACCACACCATGCGCCGCCTGGGGCTATGGGCCTTTTCGCTCCTTTGCCTGGCCGGGGTGAGTTCCATCCCCGTCGGCATCTCCTACCGGATGGCCGAAGAGGCGGCGGCCGCCCAGATCAGCGAATACGTCGATACGGTCGTAGAAGAAACATCGACATCCGCCGTTTACGCCTAAAGAAGATCGTTCCCTCCCTCCTTTTCCCGCCGGGGCTTCCTCCCGGCGGGTTTTCCTTTACTTGAAAAATACCAAAGGGCTATCGATTCCCTTTCCATTTACCTAAGGTAAAGACTAGAATTGGGCCATGGATTCCAGCAAGCGCTCCGCCGCCCTCGAAATCAGCGACGAGAAAGCCAAGTTCCTGATCGGCACCTGTTCGGCCGGAGCCCCGGCCGTCCTTTTCTACGACGAAAGGATCTTGCCGCCCGGAACCGTCTCCGAAGGGGAGATCAAGGACGAGGAAACCTTGGCCAAGATCCTTTCGACCTTCAGAAACCTCCAGGACGAAGGCCTCCAGCTCAAGGTCGATACGACGAACGTCGCCATCGTCCTTCCGCCCATCGGCCTCTCCGTCTACCAGAATTCCAAATCGAGCCAGACGATCGGCGATAGCGTCGCCCAGATCGATATCGACAATGTCTTGTCCTTGCTCAATAGGGAAAAGCTCCCCGGCAATGCCGCCGTCGTCGACATCGTCCCCGATTTCTTCGCCGTCAATGGCGACCGCGACAAACCCACCTACTACAAGAACCCGCCGATCGGCGAAAAGGCCGAAAGCCTCAATATCCAAGCCAAGGTCTACGCCCTCCCCTCCGAGACCCTCAATTCCTATAAGCGCGTGGTCTCTAGGGCCGGATTCCGTTCCTCGAGAACGGCAGTCAGCAGCTACCTCGAAGCCCAGATGCTGACCCTTGGCCAAGCCATGCCCCCGACCTGCTTCTACGTCGATATCGGGGCAAGGCTCACGGCCGTCTCCCTCATAAGCGAAGGCGCGGCCTATGGGAGCCTCGTCATCCGTAGCGGCGGGGCCGATATCGACGAGAAGATCTCAAATGCCCTTGGGATTCCCCTTGATTCCGCAAAGCAACTCAAGGAAGACTACGGCTACGATACCCGTGTCACCGCCTACCAGCCGCCGGTCTATCGCGATCGGGAACGGGGCATCCGCATCAGGCAAAGCGAACTGAACAAGATCTACGAAAGCCACTTCGAGGATTTCGGGATCTATGTGAATAACGCCATCAAGACCTTGGCCGAAAGGCAGGGGGCCGAGACGGCGAGGAACCTGACCGACGTCCCCATCGTCTTAGGCGGGGGCGGATCGATGCTCTATGGCATCGAACGCCTGCTCGAGGCCCATCGGGGCAAAAGGCAATTGATACGCTATCTCCCGAAGGTCGTCGGGGCCTACGATGCCTCGATGGTCTCGCTATTGGGGATGATCATGATGAGCGGCTCCTATAGAGGAGCCCTAAGCGACGACGGGCACCGGATCGGGACCCTTAGCCGCGCGCAATAAGCACAAGCAAGTAACGGAGGATTAGGGATATGAGCGATGATCTCGACAGCTTCGAACCCGTAGCCAAAATGGTCGTCATCGGGGTCGGCGGGGCCGGCAACAACGCCGTGAACCGCATGATCGACGACGAAATCCAAAACGTCGAATTCTACGTGGCCAATACCGATAAGCAGGCTCTTTCGACGAGCAAGGCTCCCAATCGGATCGTTTTGGGCGAATCGGTCACCAAGGGCCTGGGTGCCGGGGGCGACCCGAAGGTCGGCCGCGAGGCCGCCGAGGCCAGCGCCGACAAGATCAGGGAAATCTGCAGCGACGCCGACATGGTCTTCATCGCCGCCGGGATGGGCGGCGGGACCGGAACAGGCGCCGCGCCGGTCATCGCTTCCATTGCCAGGGAGTGCGGCGCCCTTAGCGTCGCCATCGTCACGCGCCCCTTCGGGCTCGAGGGCGAAAAGCGCATCGCCCAGTCGGTCGAAGGCCTTAGCAACCTCATGGATGCGGCCGACGCCATCATCGTCGTGAGCAACGACAATCTCCTTAGGACGGCGGGGAATACCCCCATCAGCGAAGCCTTCAGGACGAGCGATAGCGTCTTGGCCCAAAGCGTCCGTACCGTCGCCGACTTGGTTTTGTTGCCCGGCCTCATCAATAGCGACTTCCGCGATGTCGGAAATATCCTTCGGGGCGCCGGGATCAGCCTCATCGGCTTTGGCCAGGGGAGCGGCCCCAAGAAGGCCGAACTCGCGGCCGAGACGGCTTTGAACAATCCGCTTCTCGAAGCCAAGATCACCGGGGCTAGGAGCGCCATCTGCGCCGTGACCTGCGGAAACGGCGTCACTTTGTACGAAGCCCAGGATTGCGTGAACCGCGTGAAGCAGATGGCCGGGGGAGAACTCGATATCAAGTTCGCCGTTTCGATCAATAGCCAACTCGACGATACGATGCTTGTTTCCGTCATCGCTTCGCGCTTCGAAAACGGGGGCCGGGACTTGCTCCGCCCGATCGAACCCGGGCTTGCTCCCGCGAGCGACATCCAGAAGGAAGAGCCGGATATGCCGAGCCAGCCGAGCGGCGCCGACGATATAGTCGAAAGCATCCTCCCGAACTTCCTTTTCGATGACTGAAGATAGATAGACCGAACAATGCCAGAAAAAGATCTTTTGCTGCCGAAGACCCCCTTCGAAATGCGGGGGAACCTCGCGACTAAGGAGCCCCTGCTCCTTTCGAAGTGGGAGAGTCTCGGCCTTTACGAAAAGATGAACGAGGGGAGGACCCTCGGGGAATACGTTTTGCATGACGGGCCGCCTTACGCCAATGGCGACATCCACTGCGGCCATATGCTCAATAGGCTTTTGAAGGACTTCGTCGTCCGCTACCGCAATATGGCGGGCTTTAAGACGCCTTTCGTCTTCGGCTTCGATACCCATGGGCTCCCGATCGAAGTCCAGCTCTCCAAGGCCGGTGTCGATAGGAAGAAGATGGGGACCGTCGAGTTCCGCAATAGATGCGCCGAATACGCCAAGACCCAGGTCGCCCGCCAGATGGCCCAGATCAAGCGCCTCGGGGTCTTGGGCGATTACGAACATCCCTATCTCACCCTCGATAGAAACTTCGAAGCCAGCCAGATCGAAGTCTTCGGGGAGATGGCCATCAAAGGCTATATCTATAAGGGCGTGAAGCCCGTCTATTGGTCGCCTAGTAGCGAATCGGCTTTGGCCGAGGCCGAGATCGATTACAAAGACGTCCCGGTCAAGACCATCTACGTCGCCTTCCCGATAAAGGACGGGAAGGGTTTATTGCCGGATGATGCCAAGGCCGTCATCTGGACGACGACCCCTTGGACCATTCCTAGCAATCTCGCTATTACCCTCAATCCCCGCTTCGAATACGGGCTTTACGATACCGATAAGGGGAAGCTCGTTTTCCTCGTTTCCCTTTGCGAGAAGTTGAAAGAAGAACTAGGCCTAAGCAAGGCCGAACTCATTGCTTCCTATAAGGGTAAGGAGTTGGAAGGCGTTATTGCCAGACATCCTCTTTACGATAGGGATTCGCCCTTCCTTCTTGCCGACTTCGTGACCGAAGATAGCGGGACCGGTTTGGTCCATACCGCCCCCGACCACGGGGTCGACGATTTCAACGTCTGCTTCAAGTACGGCATCAAGCCTTTCTGCCCGGTCGACGAGAAGGGCGTCTTCCATAGCGATATCGATCCCCGCCTCGACGGGAAGTTCTACGAGGACGTGAACGAAGAAGTCCTGAAGGAATTAGGAGAAGTAGGCGCCATCCTCGGGATGGAAGAACTCATCCATAGCTATCCCCATGACTGGCGGACCGGGAAGCCTTTGATTTTCAGGGCCACGCCCCAATGGTTCTGCTCGATCGAACCCATCAGGAAGAAGCTTTTGGAAGCCGTCGAAGAGATCCGCTGGGATCCGCCCTGGGGCAAAGGGAAGATGGCTAATATGATCGTCGATCGTAGCGACTGGTGCATCAGCCGCCAGCGCGTCTGGGGCGTCCCCATCCCCATCATCTATAACGAAGACGGCTCTCCCATCTTGGAGAGGGAAGTCTTCGCCCATATTGCCGAGATCGTCAGGAAAGAGGGTAGCGGCGCCTGGTTCGCCCTTTCGCCGAAGGAACTCTTGCCGGAAGGCTATACGAACGAAAAAAGCCCGAACGGGAATTTTACGAAAGAAACCGACATCATGGATGTCTGGTTCGATAGTGGTTCCTCCTGGAACGGGGTCCTGAAGCAAAGGGGACTCAAGTATCCCGCCGATCTATATCTCGAAGGAAACGACCAGTACCGCGGCTGGTTCAATTCGTCTTTGATCCTTTCGATCGCCACCACGGGAGAGGCGCCTTTCAAGGAATGCCTTACCCACGGCTGGGTCATGGACGAGAACTGGCAGAAGATGAGCAAATCGAAGGGCAACGGCATCGATCCGAGTAGAGTCGCAAACGAAATGGGCGCCGATCTCTTGAGGCTATACGCCGCCTCCGTCGACTATCGTAGCGACGTCAAGATGGGCGAGACGGCCATGAAGGCCGCCGCCGATGCCTATCGGAAGATCAGGAATACCTTCCGCTTCCTTTTGGGCAACCTCCAAGACGGCGATAAGCCCTATGTCCATGAGGAAAGGGAGTATGCCCATTCCTTGGCCGACAAGATGGTCCTATATCGCCTCCAGGAAGTGGTGAAGGATTGCCTGAAGCGCTACGAGAAGCATGACTTCTCGGGCGTCAAAGACGCCTGCATGTCCTTCATGGTCGCCGATCTAAGCAATTTCTACCTCGATATCAGCAAAGACATCCTTTATTGCGATAAAGCTGATAGCGGGCGCCGCAAGGCCATCCAGGACGTCTTATACAAGGCTGCTTACGCCTTATGCCGTCTATTGAACCCCATCCTTCCTTTCACGATGGAAGAGGTCTATTCCTTCCTTCCGTTGGAAGGCAAGAAGGAATCGGTCCAGCTCGAGACCTTGCCCGATGGGGATTACGGAATCGCCGAGGAGGTCGGTAAGTTCTACAAAGCCTTCCTCGCTCTGCGGGAAGAAGGAAACAAAGCCCTTGAAAAGGGCAGGGCCGACGGACTTTACGGAAGTTTCCTCGGGGCGGACTTGGAGATCGCTGTCAGCGATAAGGCCCTCTACGAGGCCTTGAAGGAAGCGGGCGATGAGGAATGTGCCCGCCTTTTCGGGGTCCATAAGGCCCTAATCAAAGAAGCGGGCGAAACGATCGCCAAGAAGGCCGAGGGGCAGGAGTGCCCCCGCTGCCGTAGGCTTTACGATGATCTAGGGCCTGAAGGCCTTTGCGATAGGTGCGCGGAATGACCTTCAAGGAGCGCCTGAAGGCCTTTTGGACGAAGATAAAAGATAGCCGTTGGGCCATTTTTTGGAGCTTCGCTTGGATCGTGCCTCTTTTGGTCGCCTTGGACCAAGGGACCAAGTGGGCGGTGCAACTGAATCTCTACGAAGGCCAAAGGGTTACCGTCATCGAGAACTTCCTCTATATCACCCTGACCTATAACGAAGGAAGCGCCTTCGGGATGGGATCCGGAAGCACCGTGATGAGGGTCATTTTCATCATCATTTCCTGGGTCATGTCGGGCGTTTTGGGCTATGCCCTATGGCATTACCGGGGGAAGAACGACAAGTTCCTCAACTTCGTGTTGAGCCTCTGCTTGGCCGGGGCCATCGGGAATCTCATCGATAGGACTTTCTATTTCGAATCGATTGTCGGCTTCAGCGGCGTCATCGACTTCGTCATGGTCTATCTCCAAGGCGGCCCGAGCGGTCCCAATATCTCGTATCTATCGCCTTTTCCCATCTTCAATGTCGCCGATATGTGCCTGACCATCGGGGTAATCCTCTTCATCGTCTGGATCATCGTCGGCTACGTGAAGGACAAGAAGGCGGAGAAGAAGGCGGATCTCGATGATACTTCGATCTGAGCAAAGCGATATCGGGCGCCGCCTCGACGAGTTCGTAAGCGAAAAGGCCGGCTGGCCAAGAGGCAAGGGCAACAAGGCCGTCAAGGACGGACTCGTTAAGGTAAATGGGTCTGTTATCGCCAAACCTTCATTTAGTTTGAAAGGGAACGAAGATATCGACGTCACGCGGCCCGAAGAACCGCTGACCGATCTGATTCCCGAGGATATCCCGCTCAACGTCGTTTACGAAGACGATGACATCTTGGTCATCAACAAGCCCCAAGGCTTGGTCGTCCATCCGGGGAACGGGGTTCCCAGTGGGACGATCGCCAACGCCTTGGCCTATCGCTATAAGAACTTAGCCGGCGATCCCCTTAGGCCCGGCATCGTCCACCGGATCGATAAGGACACGTCAGGCTTATTGGCCATCGCCAAGACACCTTTGGCCATGGAAGGCCTTGGCAGCCAGCTTAGTGACCACTCGATGCACCGGGAGTACATCGCCCTGGTCTATGGGCGGATCGGCGAGGAAGAGGCCAAGATCGACGCGCCTATAGCCCGGGACAACCGCAACCCCATGAAGTACCGCGTGGTCGGCGAAGGCGGGAAAGAGGCCATTACGTACCTGAAGGTAATCGAAAGGTTTAGAGACTATACGCTTATCAGGTGCCGTCTGCTGACGGGCCGGACCCATCAGATCAGGGTCCACCTCGAATACATCGGCCATCCGGTCATCGGGGATCCCTTGTACGGAGCCGGGAATAGGAAGCTATACGACAAAGGCCAATTGCTCCATGCGGCCAAATTGGTCCTGAAACACCCGAAAACAGGGGAAGAAATGGCTTTTGAAGCGCCGCTTCCGGATTATTTCGAAGAGATCATAGGCGCTCTAAGATCCGAGCGTAGTTAGAAAAGTTCAGCTTGGCTGTCTTATCGGGAGCATCGGGGTATGCGCCGAAGAAACTGACGGCGAAGTCCTCGATGTTTTTGTTTGCCCCTTGAGGTAGTTCGGTTCCGTACGAATTGCCGAGTTCCTCGAGTTTCCTAAGGAACTCATAGCGGGCCAGGACGCTGGCGGCCGCGACGGCCGGGTATTTGCTTTCGCCTTTGGTCGAAAACGAAATGTCGGTAAGAATTTCCTTCTCGCTTCCGAGATACGAGTAATAGGTCTTCGGGGCGCAGAATTGGTCGATGTAGACATGGGCCTCAGGGTACTTGGCCTTGAGGTTCAGGAGGGCACGGTTATGCATGGCGGCCTTGATGGCGTTCATGTTCCTTTCCTTGTTCACGCGGTTGTAATCCTCGGGCGGGAGGTAGAGGAGGCTATAGGGGATGCGCCCGATGAGCATGGGAACGATTTCGAGGATCCTATCGTCCTCCATGGCCTTGGAGTCCGTGATGCCGAGTTCTTTGAGGAAGGGGAGGTCATCTTTGGTGACGTAAGCGGCCGCCACGACGACGCCTCCGAAAAAGGAGCCGGTCCCGACCTCGTCGCTTCCAATCATCGGATAGAGGGCCTTTGGGGCTTTCGAGGTCTTAGAGGATGTCTTTTCTTCCAACTTTATTTTTTTGGCTTTTTGATTCCAGATGGCGGCTTCATTCTCGGCGTTCTTGCCTTGGAAGAGGAGTTTGGCGCCTTCATCGGCCTTGTAGATGGTCAAAACGAAGCCGTCGCCCTTGTAGCGGCCAAGCGAGTAGTCGGGCGCGGCCTCGTCCTTCTGGTCTTGGTAGAAGGAGAAGACCTCCTCGAGGGTGGCCTGGCTGACGATCAGGGTGACGTTCATGGGATAACTATAAGCCAAAGCACCCTCTATGAGGGAGGCAGGCCTCGATATATGGGCCATCCCTCGGGGTGATATAATCGCCCCGATGCTCGAAGTCCTCGGCTACTCCTCGGTCTATAACGCCCTCCGTAACTCCGTCAGAGGGGAGAGGGCCCTCGGGCTTTTGGACTATCTCAAACCCTACAAATCGAGCCGCCGTCTGAAGGAAGAGCTCGATTGCCTGAACCAAGCCATCACCCTCATCGCCATGGAGGCCATCGCCGTTCCCGAAACGATGGACCTAAGGCCGACCTATGAGAAAGGCCATAAGGGCATGTTCCTTACCCCGAACGAAGCCCTCGATTACGTGACCGAGGCCGAGTTCCTTCTGGAGGTCAAGAAAGCCGTCCAGGAAAGGCTCGGGGAAGGACCTCTATACGAGGCCATAAGATACGCCGAACCGAATAGGTCTTTGGTCTCTTCGATCGAAAGGGTTTACGGACCGGATGGTAGGATGAAAGATACGGCCTCGTCTGGGCTTTCCTCTGTCAGAAAGAGTCTTCGCGACATCGAAGGTTCGATGCTTTCCATCTGCCGCCAGGAGGCCCTCCGCTACCAAAGCGCCTTGGCTATGAAAGAGCCCCTGTTCCGGGACGGGCGTTATGTCCTCGGGGTCAGCGTCAGCTACAAGCATTCGGTCGACGGACTCATCCTCGGCTATTCCGGCTCAGGGGAGACGGCTTACGTCCTTCCGAGGAAATGCCTCGAGAAGGAAAACGAGGCCGCGAGATTAAGGGAAGAAGAAAGGCGCGAAATCAGGAAGATCGAAGAAGGCCTCCTCAAGCGCTTCATCGCCGCCGAGGAAGAAGTCCTATACCTGAACGAAAGGGTCGCCTATCTCGACTTCCTTTTCGCCAAGGCCAAATACGCCCTTGCCGAAGAAGCCAACGTCCCGGAATACCTGCCGGAGGAATCCCTCATCGATCTAAAGGCTCTGAGGCACCCTTCGATTCCTAAGAAAGAAGCCATCCCCAATGACTTTTATTTCGATAAATCCTCGCGTTTGATGGTGTTGACCGGCCCCAATGCCGGCGGCAAATCCGTCGCTTTGAAGGCCGTCGGCCTCGCCGCCTATTGCTTCTCCTGTGCCCTTCCTGTTCTTTGCAGAGAAGGGAGCCGGATGGCTCAAATCCCGACCATCTACGCCGATATCGGCGATAGCCAATCCATCGAAGAGGCTCTATCGACCTTCTCGGCCCATATGAAGGCCGTCGGGAAGATCGTCGACAAAGCCAAAGAGAGCGATCTCGTCATCTTGGACGAACTAGGAACCGGGACGAGCCCCGGAGAAGGGGAGGCCATCGCCGTGGCCGTCGCCGAAGAACTGCTCCATAAGGGCTGCCTTGTCATGATCAGTTCCCACTTCGAAGGACTCAAGACCTTCGCCTTGGAGGCCGAAGGAGCCTTCAATGCCTCGATGGGCTATAAGGAAGAAGGCTATGCCCCGAGCTACGTCTTGAGGCTCGGCCTGCCCGGATCATCACACTCTTTGGCGGCCGCCGTCCGCTACGGCCTTCCTAGGGAAATCGCCGACCGGGCCAAGGAAATCCTCGACGGCAAAAGCGAAGCGAGCCTTTCAAAGACGCTGGAAAAATTGGAAGAAACGGCCAAATTCCAAGAGAAGAAGGCCAAGGAAGCCATCGAAAAGCTCGGGGAGTTGGAAGAAAAAGAAGCCAGGCTCCGCGATAGGGAAACCAAACTCAAGGCCAAGGAAGAAACCTTCCGGGAAAACCTCGCCAAAGAGAAGGAAGAACTGGTCGAAAAGGCCAAGGAAGAAATAAAGCGGATCCTTTCGACATTGAAAGGGGACATCAAGCCCCATCAGGCCATCCAAGCCAAAAAGGAACTGGAAGGCTTGCTCGATGCTAGCGAAGAAGAAACAAGCGGGCCCAAGGACTTCAAGGAAAACGATTACGTCTATATTCCAACGGTCGGAGCCTACGGCCGGATTTCTTCGATGTCCGGAAATAAGGCCGTCGTCAACGGTTCCGACGGCTTCACCTACAAGGTCGATCTCGGAAAGCTGGAGCATGCCGAAGAAAGGAAGACGGTCAAAAAAGAGAAGCCCATCACCTATCTCGATGGAGCCATAAAGCCGAAGGCGCCTCTGGAAATCAACCTCATCGGGATGCGGAGGGAAGAAGCAAAGGAAGCTCTCGAAGCCTATCTCGATGCCTGTAGGCTCAACGGCAACAAGCGCGTCCGCATCATCCATGGTCTCGGCAGCGGCGCCCTCAGGAACATGGTCCGCGAAACGCTCGATAGACATAGCGAGTTCGTCGCTTCCTACGAAAACGCCGGGGAAAGGGAAGGAGGCCTCGGGGCCACCATCGCCCACCTAAGATGAACGAACTCCTCAAGCGCCAAATCGCCTTGCTTCCCGATCATCCGGGCGTCTATCAGATGTTCGATGATGAGGGGAAGATCATCTACATCGGGAAGGCCAAGAACCTGAAGAAGAGGGTCTCCCAGTATTTCCTAAGGCCCCAGACCGGAAAGGTCGCGGCCATGGTCAGCCATGTCGACCATTTCGAGACCATCGCCGTCAATAGCGAGAAGGAAGCCTTCATCCTCGAGATGAACC
>CAYMRJ010000003.1:0-20468 GCA_964392865.1 uncultured Staphylococcaceae bacterium
TCAAAGCCGTCCGGGGCCCAATGCCCTTGACCTGATGAGGCTATAGAAGGCGTCTCTCGTTTCCTGATCGGGGAAAGCGGCCAGATCGTGGGCGTCTTCGCTGACGATCTCGTAGGTATAGAAAGTCCCTTCTTGGCCGATGGAAAAACTCTGTGTATTGGGGACAAGGGCCTCGTAGCCGAGGCACCCGGCCTCGATTATGACCTTGCCCTCCGAGATGGAAACGACTTTGCCTTTGATGTAGCTGATCATGCTATGCCTTTATGAGGATGAAGGCGATGATGAGGAGAATAACGGAAGCCAAACCCGCGAAAAGGATCAGGAACTTCACGAACTCCTTGCCCACCCTTTGATTTTACTCCTACTCCTCGTAAGTGAATTGGAAATCGCCGATCTGGACCGTATCCCCGTTCCTGATGCCTTTCCTCATCAGTTCGTCTTCGACGCCGAGGCGGCTTAGGTAGCCGATGAGGCGGGCCACCCCTTCCTCGGTCGATAGATTGAAGGATGAATAGCGCCGCAATACCTCGCTCCCCGAGATGATGAAGAGATTGCTCTTGGGATGGGTGACGATGAAGGGCGCTTCCTTCCGATGGGCGTCGTAGATCTTCATCCCGCCTTCTTCTTCCTTCGTCCCCTTGAGGGCGAAGAAAGGCGTGACGGAACAAAGTTCCTCCGCCTTCTTCAATATTTCCTCGACCCCTTCGCGGGTATAGGAAGATAGTGAAATCGCCTTCTTCCCGATCTTCTTCTCGAAGGCCTTCTTCCTTTCCTCGGCTCCTTCGGAGTCCATTTTGCTCGCGACGACGATCTCGGGACGCTTCTCGAGATCGGCCCCGTAGGCTTCGAGTTCCTTCCTGATGGTCAGATAGTCTTCGTATGGGTCTTTCCCTTCTTCCATCGAAACGAGATGGACCAAGACCCTCGTCCTTTCGATGTGGCGAAGGAAAGCGAGCCCGAGGCCCTTGCCCATCGAGGCTCCCTCAACCAAACCCGGCATATCGGCATAGACCAAAACACTTCCGTCCGGATTCATGACGGCCCCGAGATTCGGGACCAGGGTCGTGAAGGGATAATCGCCGGTCTTGGCCCCGGCGTTGCTGATCAAATTGAGGAATGTTGATTTCCCGGCGCTCGGGAGCCCGACGATCCCGATGTCGGCCACCATCTTCATTTCCAAGACGAGGCGGAGGTTTTCCCCGGGTTCCCCGTTTTCGGCGATCCGGGGAACGCGGTGGCGGCTGCTCTTGAACATGGCGTTCCCCTTCCCGCCTTTCCCGCCTCTCGCGATGACGGCCTTGTCGCCGGCTTTCCTAAGGTCCGCGACCAAGGTCCCGTCTTCCTTATAGACGACGGTCCCCGTCGGGACTTCTCCGACGTAGTCGCGACCGTTTTTCCCGTGCATCAGCTTCTTATCGCCTTTGCCGCCGTCTTCGGCTATCAAAGCCTTGCCGTGCCGGTAATTGAACAAAGTCGAGGTCTGGTCGCTTGCGACCAAGATGACGGAGCCGCCATTGCCGCCATTGCCGCCGTCCGGGCCGCCGTACTCGACGTACTTCTCGTGCCTGAAGGAGATGGCCCCGTCTCCGCCTTTCCCGGCCCTGGCTTCGATCACGGCCCTATCGATCAGCATCCTTATCCTCCTTATCGAAGACGTAATGCTTCTTATGGGCTTTGATTCTCAGCAGATCCTTGAAGAAGGCGACGGAGGCCGAAAGGGCGCTTAAGGTCGAATCCCCGTCGTTCCTCCAGGTGCAAGGGACTTCGACGACCTTGAGGCCATTGAGTTTGCACATGTAGAGGTATTCGCAATCGAAGGCAAAGCCTTCGACGATCTGGCGCTTGGCCATCTCTTTGCCGATATCGGCTTTGATTAATTTGAAGCCGCACTGGGTGTCCTTGATGCCTCCGAAACGGAAAAGCAAAGAAATGATGATGCGGCTGGCTTTGCTCACAAGCCTTCTCCCGAAGGGCTGCTTCACGGGGATTTCGGCCCCTTCGCAGTAGCGCGAAGCGATGACCATATCGGCTTTCCCGAAATATGGCCTCATCTTTTCGAAGCAAGAGAGGTCGGTAGACATATCGCTATCCATGAAGAGGACATAGTCCCCTTCGGCGGCCAACAATCCCGACCTCATGTTATGTCCCTTCCCCGGGACGGGGTCATAGGGCAAAAGAGTGAAGTTCATCGGGAGGGCCTTGATCCCTTCTTCGAGGAGGGCGTACTCCTCTTTGCTGGAGCCGCTTGCGGCGATGATCGCGTCGTAGGTGATGCCCGACTTATCGAAGTAAGGCAAAACGACCTCCTTTATGTTCCTCAGGAGCTTCTCGCTTTGGTTCTTGGTCGGGAAAAGAAGGGTCAGTTTCATCTTGCCCCGCAATCATACTTTCCTAGAAGGAAATTTTCATCAAATGAAGGGCTCGCCCTTCTTCCTTCCCGGCTTATAGGAAATCTCGCCGGCACTGATGGCCCCGACGGGGCAAACCAACTTGCAGAGGTGGCAGCCGACGCACTTTTCCTTATCGAGGATCGGGAGCCTCTCGTCCTCGTCATAGGACAAGGCTTGGTGGGCCCCGTCGTAGCAGCTTTCGACGCAGCGGAGGCACTTGACGCACTTCTTCTCGTCGATATGGGGATAGACCTTGTAGTCCCTATTCAGGTTTTCGGCCGGGATGATGTTTCTGGCGGCCAGGCCGACCATCTCTTCAAGAGAGGCGAAGCCCTTCCTATCCATGTAGCGGCTCAATCCATCGATCAAATCTTCCACGATCCGGTAGCCGTACTGCATGACGGCCGTGGTGATCTGGAGGAAGCTGGCGCCCAAAAGGATGTATTCGGCGGCATCGGACCAAGTCTCGATGCCCCCGATCCCCGAAATGGGAACGCCTTTCAGTTTCTCGTCCCTAGCAAGATCAGAAACGAAGCGGAGGCCGATCGGCTTCACGGCGGCCCCGGAATACCCCGACACGGCCGATTTCCCATCGATGATGGGAAGGCTGATCAATTTGTCCAAATCGACCGCGGTGATGGACTTGAGGGTGTTGATAGCGGCTATCGCATCGGCCCCGCCTTCGACGGAGGCTCTCGCTACGCTATTCATCTCGGCAATGTTAGGCGTCATCTTGGCGATGATGGGTAGATTCGTACCCCTCTTCACCGCCTCGCAGTACTTCTTGCAGAGCTCGGGATTGGTCCCGACATCGCTTCCCATCGCGTGGCTCGTCATCTGGGGGCAGCTGAAATTGAGTTCGATCATGTCGGCCCCGGCTTCGGTGACGTCCCTGGCTATGTATTCCCAGGACTCTTCGTCATTGCCCATGATGGAGGCAATGAGCACTTTGTCAGGGAAATCCTTCTTCAGGCGCCTGATGCATTCGATATTGAAGTCATAAGGATGCTCGGCGATCTGCTCCATGTTCTTGAAGCCCGTAAAGGGCGTGCCTTCTTTGCTTACGGCATCGAATCTCGGGCTCACTTCGTCGATGAAGTAGTCCCTGGGGCCTATCGTCTTGAAGACGATGCCCCCGAAGCCGGCCTTGTAGGCTTTCGCGCACATCTCGTAGTCATTGCCGACCGGCGAGGAAGACAAACAGAAGGGATTCGGGAAATGGACTCCCAGGATATTGATATCTAGCTTAGCCATCTTACTTCCCTCCTCCGATCCTTTTATCAATGATGAGGGCCGCTTCCTTCCCGGACTTCACGGCATAGACCACGAGCTTCCCTTTCTCGTCGCTTATATCGCCTGCGAAGAAGACCTTCGGGTCATCCGTCATATGGAATTTTCCTTGGGCAAGTCCCCTATCGCTTGTTAGGGGCAAACCACCGAAGTCGGCGTACTGTCCGAGGCCCAAGACGACGAGATCGGCTTTGACTTGGAGCTCGCTATCGAGGTGGCGGTGCCTGAAGGTGACGATGCCATCTTCCATAGCCGTCGGCGTATAGCCCGCCACCAAGGAATCGCAGTTCTTCAAAGCGAAGTTGAACTCTTCTTTGGAGGCTCTGAATTCGCCTAATTCTTCATAGGCCACGCAGATGACTTTCTTGGTGCCTAGTTTCTTCAGACTCGTGACGGCGTCCATCGCCACGTCCCCGCCCCCGACGACCAAAGCGGTCTTAGGAACCTCGAAGGCCTTCGGGTCGAGGCGGATTTCCCTTAGTAGGGAAACCGCCGTCACGACGTTTTCTTTCCCTTCGAAGACGTCGATGACCTTCCCGAGTCCGAAGCCGATGCAGTAAAGGACCGCATCGTATTCCTTCTTCAGTTCCTCGGGATCGATGTCCTTCCCTACGGTCTTACCGAATACGAATTTGGTTCCGAGGTCCTCTATCCTCTTTACTTCGTAATCGAGGACGAAGGAGGGTAGGCGGTATTCGGGGATTCCATACCGAAGGACGCCTCCGGCCTTCTCTTCTTTCTCGTATATGGTGACCCCATACCCCAATTGCCTTAGGGTATAGGCGGCCGATAACCCGGCAGGACCGCTACCGACAATCGCGACCTTCTTGCCGTTTTCCTTTCCGGCTTCCACGAAGGACCAGCCTTCTTTCCTTTCGAGGTCCGTGAGGTAGGCCTGGATGCCTCCGATATCGATCGGGGCATCAAGGCCGGCCCTGATGCAGCCTTGCTGGCATAAGGTCTCGGTCGGACAGACCCGGGCGCATATCGCGCCCAGCGCGTTGTTGATCCTGATGGTCGAAGCCGCCCCTTCCTTGTTCTTGAAGCGGAGGCTACGGATGAATCTGGCCGGATCGGTTCCGGCCGGGCAGGCCTTCGAGCAAGGGGCATCGAGGCATAGCAGACATCTGCTAGCCTCAAGATAGGCCGCCCGGTCGCCCAAAGGAGCCTTGGTTTCCTGATAGTAATCCATGTCAGGGGAATTTTACGCCGAAATCGGGGTTTGTAGATAGGGGATGAGGCGCGGAGAAGGCCATAGGCAAAAGGAAAAGGGGCAACGCCCCTCTTCCCTTTAATCTAAGCCTCTTATTAGAGGTCGCTCTCGGACGAAGGAATGCTATAGGAGGTAATCCCTGAGTCTTCGATCAAATAGGTAAGCGTGAACTCGCCGCCATCGAATTCCTGGGTCCCGATGAGCCCGTCGGCCGTCCCGGTCACTTCGATGGTCAAAGAGTCGAAGGAAGAACCATCAAGGACGTACTGGACCTGGGCTTCCTTGATATCGACGTTGCTAAGCCCACTATTCCCGAAGAGTTTAACCGAATTGCTATCTTCTTCGAGATAGACGTGGTCGTTCAATAACGAAGCCAAAACCGAGAATCCGGTGCCGTTCAAGATGAAGGTCCCCTTCCCCGTCCCGGTGACCTGAAGGGCAGCGAAGTTGTTGGCGCTGAAGAAGGAAGCATCCGGAAGCAGGAAATAGTCGTCGGCCTCGCTCCTATAGGCGGATTCCTCATAATCGCCATAGAAGAACCAGCCTTTGGTGGCACTATAGGTATAACCATCAGCCGTATTGGCCCTTCTGACCTGATAGGAATCATCGAGGTCATCGCCATAGGCGACATCGACGTCGATTTCATTGAAGAAATAGACATCACTCCCATCGAGAGCCCTTTCCGTTTCGCCGGAGACGGTGGCTTCGTAGGCATCGCTCGAGCCGCTATCGTCGATGTAGCCGATCTCGAAGGCCATGTCGAACTCGTAGCCGCTGACGCTTTGGCTCCGATAGGAAGAGATAGCACTGCCTAGAGCCGTAAGCCCTTGGGCGTTCATATCCGACTCATTGAAATAGAGGCCATCGATCGTCGGTTCGCTGATATTGCCGCCTTCGTAATTGGTGAAGGTCAGGTCGTAATGGAAGGTCAGGGACGCAGTGACCCCGAAGACGCTGACCGAGACGGTGAAATCGTATTCGTAACTCTTGATGTAGCCGTCTTCGTAGGTGACGTACATCGTGAAGTCGCTACCGACGTCCGGCATGTTCTCGATGATGCTTTGGACGAGGGAGGAACCGAGGAACCCGAGGGTATCGGAAATGACGCTGCTGGCGTTGGCCTTGGTCGTGAGCTTATAGGCGCCCTCGCTGGAATCGTAGGCAACATCGGAAATATCGTCGGCCTCGTATTCGAAGATGGCCTTGGCGAAGGTCGAACCCTCGTCTCCGTCGATGGTCCCGGTTTCGTAGTTGCTTAGTTCCCCGTCTTCGTTCAGGGTCACTTCGATCCTCTGCCCGTCCTTATGCATGACGTAGGTCTGGCCGTCTATCAGCAAAAGGCCTTCCGATTGGTAATGGGCGAGATAGGAAAGCGAAGAATCGTCCCTCTTCGAGACCGTTCCGCCCCTGATGCCCTTGGGGCCGCTGACGAAGGCGAGGGTCGTCGTGACGTTCAGGTTGTCCGAATAGTCATATTCGGTCGCGAGGGTCCTGTCCCTGGCGACGATGAAGTATTCGACGTTGGTCAAGGTGCGGCCGTAGATGTTCACGTCCGAGGTGATGGTCATCGGGAAGCTGGCCTTCTCCGAATAGCCGGAATCGAGATACCAGCCGTCGAACATGTAGCCGCTCGATACCGAAGGCGCGGAAGGCTCATTGAAGCTGCTCCCCTCTTCTACCGTATAGGTCGTCGCGCTTCCGTCGACATAGACCCGGACCGTATAGGTAACCGACTCGCTCACGGATGCCGTTACGCTAGTGGTGGTCGTCGTGCCGCCCGAAGTGCCGGCGCTGCTATCTTCCTCATAGATCGAGGAGGACGAGCTGCTTCCGCCTCCGCAGGAGGCCAGTAGCAGTAGCGCAGCCAAGCCATAAAGAATCTTTTTCATGATCAAACCCCTTTTCGGGCAAAGGATAAGGCCCCCCCCGTTCGAATCAAGGAAATGGCGGATCCTAGCCGATTTTCTTCGTTTCCTTGCCTTGACGAAAAAGGAAAAACGGCCCGATGGGCCGCCTTTCCCGGTGTTAAGGATTGACTATCAGGCGGGAGGCAAATTCCGCCTGAGTTAGTTAAACCTAATTTTACGGTTGGTGTCAATAGGGAAAGAATCTTCGCGCCCAAGGTGCCCGCCTTTCCTTGACATAACCCTTCAATTCTTCTTGAATATTTTCCGTGAAAATCCTTGCCATCATCGCCTGCTGGATCAAAGTCATCGTCTTCATCGTAGCCGGCATCGTCTTGGTCTTCGATGACCTATATCTGACCTTCGACTTCGTCTTGAGCGAAGAATTCGAACTGGCCTTCTCCTTCAGCATTCCCCTAAGCATCTTCGGGTATCTCCTCTTGATACCTTGCATCTGGTTCATCCCTTCGGCCATAAGGCTAAGCCTCTGCTTCAGCCCGAACTATCGGGCCGACGGGGCCTTCAAGTGGTATATCCTCGTCTGCGTCTCTTTCCTTGCCGGCGTCTTCCTCTTCTGCAGCAAGGATGTTCCGGCCCCTCAGCCGAAGCCCAAGAAGCAGAACGAATAGAAAATAGATAACGACAAGAAAAAGGCCCGGGACTCCCGGGCCTTTCTTTTGTTCTATGATCAGTAGATCCGCTTTTCGGTTTCGGGATCGAAGACGTGGGCCTTCTTGATATCGAAGACGATCTTCATCTCGTCCCCGATGTTGATCTCGTGGGTCAGAGGGATCTTGGCGACCAAGTCGATGCCGGCGAAATCGCTATGGACGTAGTATTCGTGGCCGAGGAGCTCAGCGACCGCGACCTTGATGCCGTAGGCCTCGCCCCCGTACTTCTTGAGGTGCTCCTTGTCCCCTTCGTGGATGTCCTCCGGACGGATGCCGAAGATGACGGGGTGGGCGCCGCCCTTCACGATGCCCTCGGTATTCCTGATGAGGTCTTCGAGTTCGGCGATCTTCTTCCCGTCGGTCTCTTCCGGCGTTTCCTTGGAAAGGAGGGCTTCCTTCTTGGCCAGCTCTTCGGCGAGCTTCTCCTTATAGAAGTCATCGTGGCCCTTCACGGCTTCCGCCGGCAAGGCGATGGCGTTCCCATTGTTCAGGGTCACGGTCCCGCCCTTGTAGGTCCCCTTGATGAAGTTCATGGCCGGGGAGCCGATGAAGCCGGCGACGAAGAGGTTGGCCGGATGGTTGTAGATCTCGATCGGGGTGCCGATCTGCTGGATGTAGCCGAGTTTCATGACGACGATGCGGCTGGCCATCGTCATGGCCTCCGTCTGGTCGTGGGTGACGTAGATGGTCGTGGCGCCCAAGGCCTTGGTGAGCTTGATGATCTCCGAGCGCATCTGGACGCGGAGCTTGGCATCCAAATTGGACAAAGGTTCGTCCATCAAGAAGACCTTGGCGTTCCTGACGATGGCACGGCCCAACGCCACGCGCTGGCGCTGGCCGCCCGAGAGGGCCTTGGGCTTCCTATCGAGGTATTCCTCGATCTGGAGGATCTTGGCGGCTTCGTGGACGCGGCGGTCGATCTCGGCCTTGGGGAGGCGGCGGATCTTCAGGCCGAAAGCCATGTTGTTATAGACCGTCATATGGGGATACAAAGCATAGCTTTGGAAGACCATGGCGATGTCGCGGTCCTTCGGGGTCCTATCGTTCGAGTATTCCCCGTCGATATAGAGTTCGCCGTTGGTGATGTCTTCCAAACCGGCGATCATGCGCAGAGTCGTCGACTTCCCGCAGCCCGAGGGGCCGACGAAGACGATGAATTCCTTCTTTTCGATGTCGAGGGTGAAATCGAAGACGGCCTGGACGCCGTTATCGTAGACCTTGTCGACGTGGCGGAGGCTCACGTAGGCCAGGTCGGTCGGGACTTCCCTCGTCTCTTCGGCGAGGGCCTTCTTCCTGGCCTTGATGTCCTTTTTGCTCGCGTAGGTGATGGTATCGCCGGTGGCGGCGGTCAAAAGATCCTGCGCCGGTTCGGCTTTGGCCTTGGGAGCCTCTTCGGCGATCGCGGTTTCTTCCACCGCGGCCGCCGTTTCTTTCTTCTTAGCTGGCATCTAAATGTTCCTTTCTGGAATGGTGCTGGGCCTATTCTAAAAGAAGGATGGAAGCGCTTTCTAGTGCATCGTGCACAAATCGCTTAATCGAGGCCTCTGGCGGCGTACTGGAAGTAAAGTTCCAACAAGAGGGCGTTATGGTAATCCCTGATGTCGAGGCCGGTGGCATCGATGAATTGGTGCAGCCTGTAATTAAATGTATTCCTATGAATAAAGAGGGCCTTGCTGGCCTCGATGGCGTTCATCCCGGATCTAAGGTAGGCCCCGGCCGTCAGCATCAGATCGTGATGGACTCCCCGGAATTCGTTTCTGAGCAAAGGCAAGGAGGAAAAGTCCCCGAAGGAGAATTCCTTCAGCAATAAATCGGTCACGAATAGGGCCTGGTTCGGGAAATAGCTGACCGCTTCCCTCAGGGCCTTTTCCTCGAGGGCCTTCCTTTCGTGGCTGACCAAGACGGTGATGACGATCCCGAGATCGTCGTGCATGGTCATGAGCAAAGGTTCGAGAGGCCCGTAGAAAGTAGAATCGGCGACGAAATAGCCTTTCCGCGGGTTTTCGTAGACGATTTCGAACTTGCCTCCGGCGGCCCGTAGGCTCTCTTCGAAATAGCCTTTATCAATAGGAGAGTTGCTAAGGAAAAGGAAGTACTTGTTCATCTAACGACGAGCAGGAAGCTTTCGAAGGACCTTAGGGTGATGACATGGTCATTCATGATGACCCCGTCGTAGTTATGCAATAGAACGTCCTTGATCTCGTAATAGAAAGTGAAATAGACGGTGTAGGGACGGAAGTTGCTGATGACCATCAGTTTGGTGCCGCCCTCATGGATGTAGCTAAGGACATCGGGATGGTTCGGATCGACCCAGGAAAGAGGCCCATTCATCACGGCCTCATTGTAGGTCGGATCCTTCCTCATCTTGATGGCGTACTGGTAGAAATTGAGGATCGAATAGGGATCGCACATCTCATCGTAAACGTTGACGCCTTCCTTATAGTCCGGGTTCATCTTGTTGATGGGGTTCGGCGAGCCGAAACCGCCGTCGGGTGTGGCATCCCATTGCATGGGCGTCCTCGCGTTCACGCGCGAGGTTCTTCTAAGGCAAGAGAGGATCTCTTCTTCGCTATAGCCTTCCTTCCGATATTCGGCGACGGAGTTCATGGTGCCCTTGTCGCTTCTATAGTCATCGATCGAGGAATAGGCGGGATTGCTCATCCCGATTTCCTCGCCGTTATAGATGAAGGGGGTGCCGTAGAGGAAAAGCAAAGTCGTGAAGAGCATCTTGGCCGATTCGTTCCGATAGGCCAAGGAGCCGTATTGGCTAACAACCCGGGGATGATCGTGGTTGCACCAATAAAGGGGCATATCGGCCTTTTCGTGGCAGGCTTCGTACCAGCGCATGAAGTTGCGCCTCAAGGCAAAGACATCCGTAACTATCTCTTCGTCCTTCTTCCCGATGGAACCGTAGTTCCCGTTATTCCAGACGGTGTCGAAATTGAAGACCATGTTGATGGAGCCTTCCCGGCGGTCGCTTAGCCTAAGCGACTCGGCGGGGCTTATGGAGCCCCCGACTTCCCCGATGACGAGGCAATCGTAATGGGAAAAGACCTTTTCCTTGAATTCGCCGAGATATTCGAACATCTTCGGGCGGTTCGAGAATTTGGATGGATCTAGGACAAAGCCTGTTTTGCCTAGAGGCAAATCGCTATCGGAGAAGGTTTCGTCCTTGGCGAGATGCGCGACGGCGTCGAGCCTGAAGCCATCGACTCCCATATCGAGGTAGAAGCGGGCGACTTCGTGCATCTTCTCCCTCAAAGAGGGATTCTCCCAATTCAGATCGGGCATCGACCTATTGAAGATATGGAGGTAGTACTCTTCCCCCGATTTTTCCCAGGCCGAGGTCGAGAAGAAGCCTTCCCAATTGTTGGGAGGGACTTCCTTTCCGTCGACGATCTTCCCTATTCTGAAAATGTAGTAATCCCTTTCGGGGGAACTTGGATCTTCCAAAGCCTTTTTGAACCAAGGATGCTCGCTCGAGGTATGGTTCATCGGGAAATCGAGGCAGACCCTGATCTTCCGCTTATGGGCTTCGCTTAGAAGATCCTTCAGGTCCTCCATGCTCCCGTAGGAGGGATTGATCTTGTAGAAATCCCGGACGTCATAGCCATTGTCGTCCATCGGGCTATCGAAGATCGGCCCGATCCATAGAAGGGTGACCCCGAGGTCATGGAGGTAATCGAGTTTGGAGATTATGCCTTTTAGATCCCCGATCCCATCGCCGTTAGAGTCCTTGAATGATTCCGGGTAGACGATGTAGCCTACCGCGCCGTTCCACCAAGCTTCCGCCACCTTTTGCCCTCGTTTTCAAGCAATTATAAAGACACTCCAGCGCCTTTGTTAAGGATTGCGCGCGGAAAAGAGGGCTTTTTGAAGGAACTAGGCGGGCAAGGCCGCCAAAGCCTTCCCCGCCGTCCTCCGCAAAAGGAAGAATCCCGTAAGCCCGATGGCGAGGGGAAGGACGGAAACCGCCCAAATGGCTATGGCCATCGCAACTCCTCCGTAGGAAAAGCCGGCGAAGGCCAAGCCCAACGAAAGCAAATAGCCGATGAGTTCGAAAATATAGCGAAACCAAGCCGGAAAGGCTTCCGGCGCATACGATCCCTTCTCGTAGCGGACGAAGAATCTTCCGTCGATGAAGGCATAAAGGAAGAGCCCGTCCAAAAGGGCAAACGGAAGGACATAGGTCCCCTTTGCGAAGAAAAAGGCGGAAAATCCGGCGGAAACGAGAAAAGCGAAGAAAAAGAGGTAGTTGGCGAGATAACCGAAGGAAAAGCGAAAATGGATGTCGGCCGGACCAAGATAAGCGGCTGCCCATTCGGCCCCGTTTTCCAGCCCCCGGCCCCTTATGGAAGAGTTGTAGAAAGAGACGAGCTCTTCCCGGCCCTCGGGGCTAAGGCCGGCGAGGCCATTCAGGAATTTGGGCGGAAGGTCCAACGCTTCCCCGCCGGCCGTCTCGGCCGAAAGGCCATCCCCGCCAAGGCGTAGGCGGACATCGCCATCAGGCAGAAGGCCGGCAAGAAGGGACAAGAGGAAGGCGATCTTCCCCGGCTCCTTTTTCACAAAGACCGCTTCGATCAGAGGGTTCTTCGCCGCGCTCCGGGCGAAGCCGAAATATTCGCTCAGCCAAAAGACGGTTTCGAGAAGGATGACGGCTAGATTCCCGACAGCAAAATTGCCGGTGGTCCCTATACTGAGGGTCAAGGCCAAGACGAAGAAGCCCAGATAGACGATAGGAGTGATGATCTTCCGCCTCTTGGAAAAGGCATCCGGGAAAGACTTGAAGAGGGCAAAAAGCCTAAGCCAGGCAGCCAAGAACGGGCCGCATCCGAAGCAAACGAAGACGATGGCGAGAGCCGGATCCAATTCGGTTCCGCCAAGTGGGACGATGGCCGTGACGATCGCAAGGAGCGATGTGGTCAAAAACATCACGTCGCTGACGTTCCCGTAGGAGGAATATGCGTTTACGTACCTTCTTTCCACGCGCTTAGTCTATTGCTTCGCAAACGAATTCGATAAAGGCCCATCTGAAGAGAAAGCCGATGCGGAAGCCATACCCCTGCGAGCCGTAGTAAAAGCAAAGGCTGAGGAAAACTGCCGCGGCTACGGCGCAAATGATTACCACCGGCTTCAGAAGAGTCCAAAGCTTCGATGCCTTTTTCATGAGATTGGCAAAGAAATCGGAAAGAATTTGGCTAAGGGGATCGGCCACGGCGCTGACGATCGCTTCGACGCCCTCGTAGGCCAAGACTGCATCGATGATGAATTCGAGAACGTCGTGGATGTCGATGGCGTCGGTCATCCAGAATTCGAGGAGGGCATTGTATGCACCGACGCAGAAACTGCTCGAGACTTCGAATCCGATGAAGAATTCAGTCCAGCTTATCTGCGAATTCAAGGCGAGCGTCGGCGAACCGTAAGCAGCCTCAACTTCTTCTTGGGTCAGATAGGAAGTAGGAAGGGAAGTCTTTTGCGAGCCAGAAGTATCGCCATAGGAAACTTCGTAATCGCGGAGGCTTTCCCCGCCCCGGAATATCGGCGAGAGGTCGTTATCGATCAATATATCGGCGTGGCCTATGGTTTCATTGATGGCTATGGGGTCAGCTACCGTGAATCCCGAATCCGAGACCCCGCCAAGACCATCGAGGGAATTGAGGATGTCGGCATATTCTTCCTCCCCTATCAAACCGTTTTCGCAAGCAAAGGCGGAATAGTCATAGGCAAGGGTCTCCAAGCATTCGTCGATGTCGCTGATTTGATCGCTTTCTTCCAAATACTCCTCAACCAGCGAATCGGATACTTCGCTGGCAAAATCCCCGGCAGTCAGTTCGAGGCGGCTGACATTTGCGTCTCCTTCCAAAACGGTAAGGCAGGAGGCGACCGTCAATATCAATTCTGCGATTATGAGCATAACTATGCCCTCCTTATATTTTTGGTATTTATCGCACTTGTTAACAAACCTCAATAAGAATTTTGAAGATTTGGATTTTAATTAATCAGCGGCCATCGGAAGAAAAAGAAGCTGGCTGGCAAAAAACATAGGTCTCCGTTGCTTGAAGCAACGGCATCGCCAGTAAGCAGAAAGGTTGGCCGCCAAATTCAGGGGGACGAAACAAAAAAGCCTTTCCTCGATCGCGTTGCTCCTTTTGGACAACGAGACATTATGTGAAAGGCATCATCACACTAGGACATCTGGAAGGGCGAAGTATGACAAAAATGCGAAAAAGTGTCGATAAGATCTATTTTTTTATCGTCACTAACAATGTTTTTTATAATTGGTTTCTCTCCTCAGCAAACACCCGAGGCAAGCAAAACCTTGGAAGCCTTCTTCCTGATGAGAAAGAAGCCGGCAATCCCGATTCCGAGAGGGATGATGGAAAGGCAGCAAAGGACGATGGCGATCGATAGGCCATGGACCCATGTCAGCGCGGACATCGCGAAAAGATAGATGAGCATGCCGATGACGCCCTCCAAAGCAATCCTGAACCAGCGTGGCAAAAGGGAACTGCAGAAGGATCCCTTTCCGTAGCGGGAGATGTAGCGCCCGTCGAAGAAAGCGAATAGAAAAGCCGAATTGAGCAAAGGCAATAGCGCCGTATATAGGCCCAGCGAAAAGTAGTAGCAGGAAAGCCCGCACGAAACGAAGAAGGCGAAGAAGAATAGGTAATTGAGCAAATGGCGGTACGAAGCGCGGGAAATCAGATCCGCGGGCCCAAGGAAGGCTACGGTCCAATCATCAGCCGCATGGAGGCCCGATCCCGATATGGCCTTATTGAACGAATCAACGAAAGCCGCGGCTTCCCTTTCTCCCAGCATTGCCGCGAAGGCCTGGGCGTTCGGCCAAAGGGAGACTTCTTCCCCGTCGCCTCCTACGGCCTTCAGCTGCCCTTCCTCCACCAGGAGGCGGATATCGTCCCGCCCCTTCGCGTGGACGGCAAGTTGCCTGAGAAAGTCGATCTCAAGGCCGATTTCGTATCGGCCGGGAACGAAAGCATCGTCTTGCTTCCGCCTTTTCCCAAGGAAGAAAGCGAAATCGAGCAAAGGCAGGATTAGGGCTATAACGATGATGGCTATGTTCTGCATGGCGAAGAAGGACGTCGAACCGAGGCTAAGGGTAGCGGCAAGGACCATGAGAATCGGATAAACGGCGAGGGTGACGATGATCCTGGCCTTCGGGAAGAGACCCGGAAAGGCAAAATGAATATCCAAAACCCTTAGCCACATCGGAAGGAACCAACCGCTGAGGATGATTATGAGCCCGAAGAGTCCTGCTATCGCTCCGGTCGAATCGATCGGCAGGAAACCCGTCAAAACCGCGACCAAGGAAATGTTCAGCGCCATCATGAAACAGGAAAGGCCATACGATTCAACGATGTTGAAACGCCGGATGTCCTTGCCTTCGGCGGGGTAATTCATAGACTGCGCCATGCTTTTCGCTCCAAATTAAGGCGAAGCCGGCCTAGCCGCCCGTGGCTGGCAACCGTTAGAACCAAACGCGAAAGCATCGGCATAGGGGACTCCTCGTTATTTGGTTTTGGTCTACCAGATTGGGTTTAAAAATCAATAAATAATTCAAACAATGCAATGTGGAGCCAGCCATTTTTGAAGAAAGCCGGCACCACCGCGTCGGCCATTTTGCTATGAGCCTGGCTTTGCAGATGTGAAGCAGATAAATGAAAAGGCCTCCCTTCGAGCGTATTGCCCCTTGCGGAGGACGCACCTTGAGTGGGAAGCACCATTAGATTACGCGATCAGGGGCAAAATGGAATGGCAAATTTCATCAAAGAAATCCGATAAAGCCTACTTATCTTGTTAGTAACAACGAATTTTGGAATGCCTTTTCAGATTCAGAAACTGCATTGACGCAAAAAGCCGGGGATACGGTTTCCACAATGGCCTGCTAAAGATCCGAAATAGCTTTCAAGCGAAAGAAAAACTCCCCTTCACACGTTAACCCCTAGCAGGGAACGTGACATAACAAGGAGAGCGTCATCAAAGTACGCTTTTCTGGCAAAACCTGCAAGGGAATTTTTCCAAAATATTCCGATGAAACCTGCATTTTCTTGTTAGTAACAAGTTTTTTTGAAAGAGCGATCAGCCATTATTTGCCGTCCTGAATAACTGGACGACTATGCCCTGGTCGGGTTTGGCGATGAATCCCTGAAAGGGGCATTTCTTGAATTACGGAAAAGCGCTCCCCTTCACACGTTAACCCCTTGCGGGGAACATGACATAACAAGAAGGAGCGCACCATTAAAATACACTACTGTCCCTAAAATTAAAGCCTAAATTTAGGAAAAACATTCGATGAAACCTATATTTCCTTGTTAGTAACAAGCATTTTCGGACACAAAATTTTGTAATTCGGAACGCCACGCGCTTCCCTTGCTTTCGCCCAAGGGCGAGGCCAAACTATCGCCAATGAGCCGCCTAGCCGAACTGCTCTCGCGTCTGACCGAGGGACACCGCTTCCTTTACGTCATCAATTTCGCTTTGCAGTTCTGCAGCATCTTCTTCACCGTCTTCACGACTTTTCTAAGCAAAGTCATGGTCGATGCCCTTTCGGGCCTCGAGACCCTCCAGGGCGAAGACTTCTATATCGAAGTCCTCGTCATCGACATCATCACGGCCGGAAACGGAGCCGAATTCCTGGTCGACAATCTCTATATCCTCCCGATCGCGCTTATCTGCTCGGCTTTGGTGACTGCCCTCTTTAGCGCCGCGAGGATGCTTCTTCGCTCCTACACCTCGGCCGTCATCGGACGCGACATGCAATACCGCCTCTTCGCCCATCTCGAGAGGCTTCCCTATTCCTACTTCCAGACCCATAAGTCGGGCGATCTCATCCAAACCTGCACCAGAGACCTCGATGTCCTTAGGCGTTTCTTAATCGGAGACGTCTCCCTCCTCTTCTATTGCTTCGATACCGTCTTGCTCTGCGGGATCATCCTTTTGTCCATCAACGTCAGATTGACCCTCGTTTCCCTTTCTTTCCTTCCAGTCATGTTCCTTTATAGCTTCTTCCTCATCGGAAAGGTCAGGAAGCGCTATAGGGAGACGGACGATGCGGAGGCCCTCCTCACCGACAAGATCACCGAAAACCTCCAGGCCGTCCGCATCGTCAAGGCCTTCCATAACGAAGGCGAGGAAATAGAGCGCTTCGAGGAAAAGCTCGGGGTCTACCGCCAGAAATTCATCAGGTGGAGGATCCTCTCTTCCTTCTTCTTTTCTTCCAGCGACATCCTCGTTTTCGGCTGCAAGGCCATCGCCCTTATATACGGCTTATATCTCGCCGTCATCGGCGACATCTCTTCCGGGACCCTCTACATCACCTTCACCTTCATCGAGATGATGGTCTGGCCCCTAAGGGACCTCGCCAGCGTCCTTAGCAACATGGGCCAGTACATGGCCTCGGCTGATCGCGTCCGCCTCATCTACGATGTCGAACCCGAAGACCGCGAAAGCGGCCTCTCCCCGGAAATCAGAGGAGGATTCGTCTTCGACGATGTCGAATTCAATTACAACGACGGCCCCAATAACCCGGATGTCCTAGAAGGCGTCTCCTTTTCGGTGGAACCCGGCCAAAGCGTCGCCCTCATCGGAAAGACGGGTTCCGGAAAATCGACCCTCATGAATCTCTTGACCCGCCTTTACGACTATACGGGCGGCCATATCTATCTAGACGGCGTCGAGCTCAAGGAAATAAGGAAGGATTACCTTAGAAGCCAAGTGGTCCCCGTCCTCCAAGATCCCTTCCTCTTCTCGCGCTCGGTAAGAGACAACATCGCCATCGCCCATCCCGGGCTCTCCGAAGAAAAGATCAGAAGGGCGGCGAAGATCGCCGCCGTCGACGAGACGATCATGCATTTCGAAAAAGGCTATGACACGCCTGTAGGCGAAAGGGGCGCTACCCTTTCGGGCGGCCAGCGCCAAAGGGTCGCCATCGCCCGTAGCCTCTTAAGCGAATCCCCGGTCATCATCTTCGACGATAGCCTTTCGGCCGTCGATACGGAGACGGATCTGAAGATCAGGACCAACCTCAAGGCCATGATGGGCAAGGCCACCTGCTTCATCGTCACCCATCGGGTAGCCACGGCCAAGGACGCCGACCTCATCGTCGTCTTGGAGGAAGGGAAAGTCGCCGAAATCGGAACGCACGAAGAACTAAAGAAAGGAGGAGGCCTCTATAGCCGGATCGCCAAGGTCCAAAGCCTCGCCGAATAAGATGCCAGCCTACGAAGAAGAAGCCCTGCCCGAAAAACTCAATTTCCGCATCTGGGGGCGCGTTTTCCATTACGCCTTAGAGTGCTGGCCCCTTCTTTTGGTCTTGGCCCTGACCCTTGTCTTTACGACCTTCTACGACTCTTCCTTCGTCCCCGTCATGAATGCCGGGGCCATCACGGCCAGCGAAACGGCCAACTTCGTGACCGGAGACAATATCTGGGAAGTCATCGTCCCCGTCGACCTCATCTTCGGGATCCACGTCGATTTCACTTTCCTGACCTACACCATCACTTTGGTGGCGATGCTTCTATTTAGATCGATCGCCATCTTCTGGACCTTCTTCCTTACCAACTACATCGGGATGCGGATCATGGTGGCCCTCAGGCGCGACTGCTTCAAAAAGATCCAGGAACTATCCTTCTCCTACTTCGACCGCGTCAGCAGCGGCTGGCTCGTCGCCCGCCTCAATAACGACACTTCTGCCCTCGGCGATGTTCTTTCCTGGGGCATCATCCAGATCATCTGGGCCTTCGGGAACCTCGTCTTCACCATCGCGACGATGCTATCGACCAATTGGCTCTATAGCCTCATCGTCTTCGCTTCCATCCCGCTTCTACTCATCGTCGTTCCATTGCTACAAAGGCTCCAGCTCTTCCGCTTCAGGAAATCGCGGAACGCCTATAGCCGTTACGTCGCCTGGCTCGCCGAATCGATCGAAGGGGCCAAGACCATCAAGACCCTGAACCTCGAAGGCGAGGCCGATAAGGAAGCCGCCGAAGTGACGGAGGATATCGCCATCAAGAGAAACAAGGCCATGCGGGTCGATGCTTTGCTGCAGCCCTTCCTTTCCTTCCTAGGGAGCGCCGTCACCGCCGGACTCATGGTCTATGGCCTCCTCTACGACCAAAGGGAATCGGCCGTCGTCTTATCGACCCTCATCCTCTTCATCAGCTTCACCAGCAACATCTTCTCGCCCCTCCAATCGATAAGCGAGATCATCGGGGAATTCCTCAATACCCAGGCCGGGGCCGAGAAGATCATGCAGATCCTCGATGCTCCGATCGAAATAACGGATAAGCCCGAAGTCATCGAGAAATACGGGACCCTCTTCGAAGAAAAGGAACCGGCCTACAAGGAAGACATCAAAGGCGACATCGTCTTCAAAGAGGTCTCCTTCCATTACCGGGACGGTCCCGAAGTCATCCATCCTTTGAATCTCGTGATCAAGGAAGGCACATCTTTGGCCATCGTCGGGGAAACGGGCTCCGGGAAGACGACCCTGGCCAATCTCCTTTGCCGCTTCTATGAGCCGACCTCCGGCGAAATCCTCATCGACGGGAAGGATTATAGGGACCGCTCCCTAGGCTGGCTAAGAAGGCACATCGGCTACGTCCAGCAGACCCCCTTCGTCTTCTCGGGGACATATAGGGAGAACATCGCCTACGGAAGGCTCGACGCTACCGAGGAAGAAATCAGGAAAGCCGCGCAGATCGTCGATATCGATTCCTTCATCATGAAGCAGGAAAAAGGCTACGACACAGTTTTGGAGGCCGGAGGCGGCTCCCTTAGCCAAGGGCAGAAGCAGCTCATCGCCTTTGCCCGTGCCATCATCCGCGACCCCCAGATCCTCATCCTCGACGAAGCGACCAGTTCCATCGATACCGAGACCGAATACGCCGTCCAGCAGGCCATCGCCAAGATTTTGAAAGGCCGGACTTCGATCGTCATCGCCCATAGGCTTTCCACCATCGTCCATAGCGACCGCATCCTCGTGATGGATAACGGCTCCGTCATCGAAGACGGGGACCATAAGTCCCTCATGAAAAAGAAAGGGCGCTACTACGAGCTCTATACCAACCAGTTCAAGAACCTCGATATCGGTTCCCAAATCAACCTGTCCGATACGCTCATGTAAAAAGACCCCGCTTTGCGGGGTCTTCTTCTCTATTCAATTGTTTTCCCTATAGATCGTGGAAGAACTTGAAGTCCAGATAGATGAGGAAGAGTGAGATGAGGGCCGTCCCGAGGGCGATGGCCATCAGAGCATTGTTTTCTAACATCCCGAAGGCGAAGGTGATGACAAGACTGACCAGCGTCGCGGCGATGAAGCCGAAGAAGCCCCTCTTCTCGCTGATTTCCAAAGGTTTGAAGACCAAGATGCCGAAATGGACGGCGATCAATAGATATACGGCGACGGCCACGAAGCCGACGGCGATTTCGCCCGTAGCGATATCGCTTAGGCCCGTAAGGAGATAGCAATACCCTTCCCCGTTTTCGTTGAAGTAGAGGGGCACGAAGAGATAGACGAGCGAAAGGGCCAGGTAAAAAAGGGCCATCCCGCCGTCGAATATTCTCTTCAGGAGATATCTAGGTTCGCTTTTGAAGTCGTCGTAAGGAGCTTGGTAGCGCCTCTCTTCTTCCTCAGCGAACTCTCTTGGATCATCGACGCGCGGCATCAGTAGCCCTCCTCCTGCCGCTTCTTGTTGATCTGTAGCTTTGCATAGTAGGCATCGATGGCGATATCGACGGCAAAGCCCATGGTAAGCAATAGCCTTACATAGGCCTCCATGGCCGTGATCCAGTTGTCTTTCACGAAGTCCTTTTCCAATTCCCCGTAGACCTGGTAGACGTTGAGGAAACCGGAAGTCAAATCGTCATAGGGCCTTAGTTCCGGCCCCTCGTAGGCGCATTCGCTGATGTCGAGCATGACGCCGAGGCTAAGAAGGAAGTGGAGCCCGTCGGCATACTCTTCGAGGATCGTCTCCCCGGCTTC
>CAYMRJ010000003.1:20568-90313 GCA_964392865.1 uncultured Staphylococcaceae bacterium
GGCGATATTGGCGAGAGCCATCTTGGCCCAGAGGGAGCGATCGAGATATAGGCCTTCGGCCTTCTTGCTGGCTTTGACGTAGGAAGCGTAGTCTTCGAGGATGAAGTACTGGTCGCCCCGCATGACCTCGTCGAAGATGAGGCGGAAGCGATCGCCTTTGGCCCAGGGGCCGGTGCTTAGGCTATCCATGATCCGCTTGATCTTCGGATCGCGGTTATAGACGTTCCAGGGATCGTAGGACCCTTCGTCGACCATCTTCTGCACTTCCTGTTCGGTCAGGCCGAAGATGACTTCGTTATCCTCGCCGGCGAATTTGGCGATTTCGATGTTGGCCCCGTCGAGGGTTCCTAGCGTAATGGCCCCGTTCATCATGAACTTCATGTTCGAGGTGCCGCTAGCTTCTTTCCCTGCCGTCGAGATCTGCTCGCTGATATCGGTGGCCGGGATGATGCGCTCGGCCAAGGAAACGCCGTAATTCTCGACGAAGAGGATCTTCGCGAACTTAGAGAAGACCGGGTCTTTATTGACGACATCGGCGACCGAAAGGATCAGTTCGATGATGCGCTTGGCGTAGACGTAGCTGGGGGCCGCCTTGGCGCCGAAGATATAGGTCGTCGGAGCCATTTTGAAATTGGCCGGATCGTCCTTCCAATCGAAGTAGAGGCCCATGATGCGGAAGACGTTCAATAGCTGGCGCTTATAGGCATGGAGCCTCTTGATCTGGGTATCGAAGATGGAATTGGGATCGATTTCGAGGCCGCTATAGGAGGCGGCGAACTTGGCGAATTCCTTCTTGCTGTCGGATTTGATTTTCAAGAAAGCGTCCTGTGTCTTCTTGTCGGTCGCGTAGGGCAATAGATCCTTGATCTTGCTGAAATCGCGGATCCAGCCGTCTCCGATCCGATCGGTGATGAGGCCAGCCAAAGGCTCGTTGCAGGCAAGTAGCCACCGGCGGTGCGTAACCCCGTTGGTCTTGTTGTTGAACTTCTCCGGGAAGAGCTTATAGAAGCTCTTGAAGGTCAGTTTCTTCAGGATGTCCGTATGGATCTTGGCGACGCCATTGACGCTGAAAGCGGCGTAGAGAGCCATGTTCGTCATATGGATCTGGCCGTCCTTGATGATCATCATCTGGTAGCGGTCTTCCCCGCTTACGCCCTTTTCGGCCATGTAGGCGTTGAAGCGCCTGTTGATCTCTTCGATGATGAGATAAACCCTGGGCAATAGAGTCTGGACGTAATTGACCGGCCAGCGTTCCAAGGCTTCCGGCATGACGGTGTGGTTGGTGAAGGCGATGCTCTGCGTCACTTCTTCCCAGGCCTCGTCCCAGCCAAAGCCATATTCGTCCATAAGAAGCCTCATCATCTCGGGGATGGCGAGGATCGGGTGGGTATCGTTCAACTGGAAGACGTAATAGTTATGGAAGCCCTTAAGGGTCTTGTAGCGCCGCATATGGCCGCGCATGGCGCTCTGAAGTCCGGCCGAAACGAGGAAGTATTGCTGCCTGAGGCGCAGCATCTTCCCGTGCTCCGTCGAATCATCGGGATATAGGCCGAAGCAGAGTTCCTTCAAAGTCGAAAGGTATTCCTCGAAACTCACGTTGCTAGGAAGCTTGGATTCGCTCGGCTCCGCCGACCAAAGGCGGAGGCTATTGGCGACCCCGTTCTTGTAGCCGGGGACCGAGACGTCGTAGGGAACGGCCCGGACAGAAGTGGCATCGACGGTCCTAAGGGCGTAGTCCCCGTTGGGTTTGAGATAAGTTTCGGCCTTCCCGCCGAATTCGACTTCGACGGCGTGCTTGGGTTTCCTGACTTCGAAGACGAAGCCGTTCGAGAGCCACTGGTCGGGAAGTTCGACCTGTTCGCCGTTGCTGATCTTCTGCCGGAAGAAGCCGTATTCGTAGCGGATGGTGTTCCCGTGGACCGGATAGCCGAGCGAAGCGGCCGAATCGAGGAAGCAGGCGGCAAGGCGTCCGAGGCCCCCGTTACCGAGGCCGGCGTCGCTTTCCATTTCTTCCAAGGAATGGATATCGATCCCCAGATCCGCAAGGCCTTCCTTGGCGACCTTGTAGATCCCGAGGTTGATCATGTTGTTGGTCAAAATGCGGCCGATAAGGAATTCCATCGAGAAATAGATGGCCTGCTTTTTGTCGCCTTCGATCAAATCGGTACGGCAGTTGCGCCAGTAGATGCCGGCGTAATCGCGGACCATCTCGCCCAGAACGTCATAGCGCTCCGTGATATGGCTATCCTGGACGCTGCGCCCGTATTTCTCGCTCAGGCGCCTTTCGAATTCTTGTTTGAAATCGAGTTTGTCGTTGAACATAGTTCCTCCCTCTTAGGCTACTTGGCCTTGGTTTTCGCAGTCTTTTTGACCGTGGTTGTCTTCTTTGTCGCGGCGGTTTTCTTCGCAGTTCCCGCCTTCGTTGCCGTTTTCTTGGTAGGAGTGGCCTTCTTCGGAGCCGCTTTCTTTTCGGCTACGGGCTTGGCCTCTTCCTTCGGAGGTTCGGGCTTTTCGACCCGCCTCTTGAGGATGAGGGCGCAGTA
Source organism: uncultured Staphylococcaceae bacterium (assembly GCA_964392865.1). Taxonomy (GTDB): domain Bacteria; phylum Bacillota_I; class Bacilli_A; order RFN20; family CAG-826; genus UBA4951. The sequence continues at coordinate 23,112 of CAYMRJ010000003.1, forward strand.
GCCGCCCAGCTTGATGGTGACGTGGTAGGGACGGTTTTCCGGGCCGCCGGGATAGGCGGTGGCGGGCAAGCCATTGTATTGGTTCCAGCCCCCGTAGACGTCCTTGTCGCTATTGAAGATCTCGTCGTAGACGCCTTCTCTTAGGACCGGGATATCGTAGTACTCGTACCAGTTCCCCGTCATGTTGTAGACGAAGACGAGGTCGCTATCGCCGTAGCAGCGCTGGAAGGCGAAGACGGATTGGTCGGCATTGTCGACCATGGTCCAAGAGAAGCGCTCGGGATTATGCTCTTCCATGTACATGGCCGGCTCGGCCCGGTAGATGAGATTGAGATCCCTTACCATCCGCTTCACCGAGTCGTGCTTCGGATAACTAAGCAGATTCCAAGGCAGGCTCTTCTGCTCGTTCCATTCGTCGAAACTGGCCAGTTCGTTCCCCATGAAGGAGAGTTTCTTCCCGGGATGGCCGAACTGATAGGCATATAGGTTCCTTAGCTGCGCGAACTTCGTATCGTAATCGCCCCAGAGCTTGTTGATGATGGTGCCTTTCCCATGGACGACTTCGTCGTGGCTAAGGGGGAGCATGAAGTTCTCACTATAGAAGTAAGCCATCGAGAAGGTCAGCTTGTTATGCTCCCACTTCTTGTAGACCGGATCCTTCGAATAGTACTTGAGGGTATCGTTCATCCAGCCGAGATCCCACTTGTAGTCGAAGCCGAGACCCCCGTATTCGAGGGGTTTGGTCACCCCTTGGAAGTCGGTCGAATCCTCGGCGATCATCATGACGTCGGGGTGCTTGTAGTGAATCTTCCCATTGAGCCTCTTGATGAACTCGGTGGCCCCGGTATTCTCCCCGTTATTCTTGTTCCCGTCCCAATAGACGATGTTGCTCACGGCGTCGATCCTGATCCCGTCGAAATGGAAGTAATCGAGGAAGTAGCCCATGGCAGACATTAGGAACGACCTAACCGGGTCCTTCCCTAGGTCGAATTGGGCGCTCCCCCAAGGGGAAATGGTGTGGCGGGGATCGCTATATTCGTAGAGGCAAGTCCCGTCGAATTCCCTAAGCGCAAAGTAATCGGTCGCGAAATGGACCGGGGCGAAGTCCAAGATGACCCCGTAGCCGGCCTGGTGCATGCGGTCCACGAAGCTCATCAGCTGCATCGGGTTCCCGTAGCGGCTATCGACCGAGTAGAAGCCGGTGGCCTGATAGCCCCAGCTCCCGTCGAAGGGATATTGGGTGATCGGCATGATCTCGACGTGGGTGTAGCCGGTCTCGTTCAAATAGGGAATGAGATAATCGGCGATTTCCTCATAAGAGAGATAACGTCCGTCGACCTTCCCTTTCCAACTCCCGAGATGGACCTCGTAAATGGACATCGGGCGGTCGAAATTCCTGTCCCTCTGCTTCAGCCACGGGTCATCGTGCCAAGCGAAGTTTTCGATATCGAAGAGGCGCGAGCAGGTCTGCGGCCGGAACTCGCTATAGAAGGCAAAGGGGTCGGCCTTGTCGACGTATTCCCCTTTGGCGTTCCTGAAGTGGTATTTGTAGCTTTGGTAGTTGCTTAGCCCCGGAACGAAGACCTCGAAAGCCCCGCAGTCGTCGACCTTCTGCATCTTGTCGACCCTCACGTCCCAGTTGTTCCATTCGCCGATGACGGAAACGTCCTCGGCCATCGGGGCGTAGAGGCGGAAATAGACGCCGTGCTCGACCTTTTTGCTTTTTCCTTTTCCGATTTCCCTCGTCCCGAAATGGGCCCCGAAGTACTTGTAGGCTTCGATGGTCTGTCCCATCAGGAAGTCATAGAGGATGCCGAATGCCATAAAGTCGTAACTCCTTTTAGAACGTCCTAAAGAATAAGCGAATGATACATCTAAAGATGCTCGGCGAAGCGGGCGAATTGCTCGGCCCAGTAGCGCTCCCGATGCCCATGGCCGGCGAAAATGGCGGCATCTTCGAGCCTGGCGCCCGAGGCCTTCAATAGTTCTGCGTAGCAGCGGTAATCGTTCAAAAAGAGGTCGCCGCTAAGGCCGCCGTCGCCTTCGTTATCGCCGACATAGAGGCAATAGATGGCCTCGAGGTCGGTCCCGAGGCTCCGGAAATCGCTTTCGAATTGGCGCCCGATCATCGAGTAGGCAAGGGAGAAAATGCCGAACTTCCCGAAGACGCCTTTATGGACGAGGGCGCAATAAGCGGTAATAAGGGCTCCCAAGGAGGAGCCGGCCATATAGGTGAAGTCCTTCCCCGGAAGGGTCCGGTAGCGGAAATCGATCAACGGCTTCAGATACGAAACGATGAAATCGAGGTACTCTTCGCTTAAGGAATCCGAGATATTCCGGACCCTCGGCTCCCCGGTTTCGAGGCTATGGGGGCAATATTCCTGGCTCCTATTGGGGCTGCAGTCGATCCCGACGACGATGATCTCCTTCCCCAATCTGGCGAGGGTCTTCGTCACGTCCCAGGACTGGCCGCTCAGATCGGCTTTCCTGACGATGTTCTGGCCGTCATGCATGTAAAGGACGGGGTAGCGCTTGCGGCTATCCTTGGAATAGCTCTTCGGGAGATAGACGCGGACGCATTTGTCGTATCCGAGCGCCCCGCTATAGACCCAAAAGGAATCTTCCCTTTTGCCCATGGCGAAATTCTAACAAAAAAAGCCCTACTAAGGTAGAATCTAGCCGCTAAGACAAGGAAAACGAAAAATATGAAAGTCATGGCCGTCAACGCCGGCTCCTCGAGCCTCAAGTACAAGCTCTTCGAGATGCCGGAAGAAAAAGTCCTCTGCGCTGGCATCGCCGACCGCATCGGCCACGAGGACGCCATTTTCAAAATCGAGCACGATGGGAAAACCGAAAAGAAGATCCTCCCCATCAATGACCACGCCACCGGCGTGAAGCTCATCATCGATGCCCTATTGGAGAAAGGCATCGTCAAGAGCCTCGAAGAAATCGAGGTCGTAAGCCACCGCGTCGTCCAAGGGGGCAGCTACTACTCCCATTCCGTCATCTTTGATGACGATGCCGAGCAGAAGATCGCTTCGCTCGCCCCGCTTGACCCCCTCCACGCCCCGGCGCACCTCATCGGCTACCACGCCTTCAAGGACGCTCTCCCCAATGCTTTGGAAACCGCCGTCTTCGATACGGCCTACCACCAGAGCATGGAGGAAGAAGACTATGTCTTCCCTATTCCCTACGAACTTGCCAAGAAGCACCAGATCAGGAGATACGGGGCCCACGGGACGAGCCACCACTACCTCATCGACAAAGCCATCAACGACTACTTCGGCGGCAAGGCCTTAGGGACCCGCATCATCAGCTGCCATATCGGCTCCGGGGCCTCCCTTACGGCCGCTAGGGACGGCAAGTGCGTCGCCACTTCCATGGGCCTCACCCCCCTAGGCGGCGTCATGATGGGGACCCGTACCGGGGACCTCGACCCTTCCGTCATGAGCCATATCGCGAACGTCGAAGGCCTCACTGCCGACGAGGTCTACGACATCTTCAACAAGAAGTCGGGCCTACTAGGCCTTTCTGGCATCAGCAACGATACCCGCGATATCGAAGAGGAAGCCTTCAAAGGAAACGAAAGGGCCATCCTCGCCTCCAAGGTCTTCGCGAGAAGGGTCGCCGATTATATCGGCCAGTATTTTGTGAGGCTCGGCGGAGCCGACCTCATCATCTTCTCGGCCGGGATCGGCGAGAATAGCTCTTACTACCGCGCCCTCATCCTCAAGGACGTCGAAGAGGCTTTGGGCCTCGTCGTCGATTACGACATCAACGAAGAGCTCGTCCACGGGAAGGAAGGTCTATTGACCAAGAAGGAAAGCAAGATCCCGGTCGCCGTCATCCCGACCGACGAAGAAAAGATGATCGCGAGGGACGGCTATCTCATCAAGACGGGGAAACTATGATGAAGGACCCGATCATCAAGGCCTACGGCCGTAAGTTCAAAAAGGAATACAAGGCCTTCTACAAGGCCATCCGGGAATTTAAGCGCATCTTCGTCTTCCGCCACATAAAGCCGGACTTCGATGCCCTCGGTAGCCAATTCGGTTTGGTCACTTTCCTCAAGGACAACTTCCCCGATAAGGAAATCCACTTCGTGGGCGATGACCACGTGACCTTCTGCCCCCGGATCTTCCCCTACACCGAGCGCCTCGGCGAAGAGGCTTTCGAGTCTGACTTCCTCGCCATCATCTTGGACGTGAACGACCATAGCCGCATCGCCGATCCACGCTACCAAAAAGCCAAGCGGATCATCAAATTCGACCACCACCCCTGCAAGGAGCCGGTCGGCCATATCAACATCCTCGATACCGAAGCGGCCGCCGCGGCCGAAATCCTCACCGATGCTTTGCTCTCCTTCCCCGGGACCTACATCAGCCCGGAAGCCGCGAAGTACCTCTACATCGGGATCGTCGGGGATTCGGGAAGGTTCCAATATAGCAGCACTTCGGCCCATACCTTCGCCTGCGCCAGCGCTCTCATTGCTAGGGACATCAGCCTTCCCAGCATCTACCAGAGCATGTACCAGAAGACGACGGAGGATCTGAAGATCCAGGCCTATGTCCTCACCCACTACTCCATCAGCGAGCACGGGGTCGCCTACTACCTTTTGCCCGAAAAGGTCCAGAAGGACTTCGGCCTCACCTCCGAAAGGGGCAAGGAAAACGTCAACATGTTCTCCAATATCGAAGGGATCAACGTCTGGTGCTCCATCACCGAGGACAATGACCCGAAGGATTACTGCTGGCGCGTCTCCATCAGAAGCAAAGCCAAGGACATCTCCGGCGTCGCCCAGAAGTGGGGCGGCGGCGGACACGCCCAAGCCAGCGGCGCCAGAATCGACGACATCAAGGACCTCGAGAAATTCGTCAAGGACCTCGACGACCTCTTCGCCTGAGTTCAAACAAAAAGAAGGGCCCTTATGGGCCCTTTTCTCATATTCCCTAGGCAGCGGGATCGCTCACGTAGCCGAGGAATATCGGGAGATCGGAGAGATCGCGGATGCAATAGACGAAGGGTTGGTTCAGCTGGACGCTCCAGCCTTCGCTCATCGGGCCGGCGTCCGCAGCCCCGAAGCCGAAGCTGATGCTGAGGCTCTTGGCCTTGGTGCCGTCTTCGTTGAACTCGATGGAGTTCTTCTGTTTGATGCGACTGAGGCCGGACTCGACCACGATACCGGCGTTATCGTAGGCCCCGGCCATGTGGTTGGCCTCTTCTTCGAAGGGATTGGACAGACCCATATCGATGAGGACGTCGGTCAGATCGACCTCGCAGTCATAGGAGAAGCGCGGGACCTCGAGGGCGATGTAATCGTAGTCGGCCTCCTCGGATTCGCTAAGGAAGTCCACTCCCTCGAGAAGGGTCAATATATCGTCTTCCAGCTCCTTCGGGACGAAGTACTGGATCGAGTAGCCGGACTGGTAATAGTCGCTGAAGGTGACGTAATCCCCGCAATCCTCGAACAATCCATAGAAAGTATGGTTCATGTATTCGATTTCGTAGGGATCGCCCTCGAGGGGATAGAAGTAATCGGTGACGTTGTCCTCCGCGGCGAAGGCATCGCTCCAAAGCGATTCGAAGCTTAGCGTCGACATGAGCAGAAGCGTGTCTTCGTCCGTAAGCCCGAGTTGATCGGCTGTCACATAGCCATCTTCCCCGACGGCTTCGCTGGCCCAGGTGGCGATGAGTTCCTGATCGTCCTTGCTCGATAGATCGGCTTCATAGACCTCGGCCCTCCTAGCGGTCGCATCGCTGACGAAGGTTTCGGCGGCCCCAAGTTCGTAATCGACAAAGGCGGCCTGCTTCATGAGGACGCTGCTTTCGCCGCGCGCCCCTGATTCCGAAATGTAGTAGTTATTGAGAAGCGCCGTCTTGATGTTCTCGGCCCGGCTTTCTTTGGTCCCACCGAGGATAAGGTCGAACTGGGCTTCCGTTTCTTCGTCGCCCTCCGTAACGGCGAGGGAGGCCAGATCCATGTTGGCATATAGCCCTAAAGGCGAATAAAGGGCATTGTCCGAGAAACCGCTGCTATGGAAGAGATTCTCGGCGAAGGTATTTACGTCGGCGATGAAGCCGTCGTCTTCGATGGCCGTATGGAGCGTATCCGTATCGTATTCGATGGCGTTCATGGCCCTAAAAGTCGCGCTTTTGAGTTCGCTGGCCTGGCCGGAAGTTAGGTTCAGGTTCTCACGGCTCAGCGTTTCGCTATAGCCGATGTCGGCGAAGGCGATGACGACGATGGCAAGCGGCACGACGAAAGCGGCAGCGGCCGCTCCGGCGACGGTATAGACGCCGAGCCTTGCGGCCCGATAGGGATTAACGTAGCCGGCCTTCCCGTGGTAAGGATTTAGGCCGCTTGCTTCCATCATCGCGTTAACGTCGAAGGAAACCCCGTATTCCTCAAGGTAGAGTTCCCTGATCTTCTTTTCGGCTTTCATAGGTAGTCTTCCTCCTTCAAGGCCTTTTTGGCCTTGGCAAGGGCCCGCCGATAGAGGCTTCTGGCCGCGCCTTCGCTAATCTCCATCGAGGCGGCGATATCCCTGAAGGGATAGCCGGCCCCGGCCCGGAGGGTAAGAACGTCGTACTCCTTCTTGAGAAGGACGCCCTTTAGGGCATTTAGCCCGTCGGTCGAGTAGCTTCTCTCAGGGATCTCGGCGGAGGGTTCGCTTTCCGGGTATTCTTCGAGGCGGCTATTTTTCCTGACGCGGCTAAGGGCGGCGTTCTGGGCGCTCCTATAGAGATAGGAAACGAAGGCCTTTGGGTCCTTGGGAGGGTCGTCGGCTTTTAAGGATGAGGCGAAGGCTTCCTGGACGCAGTCCTTGCTTTCTTCCTTGTCATGGAGGATCTCGTAGGCGCCGTGGTAAAGAAGGCGCGCATATTCCGCGTAGACGAAAGAAACGGTCCTTTCGTCTTTCTGGAAGTAGAGCCTCACGGCCCTTTTATCGAGCTGCATGCCGATTGTCCCTCCACCCATATAGACGCGGAAGGGGCGCAAAACGTGCGCGGAAATTTATTTTCCCGCCGTTTTGGCTTTGTTCAGGGAGACCTGGTAACCGCATTTCGGGCATTTGTAGTAGGGCCCGTAGCGCCCTTTCTTCTCCTCCATTCCGACCTCGCAATGGGGGCAGATGCCCTTCCTAATTTCCTTCTGCTTCTTCTTGATGGCCTTCACATGGCCCTTTTTGTCGGGGTTTTCGATGGCGAGGCCTTTGATCTTCCCTTCGAGGGCGAGACGCTCTTCATAGGTCAAAGCCTTTTCCTTATGGCGAGCGAAGAACTTCCCTATTGCCTGAAGATTGATGACCTCGTCCATCCCCTTCGGGGCGTTGTTCGAAGCGAAGACGACCAAAGCCTTGGGCTCGGCGGCCCCTTCGCCCAAAAGTTCCTTCAGGACATGGCAATGGGCCAGATTTTGCCTCAGCGGCGAATAGAAGCGGTTTTCCTGCTTTCCGAGGTATTGGACCCACTTCTCGTAGGTTGGCGACCCGGAGATCTTCCCGGCGTAGTTCTTGGTTTCGACGCAGTAAAGGCCGCTATTATGGATGGCGATATGGTCGATCTGGCAGGTCGACCCGTCGGCTTTTAGGAAATACAAATCATCGAGGACGAGGCACCCGGCCTTCTTCAAGGCCTTCGAGACCCTCTTTTCCCCGCGCTTGCCCTTGCTTTTGGCAAGGACGGGCTTCATGAGAAGCATGATTACGTCAGTGAAAACACCCATGGGCCATATTAAACGGCAACCATAGGAGCTTTGGGAAGAAGGGAGGCCGTCCGGTCAGAGGCCGAAGGCAAACGGATTACAAAGAGAACTGGCTATTGTAGAGGGAGGCGTAGAAGCCGCCTTTGGCGAGCAGTTCCTCATGGGTTCCCTGCTCGACGACGTTGCCCTTATCGAGGACGAGGATGAGATCGGCGTCCTTGATGGTGCTGAGGCGATGGGCGATGACGAAGGAAGTCCTTCCTTCCGTCAGGCGGTCCATGGCCTCCTGAATGAGTTCTTCGGTCCTCGTATCGACGTTGCTGGTCGCTTCATCCAATATGAGCATCGGGGCATCTTCGATCATGGCCCTGGCGATGGTAAGCAGCTGCTTCTGCCCGCCGGAAATCGACTCTTCATCGGAAATGACGTAATCAAGGCCGCCCGGCAATGTATCGACGTAATGGTCGAGATTGCTTTCCTTTAGGACGTTCCAGATCTGGCGGTCGCTGACGCCTTTCTTGTCGTAGACGATGTTCTCCCGGATGCTTCCTTCGAAGACCCAGGTATCCTGGAGGACCATCCCGAAGAGGTCGCGGACTTCGCTCCGCCTCATCTTCTTGGTATCGACGCCGTCGATTTCGATCTTCCCTTCCCAGATCTCGTAGAAGCGCATCAAAAGGTTCACGATCGTCGTCTTTCCGGCCCCGGTCGGGCCGACGATGGCGACCTTCATGCCGGGCTTCACGTCGCAAGAGAAGCCATGGATGATGGGCTTACCTTCGTCATAGCCGAAGACGACGTTTTCGAACTTGACGGCCCCCTGGACCTTCTTATGGGCCTTGTCTTCCCCGAAGGCCAAAGGAAGCGCGGAATCATCGGGCACTTCCTCTTCTTCAAGAAGCGCGAAGACGCGCTCGCTAGAGGCGCCGGCCATCTGGAGGGTATTGAATGATTGGCCGAGCTGGCTAAGCGGGCTTTGGAAGAGGTTCGCATAGACTAGGAATTCGGTGATGGTCCCGAAGGTCACGCCGGCCGTACCGCTACCGAGGAGCAAACCGCCGACGATGCAGACCAAGGCGTAAGCCAAGTAGGAAATGAACGAATTGATGGGCCCCATCATGCCGCCGAAGATCTGGGCCGTGAACATCGTCTTGTTCAAAGCCTGGTTCTGCTCCTCGAAAGCCTCGCCCATCTTCTTTTCGGCCCCGAAGGCCTTGATGACCAATTGGCCGCTGAACTGCTCTTCGACGACGGCGTTTACTTCGCCTAGTAGCTTCTGCCTCTTCCTGAAGCGCGGCTGGGCCATCTTCAAGACGAAGAGGAGCGAGAGCAAAAGAAGCGGGAGGGTAGCGACGACCACGAGCGACATGGCCCAGTTCGTCACGAACATGGCGATGATGACGCCGAAGAGCATCATGATGCCGCTTAGGGTCATGCCGATGCCCTGCTGGAGGCTACTCCCGATCTGGTCGACATCGTTGGTCAAGACCGAAAGGGTATCGCCGAACTGGCGGCTATCGAGGTACTTCAAAGGCAGACGGTTGATCTTGACGGCAATCGCTTTCCTAAGATCTTTGGAGAAAAGCTGGCTAACGCGGGTAAGCAGGAAGTTGGCGAGGAAATTGGCGAGGAAGCTCGCGGCATAGAAGCCGATGAGCAAGATACCGAGCTCGGCGATGAGACTTAGATCGATATCCTGGCTGCCGGCGCCTCTGGTGATTTCGTCGGTGAGTTCGCCCAAATAAGTCGGGGCAAGGACGGCGAGGACGGTCGATAGGACCGCAAGCAATAGGGCGATGATTATCTGGAAGAAATAGGGGCGCAGTTCCTTGAACAAGCGCTTGTAGGAACCCTTCATGGATTTCATAGTCCGAGTTCCTCCTTGCTAAGCTGGCTGAGGGCGATGTCGCGGTAAAGCGGGCAGGTCTTCAATAGTTCCTTATGGGTCCCGATGCCGACGGCTTTGCCGTCCTTGAGGACGACGATCTTATCGGCGTCCATGATGGTCCCGATCCTCTGGGCGACTATCAGCTTCGTGGCGTCTTTTTCTTCGGCGGCGAGATTGTCCCTGATCTTCCGGTCGGTCTTGTAGTCGAGGGCGCTGAAGCTATCGTCGAAGACGTATATCTCCGGCTTATTGGCGACGGCCCTTGCGATGCATAACCTTTGCTTCTGGCCGCCGGAGACGTTCTTCCCGCCTTGGGCGATGTTGGCGTCGATCCCGCCTTCCATGTTCTTCACGAAGTCGGCCGAAGCGATCTTAAGGGCGCGCTCGCACTCTTCGTCGGTAAGAGGCTCTTCCCTCCCGAGGCCGACGTTGTCCCTGACGGTCCCGTGGAAAAGGAAGGCTCTCTGCGGCACATAGCCGAAGAGCTTCTTGAGGGTGCTTTGCTTCATGTTCCGGACATCGACCCCGTCGACCAAGACGGCCCCTTCGGTCACGTCATATAGCCGGAGCGAGAGTTGGATGAGGCTCGATTTGCCGGAGCCCGTCGGGCCGATGAAGGCGACCGTATCGCCTTTGTTGGCCTTGAAGGAAATGTGCTCGATGACGTTTTCGGCCGCATCGGGGTAGCAGAAGGAAACGTCGCGGAATTCGATGGTCCCTTTTTCCTTGAGGGGCTCCTCCACTTCCGGATCAGTGATGGAGGGCAAGGTCCCGAGGACCTCGTTGATGCGCCTAGCCGAAACGGAGGCGCGGGGCCAAAGGACGAACATCATCAGAAGCATCATGAAGCTCATGATGATCTGGGTCCCGAGCATCATGAAGGACGTGACGGTGGCGTAATCGATGCTGCCCGCATCGATGAGGGTGGCCCCGACCCAATAGATAGCCAGGGTCAGGCCGTTCATGATGAGGGTCATGGCCGGGGACATCAGCGCCATGACTTCGCCCGTGAAGAGATTGGCTTTTGTTAGATCGTCATTGGCCTTTTCAGACTTTTCTTCCTGATAGCCTTCGGCATTGTAGGCATGGACGACCCTGATGCCGGTGAGGTTTTCGCGGGTCACGCCGTTTAGCTTATCGATGAACTTCTGCATCTTCTTGAACCGCGGGATGACGGTCAGCATGATGGCAAGGACGACCACGACCAGAGCCAAAATGGCGATGGCCGAAACTAGGGTCAATTGGCTCGAAGAGGCCTGGATTTTGACGATGGCCCAGATGGCGGTGATGGGCGCGGCCAAGACCATGCGGATGAGCATGATGTTGGCGATCTGGACCTGCTGGATGTCGTTGGTGGTTCTGGTAATCAAAGAAGCGGTGCTGAAGGCATTGGTCTCGGCCGGCCCGTAGGAAGAGCAGCGGCTCACCAAGGCCGTCCTCAAAGAGGTGGCCTGGTCGGCGGCGATGCGGCTGGCGAAGACGCTGATGATGCCTTGGACAAGGAAGATGCCAAGGGCCAGTAGGACCATCATCCCGCCTTCCCACCAAATCTGGCTGGTAGTAGCGGTCGCATAGGTATATAGGAGGCTTCCCATCGTGCTTCCGTAGGCGGAAACGAGGGCGCTTTCGCCCATTTCGGCGATGGCGTCGAAGCCGCCGAGGCTTTCGACGAGGGCGGCGAAATCGGTTCCCAGGCTTTCGGGGTTATTGCGGTAATTGAGGTTGGTGATGGCCGTGACGATCCCGCTGATGCGGTCGGTCATGCTCATCGTGCAATAGACCTGGAGGATGGTTAGCCCGAGTATGAGGGCCAAAAGAAACCAGTCGAGAGGCCTAAGCCTCTTATAAAGTCTGAACATAGCTATCTATCTTTGTGGCAGCGGCATCCCTTTTCCTTCTTCTTGGCCACGATCCTTTCGAGGATGGTTAGAAGGGCGAGGGCGTCTTCCTCCCCGATTTCTTCGAGAAGCACCCCGCATTCGGCGACGATCATGGCCGTTTCCTCTTCGGCGAAGAGGCGGCCTTTTTCGGTGAGGGCCACCACGTGCTTCCGCTTGTCTTCGCTTTGGGGGACGAAGTCGAGATAGCCTTTGTCGCCGAGGCGCTTGAGGCTATTGGCGACCCTATTCGTCGTGAAGCGGAGGGTCTTGGCGATATCGCCCGGGCAAAGGGGGACATCGCTATGGTATATGACCATCAAAACGGCCCCTTCCCCGCGGCCGACGCCGCTGGTGACCTTCCCCAGAGGTCCCGGGGCGAATTCCTTGACGATGTTCGTCATGCGCAAGGCGAATTCTTCGGGAGTCAACATATCGCTGCCTTTATTCACGACGTGAGTATACGCCTGCGCGGCAACTTGTAAATAGAAGGCTGCGTTACAATTGGAAAAATCGGCTTAACGGATGGACAAAAAGGGCCCTCTTGTCCAAAAAACGGACACGTGTCCGAAAACTGCTTGAAAATCAAAATCGTCTCTCTTAGAAGATAAAGCCATGAGCTACGTCGAATCCCGCAACGCCACCAGATACTTCGGCCAAGACGAAACCTTGGTCAAGGCCGTCGACGGCATGACCTTCTCGATCGAAGAAGGCTCCTTTGCCGTCATACTCGGCCCCTCGGGCGCCGGCAAGACGACCCTTTTGAATCTCTTGGGCGGCATGGATTCCCTAACGGGCGGGAACATCTTCGTCGGCGGGACCGATTTGGCCGGTCTTTCGAAACGGGAACTCACCTTGTACCGGCGCCGCGACGTCGGCTTCGTCTTCCAGTTCTACAATCTCATGCCGAACCTCACGGCCAGGGAAAACGTCGAACTCGCGACCGAGATCTGCCCCGATGCGCTCCCGATCGACGAGACTTTGGCCTCCGTCGGTTTGGCCGATCGGGCCAAGAACTTCCCGGCCCAGCTCTCGGGCGGCGAGCAGCAAAGGGTCTCGATCGCCAGAGCCATCGCCAAGAATCCGAAGATATTGCTTTGCGACGAGCCGACCGGGGCTTTGGATTACAAGACCGGCAAATTGATCTTGGGACTATTGGGCAGCATCGCCCGCGACCAGAAGAAAACCGTCATCGTCGTGACCCACAATGCCGCCATCGCCGAAATGGCCGATAGGGTCCTTAGGGTCAAAAACGGAAAGATCGAAGAAGACTACAGCAATCCGAATCCCAAGCCGGCCGATCTCCTGGAGTGGTAGCCGATGCGGAAGGCCTTCTTAACCTCGGTCCTGAAGCTATACAAGAAGGAGTGGGCGCGCCTCCTCCTTCTTATCGGTGTGAACCTCGTAGGCGTCGGCGTGATGTCGGGCCTAGGGCCCGCCGGAGACGTCCTCCAGAATTCCTATAGCGGCAAGATGCGGGATGCGAATACGCCCGACATCATCGCTTTGAATTCGGGTTCTTCTGCTTTGGACGAGGAACTCATCGAAGAAATTGAAAACCTCGACGGAGTCACCGCCTGCGAGACCTATTTCACGATGCCCTACCAAGACGGGGCCGGCGATTACTACCAGTACTACATCTACGACTACGCGAACATGGAGATCGGAAAGCCCGACCTCTTGGAAGGCGCTTATCCCACCGGCGAATACGAAATCGCCGTAGAAACCCCGGGGAATGTCCTAGATGCCTATGAAATCGGGGACGTCATCCACATCGATTTCGAGACTTCCTTCGTCTACACCGTGGACCTCATGGGCTACTCCATCGATCTGACCCTCGCCATTTCCCACGAAGGCGATTACACCGTCACCGGGATTCTTAGCAATGCGATGTACGGGGATTACAACAACTACCCCTCTCTTCTGGATAGCGAGACCAACATGAAGGGCATCTTCTACTTCTCGGACTCGCTAAGGGATGTCTCCATCTCCCTGCGCCTCGCCGATAGCCTCCCCGTCCTCGGAAACCTCGACATACCTTTGGACGGGGTCATCGAATACGATCTCCCCGACAACGCCTTGGCCATAAGGACCGGCGATTTCGATTCGTATTCGATCTACTCGGACGACTACGCTGCGAAAATCGACGGGGTCGTAACGGACCTCGAAACCCTGCTCGGGAGCGACTTCACCTTTTTGACTTACGAAGAGAATGCCGCCTGCGTATCCATAGAAGCCTATGCCGACAAGGTATCTTCCCTAAGCTACATCCTCTCGGTCTTCTTCATCGCCGTCGTCGCCCTTGTCATCGCCTCGACCCTCATGCGTTTGGTCGAGGAAGAAAGGGGTATCATCGCCTGCTATAGAAGCCTCGGGGTCGGGACGGGCAGCATCGGGGCGAAATACGCTTCCTTTGCCCTCGTTTCCATCGTGGCAGGGGCGCTTCTAGGCTACTTCATGGTCGGCGAAGCCGTCTTGGCCGTCATCTATTCGGCCTTCACGACGAGCTACGCCATGCCGACGATGACGAGCGTGCGCTCCCCACTCTTCGGGATCGTCGCCACCATCGTCACGTGCGCCGTGGCTTTGATTTCGACCGTCTTGGTTCTCTATAAGTCCCTGAAGGAAACTCCCGCAACGTTGCTCCTTCCCAAAGCCCCGAAGGCCGGGCGGACCATCTTGCTAGAAAGGATCAAGCCGATCTGGAAGCGCCTTTCCTTCAAGATGAAGTCGATGTTCCGCAATCTCTTCCGCCATCCCCTTAGGTCGGCTTTGACCCTCATCGTCGTCGCCGGCTCGACCGTCCTCTTCTTCGCCGGCTTCGGGGTCCTCAATGCCTCCTTGTTCGGCGATACCCCGAACGCTGGGATCATCTCCTACGTCGCCGTCGTCATCATCGCCGTCGCAGCCCTTTTGTCAGTACTTGTACTGACTACCGTCACCAATATCTCGGTTTCGGAGAAAAACCGCGAGATCGCGACCCTGATGGTCTTGGGTTACAGAGATGACGAAGTGTCCCTTTACGTCTACCGGGAAATCGACTTCTTGGCCATCGTCGGGATCGTCGTCGGGATGCCATTAGGGGTTCTCTTCATCATGTTTGTCTTCGACTTTGTCGATTTCGGTAAGCTCGCGGACATCCAGTGGTGGGCCTATATCGTCGTCCCCGTTTTGGAATTCATCATGATGATCGTGAGCAACCTCGTGATGCTACCCAAGATTCGGAATACCGACATGAACGGTTCCCTCAAGGCCGTCGAATGACAAGTCCCTCTCTAGAGGGATATACTTAGCCGGTGCCTTACTTTCCCCTCCGCTTCCGCAGTGCCTACGCCTATCTTCGCAGTGCCCTGAAGCCCGAGGTCGCCGCCGCCTATTGCGATAGGCTCGGCTACAAAGCCTTGGGGATAAGCGATCCCGATGCCATGAACGGCTACGCGCCGTTTGCCAGCGCCTGCCGCAAAAAGAAAATCAAACCCGTTTTCGGGATCGACATCGTTACCGAATTAGGGCCTTTTTCCCTATACGCATTAAGCGAAGAGGGATACCGCAACCTCCTTTTTGTCTTCTCTTTGTGCGGCCAAGGCGAAATCGCTTCTTCTGACCTCAAGGGCCACGAAAGCGGGGTGGCCATCGTCTATGACGGCCATAATTCCCGCTGGAGAAAGGACAACTTTGCCAAAGAGGAAGATTACGCCTTGAAGCTAAGCCGCTTCATGGAAGGCTACGCCCTCCATTACATCGGCATCCCCTATCTTCCCCTCGAAGCCTCTTATGTCGAAAAACTGAGGGAATTCGCCTCTTCCCATTCCTACAAGGCCATCGCCCACGGGCTGGCCCTTTATGCCACTGAAGACGATAAGCTGACCCTCGACATATTGGAGGCCATCGCCGAGGAAAGAAACCTCGATCCCGAGGCCCCGGCCGCCAAAGGCTTCGACCATCTCCTAAGCAAAAAGGAAGCCGAGGAGTACTTCACCGCCGATGAAATCGCTTGCCTGGACGAAATCCTGGAAGTCGATTCCTTCGAATATTCCAAAAAGAGAGGCGAACTCCTCCATTTTCCTCTGGAAAACGAGACAGCCGCCGAGGCCTTGAGGCGCCTATCCTACGAAGGCCTCGAAAAGAAAAATCCTGGCTTCGGTGACGAATACAAACAAAGACTCGATTACGAGCTAAGCGTCATCGAAAAGATGGGCTATGACGACTATTTCCTCATCGTCGCCGACTACGTCTCCTACGCCAAAACACACGGCATTTCCGTCGGCCCCGGCAGGGGCTCGGCCGGCGGGAGCCTCGTGGCCTACGCCATTGATATAACCGAAGCCGATCCGATCCGCTACGGATTGCTCTTCGAACGTTTCCTGAATCCCCAAAGGACCTCGATGCCCGATATCGACGTCGACTTCTCCGATATCGATAGGGATAAGGTCATTGCCTACATTTCCCGGAAATACGGACCGGAAAAGGTGGCCCACGTCATCACCACTTCGAACATCCAGGCCAAGCAAAGCCTTCGCGACGTCGGGAGGGTCTATGGCTTCCCCGACCGCGATATATCCCTGATCGGAGATACGATTCAGGGCAAAGCGCGCCTTTTGACCCTCCGCGATAATTACCGCAAGACCCCGAATTTCAAGAAACTCGTCGATAGCGATCCCTATTTTCTGAAGATCGTGAGCCTCGCCAGCAAAATCGAAGGCTTCCCGAGGCAAGCCGGCCTCCACGCCGCCGGCATCATCGTCGATCAGAACCCCTTGGCCTCTTCCCTGCCTCTCAAAATCGATCCGGAAGAAGGCCCGGTCGCCTGCCTCGAAAAGGACTACCTCGAAGAGCAGGGCTTTTTGAAAATGGACCTCCTCGGCCTGACCAACCTTTCGATGGTCGACCTCTGCCTCGAACTCTACAGGAAGCACGGTGGAAAGGCTTTGAGGCGTCAGGACCTTCCCTATGACGACAAAGAAGCGATTGCCCTGATTGCCAAAGGCCAGACGGCCGGCATCTTCCAGTTAGAAAGCGAAGGCATCAACCGGGCCATCGCCGATATCAAGCCGGAGACCTTCGAGGAATTAGCCGCCCTCATCGCCTTGTACAGGCCGGGCCCCATGGAACAGATCCCTTCTTTCGCCAAACGCAAGAAGGGGTACGAAAAAGTCACCTACCCCTCACCTGTTTTGGAGAGCATCCTCAAGGAAACCTACGGGATCGTCGTCTACCAGGAGCAGGTCATGGGCATCGCCGTAACCTATGCCGGATTCCCCTATAGCGAGGCCGATCTCTTCAGGCGGGCCATTTCCAAGAAAAACGCCTCGGTCCTTCTTTCTCTGAAAGAAAGCTTCTTCGAAGGCGCGAGGAAACTAGGCCATGGGGATAAGGAAATCCAAGGCGTCTATTCCCTCCTCGAGAAATTTGCTTCCTACGGCTTCAACAAAAGCCATGCCGTCACATACGCCATGCTGACGGGCCAAATGGCTTATCTCAAGAAAGCCATGCCCGGCGAATTCTATAGCGCCATCATGAGCGCCTATAAACCCAAGGATCCGAAATTCGCCGGAGCCCTGAAGGAAGCCAAAGCCAGGGGCCTGAAACTTGCCTGCCCCGATATCAACAAATCGGGCATGGCCATCGAAAACTTCGGCGATACCTTGACCTTGGGCCTTTCCTACATCGGCGGACTCAGCGGAAACCTTCTGATCGATCTCATTTCGGAACGCGAAATGAACGGCCCCTACAAGGACATCTATGACCTCGCCGTGAGGAGCCGCCGCTACGGATTGAAGCTGGTCGGCCTCGTGAAGCTCATCGACGCCGGGGCCTTGGATTGCTTCGGCGAAACCAGAGCCACCCTCAGGGGCGCCGCCGGCGGAGCCGACGGCTATGCCGCCATGCTGACGGGCGAAGACGGGCAAGGGTCATTGCTAGATCTGGGCCTTCCGCCTCCGGCCTTGGACCGCCGCGAGGAAGACCGCCTCACGGCCCTTAACGAAGAAAAAGCCGTCTTAGGCATCCTTTGTTCTGGCTCCTTGCTCTTCCCTTACGAAAAGCAATTGGAGGGCAGCGGGGCTATTCCCTTATCGGAACTAGACAACCAGCACGGCGAATTCCTGACCCGCGGCATCGTTTCGGATATAAGGGCCATTACGACGAGGAAAGGAAGCCAGATGGCATTCCTCCGTATCTTCGACGACGATGGCGAAGCCGATTTCACTCTCTTCCAGGAAAACTACCTCAGCTTTTCCCGCTTCCTCAAAAACGGAAAGGCCTTGCTGATAAAGGCCAGACCCGAAGTCTATCAGGGCAAGAAAAGCTACATCGCCACCCAGATCAAGGAGCTATCAGATGCCTAGGTTCATTGTCATCGACGGGAACTCTTTGTTGTTCCGCTGCTATTACGCCACGAGCCAAGGGGGACGCATCCCCTCCATGACGACGAGCGCCGGGATCCCGACCAATGCCATCCATGCCTTCGGCTCGATGCTGTTGAAGATCCTTTCCGGATTGAAGGAAGGAGACGGCATCTTCGTTGGCTTCGACGCCGACGGGCAGACCTTCCGCAAAGCGGAATTTTCTTCCTACAAGGCCAACAGAAAACCCTGCCCGCCCGATCTCGTCAAGCAATTCCCGGCATCCCGCGAAATGCTCGATGCCTTGGGGATCCTCCATTACGAAGAACACGGAATAGAGGCCGATGATATCTGCGGCTCCTTGGCCAAGAAGGCCGCCAAGGAAGGCTATAAGGTCTCGATCTATACGAGCGACCGCGATTATCTCCAGCTGATTGAAGAAAACATCGAAATCGAAATCCCCCAAAGCGGCTTAAGCGAAACCAAGAAAGTCAATCTCGGTAACATTCAGGAACTCTATGGCTTCTCCCCTCTCCAGACCATCGACTACAAAGGCCTGGCCGGCGATACCAGCGACAACCTCCCCGGCATCCCGGGGATCGGCGAAAAGAAGGCCTTGGACCTCCTTAGGAAATACGGGACATTCGAAGAAGTCGTGAACCACGCCGACGAGATCGGCGGCAAGACCGGCCAAAGCATCAAGGAAAACGCCGAGCTAGGGAGGGAGTGCTACCATCTGGCCACCATCATCACCGATGCCGATCTTCCCTTCGCTCCGAAAAGCTGCCTCTACAAAGGCTATAGCCGGGCAGCCGCCGAGAAGTTCGCCGCCAAATACGAACTGAGGGCCTTCCTTTCTAGGCTCCCCGAAGCCTTGGCCATCAAAGACCTTAACGGTGGGTTTTCCTATGAAACCGTGAAGGAACTTCCGCAAATCCCTTCCGGAAAAGATGTTTCCCTCGTCCTCGATATCGCCTCGCCCCATTACCATGACGAAACGCCTGATGGCGTTGGGGTCTCTTATGACGGCCATGCCTATTACATCCTTTGGAACGACTTCGTCTCTTCCAAGGCTGTGGATGTCTTGTCGGACAAGACGATCAAAGCCTATGACGCCAAGGCAATCTCCTACGTCTTCCGGAAATACGGCCTCCCGATCGGAAAGATAAAAGACGATCTACTCATCGCTACCTATCTCCTCGATTCAAGCGTCTCTTCTTCTCCGGAGGCCATTTATGGCCGCTACGGCGAAGGAATCTACGATATGGAAGCCATCGAGAAGGCGGCCTATATGGCCTACCGCTTGGAAGTCCTCCTCGACCGGGCCCATCGCGAACTCGAATCGACCGGGAGCCTCAAACTATACGAAGAAGTCGAAATGCCTTTGACCCTTCTTCTCTCCGAGATGGAAAGCGAAGGCTTCCCGCTCGTCAAAAAAGATCTCGAGGAACTGGCCGCCGACACCAAAGCCAAGATGGAGGCTGCCGAAGAAAAGCTCGCCAAATACCTCGGGGACGTCAATCCCAATTCCCCGAAGCAAT
The DNA here is from genome assembly GCA_964392865.1 of uncultured Staphylococcaceae bacterium. Classification (GTDB taxonomy): domain Bacteria; phylum Bacillota_I; class Bacilli_A; order RFN20; family CAG-826; genus UBA4951. The sequence continues at coordinate 42,467 of CAYMRJ010000003.1, forward strand.
TGAGCGAAGCCCTTTTCGGGCCGAGCGGTCTCTTACCGGGACGGGCCAAGGGGACCGGAGCCGAGGTCCTCGAGCCCTTGAGAAACGAGCATCCGGCCATCGCCGCTTTGCTTGAGTACCGCAAATACAGCAAAGTCTACTCGACATACGCCTTGGGCCTACTTCCCTTCGTCGGTGAGGACGGCTTGGTCCGGACCTATTTCAACCAGGCCCAGACGGCGACCGGGCGCCTTTCTTCCTCTTCTCCCAATCTCCAGAACATCTCGGGCCGCGAAGAGGAAGGCGAAAAGCTCAGGAAAGCCTTCCGCTACGAAGACGGCCGCTATCTCCTTAGCCTGGACTATTCCCAGATCGAACTTAGGGTTTTGGCCTATCTCTCCCATTGCCAGTCCTACATCGATGTCTTCAAGGAAGGCCATGACGTCCACGCCGAAACGGCGAGGCGCCTATTCCCCGGGCAAGAAATCACCCATGACCTCAGGAAAAAGGCCAAGGCCGCGAACTTCGCCATCGTCTACGGGACGACGGTCTATGGGCTAAGCGAGCAGATCAATTCCAGCTACAAAGAAGCGTCTGACCTTATCGAATCCTTCTACGGAGCCTACCCCGAACTCAAGGATTACCTGACCGGCATCGCGAAGGATGCGACCGGCAAGGGCTATGTCACGACCTTATTCGGCAGAAGGCGCTACCTGAATGACATAAACTCGCCCAATTATGCGAGGCGCGAAGCGGCCAGAAGGGCCGCCATGAACGCCCCCGTCCAAGGAAGCGCCGCCGATATCCTCAAGATCGCCTTGCTCAAATCCCAAAGGGCGCTCAAAGACAACGACTCGACTGCCAAGATGGTTCTGACCGTCCATGACGAAATCGTCTTCTCCGGGAGCAAGGAAGAACTCGAAAGGATGGAGCCGATCCTCAAGAAAGCGATGGAAGGAGCAACCGAGCTCGACGTGCCTTTGGTGGCCGAAGGCAAGATCGCCAAGGATTACTATTCCTGCAAGGAATGAGAATATGCCGGAACTACCCGAAGTCGAAACGATAAGGCGCTACCTGAAAGGATACGCCGAAGGGAAAACCCTCCTCGGCCTTTCGGTATATAGGAGCAAGAACTTCGAAGGCGATATCGCCGATTACGAGGTTCTGAAGAACCAAGCAATCAAGGAAATCGCTAGGCGCGGAAAGTTCCTCATCTTCCGCTTCAATAACGGCCATGACCTCATCAGCCACTTAAGGATGGAAGGCAAATGGTTCGTGGTCCCGAAAGACGAACCGCAGGGCAAGCACGATATCGCCAGATTCATCCTCGATGGCGATAGCGATCTCGTCTACAACGACACAAGAAAGTTCGGATTCCTGGCCCTTAGGAAAGACGAAGGCATCTACGATGTCCCTCCCCTATCGCTCCTTGGGAAAGAACCATGGGACCTCTCTTCGAAAGAACTTCTGAAGGGCCTTAAGGCCAAACCCAAAAGGCAGATCAAAGAAGCCCTGCTCGACCAGACCCTCATCTGCGGTCTCGGGAACATCTATGCCGACGAAACGCTCTTCGCTACCCACATCAATCCGAGGAAGCCGAGCGGCGAACTGAATCTCAAGAACGCCGAAGACGTCATCAGGGAATCGAAGCGAATCCTCGAACTGGCCATCGATAACGGCGGCTCGACCGTCCATACCTATGCCTTCGCAAGAGGCAAGACCGGCCATATGCAGACCTATCTCAAGGCCTATGGCCGGGAGGGCTATCCCTGCCCCGAATGCGGAGCGCCCCTAAGGAAGATCGCCATCGGCGGACGCGGGACGACCTATTGCCCCTTCTGCCAGAAGGATCGGGATAGGCCACTCGTCTATGCCGTCAGCGGCCCCATCGCCAGCGGCAAATCGACCGTTTCCAAATATCTGAAAGACAAGGGATATGCGGTCTATTCCGCCGATGAAATCGTCGCAAGTCTCTACGAAAACCCCGCAAATTCCGAATCCTTGGAGAAAATCCTCGGGAAATCGTGCTTTTCCGGCGGCAAGGTCGACAAGAAAAAGGCCGCAGCCTTGATTGCCGAGGATCCCGAAAAGAAAAAGGAACTCGAAGACTACATCCATCCCCTCGTCTACAAGACCATCATTGAAAAACTGGCTAAGGAAAAAGCCGAGAAGGTCCTTTTGGATATCCCTCTCTTCGCTCATTCGCCCTACGAAGAGATGACCGACTTCCTCATCGTCATCAGTGCCCCGGAAGAGATTCGGGCCGAGCGCATCAAGGAAAGAGGACGGAACCCGGAAGACTATCTTTCGATGAACAAGGGCTACCCCCTTGGCTACCTCAAGAAAAAAGCCGCCCTCCTATTAGACGGAAGCGGCTCTATCGAAGATCTCCAGAAGCAACTCGAAGCCTGTCCCTATCTTTGATGGACAATGCTATGGACCGAGCGGGTCAACCTGATTTCGGTCGCTCCGGCTTTTATCAGCTCGGCTAGCTTCTTCCCTTTCGCCGGGTTCTTTCCGGCATAAAGGGAGGCGATTTCGGAAGTCTGGTAATCGCTGATGATTATTGTGGCCTTGGCCCCTTCTTTCCTCGCGTGGAGCAAGGGGGTATAGAAGGCATCGCGCATCGGCTCGCTGATGTATTCGCTCCCGAAGCCATCGAGGCAAAGGAGGTCGACTGAGACGAGTTCGTTCAAAAGGGATGTAAACGCATTGCGGTTCCTGAAATAGGAGTTCCCGATCTCATCCATCCTTCTTCCGACGTCGAGATAGGCGACCTTATGGTCCTTTTCGGCATAGTAGTTGCAAAGGACGGCGGCCAGGTAGCTTTTCCCCGCTCCTTCTTCCCCGGTCAGGTAGACGAAGGGAGTCCCTTTTCCATCGAGGGTACTATCGATGGTCTTGAGGAGTTTCTTTCTATTGGTCTCACCCCATTCGGCGGGATTGAGATCGGCCTTGTTCCAGGCCGGGCTGTAATCGCGGTAAAGGAAATTGCCGTCCAAGGCGCTTTGCCTCTCGGAGAGGGCACAAGGACCTAGCATCCTTTCAAGGTAGCCGTTGGCGGCCAGATACAAATCGAAGATATAGCCGGGCCTTTCCTTGGCGCAGGCATCGAGGCCGGGGCAATTCTTGCAGTAATCCCTATCTTCCTTGTAGGCCAGGATCTTTCCGAGGTTGTCTTTGACCTGGCGGGTGGTCAGGCCCATGGAACGGATCTTCTCGACGATTTCGGGATCGGCTTTTATCTCAGAGAGATAGTTCTCCTCATCTTCCGTTATGTCGTAGCCGAGCTTCAGATCGAACTTTTCCATTACTTCTTCCCTTTCATCTCGGCGATGAGAGCGGCGACGTCGATGTCTTCTTCCTCTTCGGTTTCAGTCGCTTCGACATTCTGGACCGGGACTTCCTCCGAAACAGGTACCTTCCTGTCCTTGTTCTGAAAGCGGTATTCGGTCCGGCGGAGGTAATCCAAGGTTTCGTCGGCCCTGGAAAGCCTTTTGCGGACGATGGAACCCCCGATCTTCTCGATGTATTTCTTCGGGAGCTCTCCGTCCTTGGCGTAAGCGACGTAGTACAACAAAGCGTTGATCGAAGGATCGGTAAGCCCGCTCTCCCTAAGCGAAACGATGATGTCGAGGTCGCTTTTGGCGGGGCGATGCCCTTTCTGGAGACGCTTTCTCAGGAAGTCTTCGCTCTCCATCTTCTGGAGGTCTTCCAAAATCGAGGCTTCCGGCGTGGCCGGGAGTTCTTTTCTCAAATGGGGATATTCGACCAAGGACTTGGCGTCTTCGATGACGCCAGCGAAATCGATGCGCTGGCCTGGCCGCGCGTCTTTCTTGAAATGCTTGTAGGCCAAGTCGGCGTATTCGGTCTCGGCCAAGGGATAGAGGCGGACGATCTTCTCTTCGAGGCGCTTCAATTCCGATTCGGCGATGAGGCTAAAATCGCCGCCGTCTTGCTCAAAGCGCTCCCTGAAGGCGCTTCTCGAGAAGAGAGCCGTTTCCTTATCCTTGGCGGCGCCCTTTTCCTGGATGCCCAATTCTTCCTTAAAAGGAAGAGAGGTCACTTCGGTATAGATCTTGGCCAACTTCTCTTCCTTGATCTTCGAATAGAGGCGGGTCAGATCGCCGATGGATTTCCTTCTTCTGGCCAATTCGTTGATGACCGGATCATCGGCGATTTCCGAAAGGGAATGAAGAGGCACGATGTCGAAGCGGTAGAGTGCCCGGCGTTCGGCGACTTTAGCCTTGTCGGGCCTTAGTAGCCCGGCCTGTTCGAGGGTCTCGGCGCAGGCGGCGAGCAAAACAAGGGAGAAATCCGTCTTTTCTGCGAGGGTCGAAAAGCCGATTTCCTTATCGCGCGGAAGGGCGGCGAGATAGAGATAGAGGGCCACGGGGCCGGGGCCCAGAGCGAGGCTATAGGCCGAAAGGGCCCCTTCCTCTGCCCCGAGGGCCTCGGGCAAGGGAGAGACCGAGAAGATGTCGCCGGGTCCGAATATCCGCATATGTCGCCTAATTCTAATATCGAGCCCTGCTCTCTTTAAGGGAAAAAGCGGGACGGCCATATTTTATCCGTCCGCCTATGGCGGGTGGAGGCGCTGCGGACTTATAATCACCCCGAAGTGTTTTCGGAGAGTGAATGATGATCCAGAAAATCGGCATCCTTACTTCGGGCGGCGACGCCCCGGGCATGAATTGCGCCATCAGGGCGGTGGTCAGAGCCGGCCTCAGGAACGGCCTCGAGGTCTACGGCATCCAAGACGGCTACAAAGGCCTCGTGGAAGGCAATATCTTCAAGATGGACCGCAAGTCCGTCAGCGACATCGTCAATAAAGGCGGCACCATTCTCAGGACCGCCCGCCTCCGCGAATTCAAGGAACCCGAAGTCCGCCAGAAGGGCATCGAGCAACTAAAGAAATTCGGGATCGAGGCTTTGGTCGTCATCGGCGGGGACGGCTCCTACATGGGGGCCAAGAAATTGACCGAGATGGGCATCAACTGCGTCGGCCTCCCCGGCACCATCGACAACGACATCGCCTCTACCGACTACACCATCGGCTTCGATACTTGCTTAAACACCATCTGCGACTGCGTCGACAAGATCAGGGATACGACCGATAGCCATTCCCGTTGCTCGCTAATCGAGGTCATGGGTAACCACTGCGGCGACCTCGCGCTTTTCAGCGGCATCGCCGAAGGGGCCGAGATGATCATCACCCCAGACCACCCGATCCCCGAAGAAGAGATCATGAAGACCCTGAAGGCCATGCATGATAAAGACGAAAGCAAAAGGGCCATCGTCATCGTAAGCGAGAAGCTCTTCCCCGACATGAAGGCCTTCGCCGAAAGGGTCGGCCGCGAGACGGGCTTCGATACGCGCTACGACATCTTGGGGCACGTCCAGCGCGGCGGGGCGCCGAGTGCCTTCGACCGCATCTTGGCCGCCCGCATGGGCGCCTATGCCGTCGATTGCCTCATCGAAGGAAAAGGCGGCATCTGCATCGGCCTCGTGAACAACAAGATCGTCTCCTACGACATCTACGAAGCCTTGAACCTCCCCAGAGACAAGCACATCTCGATGCTCCGCCTCATCGATATCCTCAATAGCTAGAAAGCGATGAAACTCGTCACGGACAAGAAAACGAAGATCATCTGCACCATCGGGCCGGCCAGCGATACCGAAGAGATGGTCAGGAAGCTCTACGACGCCGGGATGAACGTCATGCGCCTGAATTTCAGCCACGGCACCCACGAGGAGCACATCAAGAAGATCGAAATCGCGAGAAAGCTCGAAAAAGAAGGGATCTACATCCCCGTCGCTTTGGATACCAAAGGCCCGGAAATAAGGACCGGCTACATGGAAGGCGGCAAGGTCGAAATCAAGACCGGCGACATAATCCGCCTTTCGATGGACAAAAGCATCCTCGGGACAAGAAAAAAGATCGGCGTTTCCTACGCCGGCCTCTACGACGACTGCAAGGTCGGCGATACCATCCTCATCGATGATGGCAATCTCGGCCTCGAAATCATCGAGAAAGACGCCAAGAACAAGGAATTGGTCTGCAAGGCCTTAAATTCCCATCCGATCAAAGACCAAAAGGGCATCAACGCCCCGACTACCGTTCTTTCGATGCCCTTCATCAGCGAGCAGGACGAAAAGGACCTCGCCTTCGGAGCCAAGATGGACCTCGACTGCGTCTTCGCTTCCTTCACGAGAAGGCCGGAAGACATATTGGCCGTGAAGGATGTCCTCGCCAAATACGGAAAACCCAACATCCCCGTCTTCGCCAAGATAGAAAACCCCGAAGGCGTCGAGAAGATCGAAGAAATCATGAAGGTCGCCGACGGCGTCATGGTCGCCCGCGGCGATCTCGGGGACGAGATCCCGCCGGAGCAGGTCCCCGTCGTCCAAAGGCGCATCATCGATATTTCTAGAAAACTAGGAAAACCCGTCATCACCGCCACCCAGATGCTCGATAGCATGGTAAGCCACCCCCGTCCCACGAGGGCCGAGGTAAGCGACGTGGCGACGGCCATCGCCGAGTCTAGCGACGCCGTCATGCTTTCGGCCGAATCGGCCTCGGGCCTCTACCCCGTCGAAGCCGTGAAGATGCAATCCAGTATCGCCCAGACCATGGAACAGTTCCTCGACTACGAGGGGCTGGCCCAGGAAGCCTACGATACCTCGAACAAGGACAATAACGACGCCATCGCCAATTCGATCGCCAATACGGCGCTTCTGATCGGCGCGAAGCTAATCGTCAACTTCACCATCACCGGGAACTCCTCTTCCCGCATGAGCAAGGCCCGGCCTTGCTGCCCCGTCATCAGCGTCACCAACAATAGGAGGGCCGCCATGAAGGCCGCCTTCCAGTGGGGCCTCTACTCCGTTTTGATCAAGACCCCGATGCCGGACTTCATCGAAGAAATGGAAGTTTTGGCCTTGAAGATCGCCCGCGACATGGGATATCCGAGCGGCACCCCCATCCTCATCGCCGGCGGCACTCCGATGGGGGCCGGCAAGACCAACTTCATGCGCATCGTGAACGTCAACGACGTCCGGGAGCTCGACTGATGAAGGTCGTCTCCCTCGATATCGGCGGCACCAACACCAGGGCCGCCCTGATCGATGAGAAGCATGAGATTCTCAAAACCAACATCCTTCCGACCGTCCGCGGGGACGTCGGGGCTTTTTTGGACAATGTCAAAAAATGCGTAATAGGCCTCGGCGATATCTCGGATGTCGCCGCTTTCGGGGGCGGCGTTCCGGGGCGTGTGAGGAAAGACGGATTCGTCTATGCCCTCCCCAATGTCGGGGTGGCCGAAATCCCCCTGGCCGATTACCTGAGGGAAGCCTTCGGGAAGCCGGCCTATATCGCTAACGATGCGGAGATCGCCGCCTTGGCGGAATCCAATCTCGGCGAATATAAGGACGCCAAATCCCTTTACTTCGCCACCATCTCGACTGGCTTCGGCGGGGCTCTCACCATCGGCGGAAAACTAAAGGAAACGAGCTACGAAGTCGGACATAGCGTCTTCTCCTTCAAAGGACGCTACATCGAATTCGAGCACTATACCTCCGGAGGAGGGATCCTCAATCTCGCTAGGGAAAACGGCCTTGTTGCTTCTTCTACCAAGGAGTTCTTCGATCTGGTCCGCTCCGGGGATCCGATCGCCAAGCAATCGCTAGATGAATGGCTGGGCCTCGTCTCTTCTTTCTTCAATATGGTCCAAAGGGACTACTCCCCCGAGGTCTTCGCCCTTACCGGAGGGGTCATGCGCTCAAGCGATTGCTTCCTCGAAGATCTACGGAAGCTTTGCCCCGACTCAGACCTCCGCCTTTGTTCCTTCAAAGAAGAGGCCGGGCTCCAAGGCGGGGCCGTCTTGGCCTATCAGGCGCTAGGCGCCCTTGAACAAATCAACCTATAAGGCCTATCCTATTGCTGGCCATGAAGGAGTCCCCGCAAAGGGGGTACCGCTCCGGAGCCTCCCGGGCAATGCCGGGCGCCGTCCTGCGTTATAGGCAAGAGAGCGCTTCAAAAGTCAGAAGCGAAGCAAGGTGGGACCGCGCGGAAGCGCCCTTGCCCGCCTTTTGTTTTATGTGAGGGAGTCCTATGAAAGTCGAAATCGCCGGAAAAGCCATCGAAATCGAAGAAGGAAGCAATGGCTTTCTTGCCCTTAAAACCGCCGGCATCGAAAACAAGAACAAGGCCGTCTGCCTGAAGAAAGGCGAAGAGCTCATCGACCTTTCCGCAAAACTAAGTGACGGCGACTCCTTGGAAGTCGTCTACGAAGGCGATCCGGAATCGATCGCCCTATTAAGGCACTCCTGCTCCCACCTTTTGGCCGAAGCCGTCCATAGCCTCTACCCCGATGCCCTCTTCGGCCTGGGGCCTTCGATCGAGGAAGGCTTCTATTACGATATCGATTTCAAAGGGACGACCATCACCGATGCCGACCTCCCGAAGATCGAAGAGGAAATGAGGAGGCTATCGAAGAAAGCCAGCAAGATCGAACGGATCGAGATGACCCCCGAAGAGGCTTTGGATTTCTTCAAGGAGAATCCCTACAAGGTCGAACTCATCAAAGAGCATGCCGGAAACGGCGAAAAGATCTCGGCCTACCGCCAGGGCGATTTCACCGATCTCTGCCGCGGGCCCCATCTCCCCGATACCGGACGGATCAAGCACTTCAAGCTCCTTAGCCTCGCCGGCGCCTACTGGCGCGGCGATTCTTCGCGCCCCCAGCTGACCCGCATCTACGGGACGGCCTTCTATAGCAAGGAGGCTCTTGAAGAGCATCTCGCCATCCTCGAAAAAAGGAAGGAAAGCGACCATAGGAGGCTTGGGAAGCAACTGGGCCTATATATGATCAGCGACTACGGGCCTGGCTTCCCCTTCTTCCTCCCCAAGGGGATGCTACTAAAGAACGCCCTCCTCGATTACTGGCGCGAGGTCCATAAGCGCTACGGCTACCAGGAAATCGAAACCCCGACGATGCTGAGCAAAGAGCTTTGGGTGACCTCGGGCCACTACGACCACTACAAGGAAAACATGTACTTCACGAAGATCGATGAGAGGGAATTCGCCGTGAAGCCGATGAATTGCCCGGGCGCCATGGTGGCCTACAATGCCACTTCCCATAGCTACCGCGATCTTCCCCTTCGCCTCGCCGAACTCGGACATGTCCACCGCCACGAAGCCTCCGGCGCCCTAAACGGCCTCTTCCGCGTCAGGGCCTTCACCCAGGACGATAGCCATATCTTCGTGACCGAAGAAGGGATCGCCGACGAAGTCAAGAACATCATGCGCCTCTTCGACGAGGTCTACGGGGTCTTCGGCTTGGAGTACCGGATCGTCCTTTCGACCAGGCCCGAATCTGGCTACATCGGTAGCGAAGAATTCTGGGACAAGGCCGAGCGCGATTTGGCCGAAGCCTGCGCCTCTAGCGGCCGCGAATACGCCATCAATCCCGGGGACGGAGCCTTCTACGGGCCGAAGCTCGACTTCAAACTCAAGGACTGCATGGGCCGCACCTGGCAGTGCGGGACCATCCAGCTGGACCTGAACCTCCCGGAAAGATTCGGCTGCTACTACATCGACGAACACGGCGAAAAGCAAAAGCCCGTCCTTCTCCACCGCGTCGTCTTCGGCTCGGTCGAGCGCTTCATCGGCATCATCACCGAGCATTTCTCCGGCGCTTTCCCGACCTGGCTTGCACCTATTCAGGCCCGCGTTTTGCCCGTCAATCCGCAAATCCATGGGGGTTATGCGAAGAAAGTCGAAGAAGCCCTTACCAAAGAAGGCTTCAGGATCGAGGTCGATGATAGCAACGAAAAGCTCGGCTACCGCATGAGGCAATGCCAAGTCGAGAAGATCCCCTATTCCCTCGTGGTCGGCGATAAGGAAGCCGAAGAGGGTCTCGTCACCTACCGCGTCTACGGGACGACGGAGCAGATCACCGTTCCCCTCAAGGAGTTCATCGCCCTCCTGAAGGAACACGTCCAGACCAAGGCTCGCTTCTAAGCAGAACCTACATAAATCAAAAGGGCCCGGTCGGGCCCTTTCATTTGTTTTTGCCGATTACCTTTCGGAAATGAAGACCTTGTCTTTGTTTTCCGCCTCGAAGGCGATGAGCTTCTTCTTCAGTTCCCTGTCTTCCCCGCTATCGAGCATCTTGGTGTCGCAGCCGGAAAGGGGTCCGACTTCTTCTTCATTAACGATGACGCGGTGGGTCGGGATGAAGATCGGAAGGGGATTTTCGATAAGGGCCCGGTCGATATCCTCGGCCTTGAGTTTGAGGGCCGCGGCCAGTTCGGCCTCGGTCTTCGTTTCCCCATAGGGGATGGCAAGGACGGCTTCGTAGACCTTGGAAAGGACGGAATCGTTGACGGGCTCCAGCTTCAGATCGAAGTAGCGCCGCTGCCCGTAGCAATATTGGTTCAGCTCGATGATCCCGTCATAGAGGGCGGTATTTTCGTCATTCACGGCCCCTATCGGGTCCTTGCTCCCGAAAAGGAGGCCGACGAGGCGCCTTTCGTTGGAGATCAAAGTGACGTCGCCGATGGCCGTATCGTAGACGGCGTATCTTAGGGGCAGCCTTTTTTCCATCGCCGTGATTATGCCAAAAAAGGCGGGGGCAAGGCAAATAGGGCCCCTTCTTTCTCAATAGAGAAAAGTGAGGCACAAATGATTAAGAACCTCTATAATCATGCCGTTATAGGAGAGTCAGAATGTCTAAAGCAAAGAAATCATCGACGACTAGGCTGTTGCTCTTGATCGGGGCGATCCTCCTTTTCGTCAAGTACATCATCGAAAACGCCAGTTCTCTGAACCTCGGCAGCGGCGTCAGCGGCGTCATCACCTTCATCTGTGCCCTGATTGCCGTCGTCACCGTCATCGCCTTCTTCGTCTACTTCGTCTTCTTCGTCGAAGGGCACGGGGCCTTCAGGACCCTCATCCCGGTCATCCTCCTCCTCGCCATCTTCGGCCAATACAGCATGACCTTCGGGTCCGGCACCGTCAGCAGCGCCCTCAGTTCCATCGCCAAGGCCGTCTGGGTCCTCATGATCGTGAGCGGCTTCGTCTTCCTCTTCATCCATAAGAAATTCTTCGGGATGACGTTTGGCATCAGCGCCATCGTCTATGCCTGCTTCATCGTCGTGAGCTACATCGTCGGCCTCGCCGTCGATCAGGTCTCCTTCAGCGTCAGCAACCTCCTCTTGATGATCTGCTTCGCCTTCGGCCTCATCCTCATCTTCGCCGGCGTCTACCTCGGCCTCCGCCGCCGCGAGTGGATCGACTGAATCCCGGATAGCGATTCCCAAAGGGGCTTCGGCCCCTTTTTTAATGTGAGAGAGAAACTTATAATCAACCGCGAAATTAAGAGAGGACCCCTCAATATGTTCAAACTGTTCGTCGATACCGACATGGACTTTGGCCCGGAAGATGCGAAAAAGTACGATCTCGGCCTCATTTCCATGCCCATTGTCATAGGCGAGGAAGAGATCTTCCCTTACGAAGAAGGGCCGATGGAAGCCTTCGACGCCGAGGCTTACTACGGCCGCCTGAGGGGCGGTTTGGTCCCCAAGACCTGCGGCCTAAACATTATTAAATACAAAACATACTTTGAGCCGGTTTTAAAGGAAGGTAAAGATATCCTCTACGCCCACTTCTCCGAATCGATGTCCGGGACCTTCAACGCCATGAGGCTGGCCATCGAGGAACTCAAGGAAAGCTATCCCGAGCGCCGCATCGAAGAAGTCGATACCCTCGGGATCACCTCCTTAGGCCGGGTCATCGTCCTCGATGCCCTTCCCCTCTATAAAGAAGGCAAGTCCCTGGACGAGGTCAAAGCCCATATCGAAGAAGAGAGGAGCCACTACGCCTGCGTCTTCTTCGCCGACGACCTGAAGTTCTTCAAGGCCTCGGGCCGCGTTTCGGGCTTTTCGGCCTTGCTTGGCGGCGCCATCGGCATCAAACCGATCATCGGGATCGAGAGCGACGGCGTCATGCGCCCCATCGCCAAGGCCGTCGGGAGCCAGCCGGCCCTCCGCCGTCTTTTCAATGACGTCAAGGCCAAGGGCGACCGCATCGGGCAGTTCCCCTTCGTCATCGTCCATTCCGGGATCGACCGGAAATACATCAACATCCTCGAAGGGATGCTGAAGAAGGAATTCGGCGAATTCCCCTACGAAGAAATCGTCCTCAATCCGACGGCCGGCGCCCATAGCGGCCCGGATTGCCTCGGAGTCGCCTTCCACGCCAAGAGCCGCTAAATGTACGTCCTTAAGGAAGTCAAAACCAAGAAGGAAGCCCGCGATTTCGTGAACTTCCCTTTGAGGCTATATAGAAACTGCCCCTATTTCGTCCCGCCCATCTACATGGACGAAAAAGCCCTCCTTAAACCGAGCCACTACCGCCACAAGGAAGCCCCGAGCGCCTTCTTCCTCGTCTATGAGGGCAAGAAGCCGGTCGGGAGGATCCAGGCCATCCTCTCGAAGGCCAGCAACGAGAAGACCGGGGAAAGGCGCGTCCGCTTCACGCGCTTCGACTGCATCGATAATCAAGAGGTCGCCCATCTCCTCTTCTCCGCCGCCGAAAAGTTCGCGAAAGACAATGGCATGGATACCGTCTGCGGGCCGCTCGGCTATAGCGATCTCGACCGCGAAGGCCTTCTCATCGAAGGCTTCGAGGAACTATCAACCTACGAAGAGCAATACAACTACGGCTACTACCAGAAGCTGGTGGAAGCCGAAGGCTACGTCAAAGAAGTCGACTGGACCGAAAGGAAACTCTTCGCCCCCAAGGTCCTCGACGAGCGCATCGGCCTCATCGCCAACAAGATGCTGGAGCGGAACAAGCTCCGCTTCGTGACCGAAAAATCGACTAAGAACATCGTCGATAAATACGGCCAGGCCTTCTTCGATCTCATCGAATCCAACTATAGCGACCTCTACATGACCGTGCCGTTCAGCAAGAACGAGATCAAAGAGCTCGTCGCTTCTTTCAAATTGCTCCTTTCTCCCCGCTACATCAGGATCATCGTGGATGAGGAAGGAAAGATGGTGGCGGCCGGCCTTTGCTTTCCTTCTATCGGCAAGGCCCTCCAGAAAAGCGGCGGCCGCCTGACCATCCCCTGCATCATCAAATTGCTGAAGGCCAGGAAGAAACCGGAAATCATCGATCTCGGCCTCGTGGCCGTCGATCCCAAATACCGCTCCTCCGGAGTAGCCTGGGCCATCTTCTACGAAATCATGAAGATGCTATACGAAGGCGGCTGCGCCTACTGCGAGACCAATCTCAACCTCGAAGACAACGAAGACATCACCAACAACTGGAACCGCTTCGAGTCCGTCATCCATAAAAGAAGGCGCGCTTATATCAAACATCTCTAGGAAGGGCCCCGTAGGGGCTCTTTCCCTCTTGCAAGGGGAGTTTCTCCCCTATACAATCACGCCTGTCAAAAGTAGAAAGCAGCCTCCCCAAGGCTCGCCGGACGGCCAATGGCCATCGGCCCAGAAGCTACTGAAAGCGATTCTGGTCATTGGGGCGGCTTGCCGCCCTATTTTGATAGCAAAGGAGCAGAACAATCGCATACTACAATCCCCATGACCGCCGGCGGCCCAACAAGCCGCTGGATCCCATCAACGAAAGGATCCGCTATCCGGAAGTCCTCGTAATAGGCCCAAGCGGCGAAAACCTCGGCAGGATGTCGAGCCGCGAGGCCAACGAAGTCGCCATCCGCTACGGGCTCGACCTCTACTGCGTCTCGCCCAACGCCAACCCCCCGGTCTGCAAGATCCTCAATTACGGGAAGTACAAGTTCGACCAGCAGAAAGCGAGCCGCGAATCGCGCAAGAACCAGCACAACAATGCGCTGAAGCAAGTCCAGCTGACCCCCCAGATCGGCCAGCACGACCTCGAAACGAAGGCCCGCCATGCCAGAGGCTTCCTCGAAGACGGGAACAAGGTCCAGGTCTGCGTCGTCTTCCGCGGGCGCCAATTGGCCCATAAGGAACTGGGCGACGACGTCATGAAGCGCTTCAACGCGATCTTGGAAGACATCGCCGTCGTCGAGAAGCAGCCGTATTGGGAAGGCAAATGGTACGATTGCATCCTCGCCCCCAAGAAGAAGTAGGAGGAAGGCTATGCCGAAAATGAAGACCAACCGGGGTCTGGCGAAGCGCGTCAAGACCACCGGCACGGGCAAGCTCAAGAGAAAGCACGCCTATACCGGGCATTTGTTCCGGAACAAAACCCACAAGCAGAAAGTCCATCTCCGCGGTGCCGCGACCGTCGACAAGACCGACTACAAGCGCATCAAGGACATGCTCTAAGGAGGATATAGGAAATGGCAAGAGTCAAAGGCGGAACCGTTACCCACGCCGCCCACAAGAAGATCCTCAAGGCCGCCAGCGGCTACCGCGGCAGCAAGCACCTGCTTTTCAAGACGGCCAAGGAACAGGTCCTTCGTTCCTGGCGCTATAGCTACATCAGCCGTAGGAAAGTCAAAAGCGACTACCGCAAGCTCTGGATCAAGCGCATCAATGCCGCCTGCCGCGAAAACGGCCTTAGCTACAGCACTTTGATGGGCTCGCTCAAGAAGCAGGGCGTCTCCATCAACCGCAAGATGCTAAGCGAAATGGCCATCCATGACCAAAAGGCCTTCAAGGCCCTTTGCGACGGAGCCAAGAAAGCCTAAGGGTTTCATTAAATTGGAGAAGCGGGGCAACCCGCTTTTCCTTTGCTATTCTACTTCCCTAGTTCCGACAAAATTTCGTCGGTGCTGAGGATGGCGGCTCCGTAGGTCCCTTTGAGGTAGTTGATGCCGTAAACGTAATCTTCTTCCGTGAAGGAATCGGTCGCGTCTTTGGCGACGGCGACATCGTAGCCCAGCTGATAGGCATCGGCGGCCGTATGGCGGACGCACATATGGGCGTGGAGGCCGCTCAGGATCACGGTGGTGACCCCGAGTTCCTTAAGAAGCATGTCGAGGTCGGTGGCGAAGAAGCCGCTGTAGCGGCGCTTGGGAATGATGTAATCGCCTTCCTGGGGCGCGAGTTCCGGAATGACTTCGGCTCCTTTGGTCCCGGCTATGGCGTGATCGCCCCAGAGCTTCAGCTCGTGGTCGATGCCTTTGATGTGGGCGTCGTTCGTGTAGATGATCGGGACTCCGATTTCCCTAAGGCCTTCGATGAGCCTACGGCAGGTCGGAACGATGGCCAGGCCCCGGTCGCATTTCAGGGCCCCGGTCACGAAGTCGTTCAGCATGTCGACGACGATGAGGACGGTTTTTCCTTTTTCCATAATCAGTCTCCTTCCTTGGCGGTTATGGATTCGCTTTCGATATTGGCGATGGCTTCTTCTAGAAGCGATTGCCATTCGAAGCGGCTTTCGTAGTTTTCGGCTTCGTCGATCCTCGGCTTCGTCTTCGGGCGCTTCGGCGCGAAGATCGTGCAGCAATCTTCGTACGGCCTGATCGAAATCTCGTAGGTCCCCAGTTTCTTGGCATCCTCGATGATCGAAAGCTTATCGGTCACGGCGAGCGGCCTAAGGATCGGCATATTGGTGACGTCGTTGATGGTCTTCATGGATTCGAGGGTTTGGCTTGCGACCTGGCCGATCGACTCGCCGGTAGCGATGGCGCAGACCCCGTATTTCTTCGCCGCCATATCGGCGAGGCGGAACATCATGCGCCGCATGATGGTAATGCAGTAGGGTTCCGGGACGTTCCGGTAGATGGCTTCCTGAATCTTGGTAAAAGGAACGACATGGAGCCTGATCTTGGCCTGATACTGAGTCAGAATCTGGAGGATATCTCTCAGCTTATCTAGGACGGCCAAAGAGGTATAAGGAGGCGAAGCAAAATGGAGGCATTCGATGAGGAGGCCCCGTCTCAAGAGTTTCTGGCAGGCAACCGGCGAATCGATGCCGCCGGAAAGCAAGACCAAGACCTTTCCGTTCATACCAAGGGGATAGCCGCCGGCACCTTGGACGTCCTTATAGGCCACAAGCGAGAAGCCCGGACGTATCTCGATCTCTAGGATCATGCCGGGATTATGGACATCAACGCCGGGAGCCCCGTTCTTCAGGCAGTGCCCGCCGACTTCCCGGGCGACCCCATAGGAATCGAGCGGGAACGTCTTGTCGGCCCTTTTGACGCTGGCCTTCCAGGAAGCGGGCTTTTCTTCGAGAAGGATATTGAGGCACGTTTCCTTGATGGCCTCGATATCCCGAGCCTGCTTATAGGCCACCGAGATCCTTTGGATCCCGGGGATATCGGCGAGGACGGATAGGATTTCCCCTTCGGCCGAATCATCGGCCAAAGAGACATATATGTGTTCACGGGATTTGGTGACAGCGATTCCTTCGAAGGAAGAAAGGCGTCTTTTGATATTGGAGAAAAGGCAGTCGATGAAGGAGGAACGGTTGTCCCCTTTGGTGCTTAGTTCCCCGAAATGAACGATGAGCAGTTTATCCACGGTCCCTGACCTCCTTCATGATTCCGGCGAAGGCTTCGAGGAAGGCTTTGGCTTCCCCGATTTCATTATCGCCTCCGAATGAGAGGCGGATCGAGTTCTCGCTATCGCCGTCGCTATGGCCAGAATCCTTGAGGACATAGCTATACGTCGCCTTCTTCGAAGAGCAGGCCGAAAAGGTTCCGACGTAAATCTCTTTTTCGGATAGGGCCTCAACGACCACGCTGGCTTTCTTCTTTCTCAGACTGAAGTCGAGGATATAGGGACTCCCATCGACTGGGGAATTGATGGCGATATCTTCCCCGTATTCCTTGAGCCCTTCGATGATTTCCCTGCGAATAGCAGCCGCCTTTGCGGCGTTTTCCTTCATATTGGCGCATTCGTCCTTCAAGGCCTCAGCGGAGGCAACGATCGAGGGAACATCGACCGTTCCGGGCCGCTTGCCCTTTTCCTGCCCGCCCCCGTACATGAAGTTCGGGAGATTGATGTTCTTCTTGTAGATGAGGCCGCCGACGCCTTTCGGGCCGCCGAACTTATGGGCGCTCCAAGAGATGAAATGGATGTCTTTTCCGGCTAGATTCATCTTCCCGGCCCCTTGGGTGAAATCCATGAGATAGAAGCACTTGGGATAGCCTTTGACCGTTTCGGCATAGGCCTCATAAGGCGAAACGGTGCCCAGTTCGTTATTCACGCCCATGAGGGCGACAAACAACGTGTCCTTATCGATGGCTTTGGCCAATTCTTCTTGGCTGACCTTTCCGGAAGAATCGCCTCTTAGCAAAACGAGGTCGATCTTCCCTTCGGCCTCCAAGGCCTTGAGGCAATTGAGGACGCTCGGATGTTCGTAATAGGAAGAAATGACCTTCCTCCCTCTATTGGAGAAAGCCTTGATCGTCGAAAGGATGGCGAGATTGTTGGCCTCGGTGGCACCGCTCGTGAAAACCAAATCGTGGGTATCGGCCAAACCGAAGCATGCGAGGATATCCTTCCTTGCCTTTTCGAGAAGCCGATCGGCCAGGCGCCCGAAAGCATGTGTCGACTCGGGATTGCCATAGCATTCCCGAGAGGCCGAAAGGTAGGCTTCAAGGGCCGCCTCCTTGGGTTTGGAGGTGGCGGCATGGTCGAAATAGATCATCTTCTTAGCGTTGGCGCTCGCTCGGCCTTAGGGTCGCAACCTGCTCGGCGCTGGCCTCGGCCCTGATGTAGTCGCCGGCGAAATAGAAGGCCTCGGCCTGCTGCAAGAGGCCTTCGGCCCCGGGATAGCTCCTCCGGTTGCGGTTGGCGATGACGATGGCCTTTTCGGCCGCAAGCCTCGCCGTATCGAGGGCATCGATCTCGTTGAAGAGCTGAGTGCCGAGATCGAGGGTCTTGTTCTTGGCCTCGGTCGCCGCTTCGACGTCGATCGGAGCGCGGGAGAGGATGTCATGGAGTTCGTCTAAGTGGGCGTATTCCTCGTCGATCCTCGATTCGTAGAGTTCGAGGAGGCGCTGGCAGTGCATGGCCCTAAGGCAAGCTTCGGCATTGCGGAGCCTTTCGTGGAAGGACTTGAGGACCTCGGAGGCGCTGGAAGCCCCTTCCTTGAGGCTATTGAGGTAATTCTGGAATTCTTCGATGGCGCGGTGGGCCGATTGGCTCTCTTGGCTTAGGGAGCGGGCCTTGTCCTGGAGGACGCTATAGGGCTGCTTGGCGGCGCTATGGACATAGGTATCGAGATTGCGCTTGGTGGCTTGGCAATCGGTGACGGCCTTATCCAAGGCCGCGAAGGCATCTTCGGCCTTGGGGGTGATGACGTAGATCTCCCTGATCTTCGGCATGGCCTGGCGGAGGTCGAGGTACTTCTCGCTTACCATCTCGCTTTCGCGGTAGGCCCCTTGGAAGACATCCATGAAGGATTCCTTGGCCCCGGCTTCCCTTTCGAAGCCTTCCATCGTCATCTCGATGCGGTCGAGGAGGCGGTTGGCCGCTTCCTTGACGCCCCTTAGTTCGTAATTGGAAGCCTTGACGGAAAGCTCCTTGACCTGGGCCCGCATCTTGGAGGGTTCTTCCCTTCCGAGGAGATGGCCCAAGGGATAGTTCTTGGAGGTTAGTTCGCGGTAGCGCTCTTCGAGTTGGTCGATCTTCGTCGGAAGGACCCTAGTCAAAGTGATGCAGGTCGTCGGGAGATCGACGAAGGAATCG
Organism: uncultured Staphylococcaceae bacterium; assembly: GCA_964392865.1. Classification (GTDB taxonomy): domain Bacteria; phylum Bacillota_I; class Bacilli_A; order RFN20; family CAG-826; genus UBA4951. Next base: position 61,103 of record CAYMRJ010000003.1, read on the forward strand.
GTCAAGGCCTTGAGGACCGGCTCGATCTTGCGCTCGAGGATATGGCGGGCATCGCTATATTTGGCATCGTCGACCAATTCGTTGGCCTCGGCGATGAGGTTTTCGAGTTTGCCGTAGGCCTTGAGGAAATTCTCGGCCACGAGTTCGAGATCCCCGGCTTTTGCATTGTACGAGGAGCGGAGATTGCGGAGATTTTCCTGTAGCGAAAGGATTAATGATTTGCAGGCATCTTCGTCCGCGAACTTCTCGGAAAGCCCCTTATCCAAAGACTCGACGGCCTCTTCGAAGGCCTGGACGGCTTTCCTGGCTTCGGGAATGTATTCCTTGGCTTCCCGGTAATGTCCGTCGTTTAGGTAATCGCGGAGATTGTTGATGGCGGTGATGGCGGCGGCGTCTTTAAGATCGCGGACATCGCTATAGCGCTTCTTCCAGGTCTGGTAGTCGTCGACGTAGGTGAGGTTCATCCCCGAAATCGATTCGAGGCGGGCAAGGTATTGGGCATCGGCCCCGAAAAGGACGGCGTGCCTTCTTTCGTAGCGGGCTTCGAGATCATTGACGTTCTTCTTGATCCGCACCCTCCCGAAGAAAAGGAAATAGACGGCGAGCCCGATAGCGATGAGGACGAGGACGACCCCTCCGATTATCAGGCCGATCGCAAGGCCGGAGATGAGCAAAGGCAGGTTCATACGGGCATAGTCTAAATAAGATTTAGACCCTTGCCCATAGGCAAATCCTCCATTAGAATTGCCCTCGCGTCGGCAACAGGCGCCCATGGCCCCGCCAGACGTCCGCCATTAATTGAGTAAGCCCAGTTGCAGGGCTGAAAGGCGGACACCCGGGGGTCGGAGAGCGTCCCTGTCTTTGCACGCAAAGAAAGGAAAGCATATGAGCAAATTCACAGGCAGCAAATGGAAGCAGAGCCGCCATTTGCAGTTCTCGCTCCTCGAGACGGGCGACGAACTCAAGAAAAGGCCCTACGGACCCGGCCAGCACGGGGCCGACCGCAAGAGGAAGAGTTCCGAATACGGCGTCCAGCTCCTCGAAAAGCAGAAGCTTAGGAACCTCTATGGCGTGAACGAACGCCAGTTCCGCCGCCTCTTCATCCTCGCTAAGAAAGACAAGACCACCGTTACCGGCCTTGCCTTCTTCCGGATCCTCGAAAGCCGCCTCGATAATCTCGTCTACCGCATGGGCTTCGCCCGCACCAGGGCCGGGGCCAGGCAGCTCGTCAACCACGGCCATATCACCGTGAACGGCAAGAAGGTCGATATCCCGAGCTACATCTGCAGCATCAACGACGTCATCGGCTTCAAGGAAGCCTCTCCCCTCAAGGTCGTCAAGGAAAGCCTCGAAGGAAAGCCCAGCATCCCGAACTACGTGAGCGTCGATGCCGAGAACTACAAGGGCACGTATCTGCGCTATCCCGAAAGGAACGAACTCCCCAAGGACATCGCCGAGAGCCAGATCATCGAGTTCTACAACCGCAAGCTCTAATCCAAAAAAAACAAAGAGAGGGCCGCGTTTACGCGGCCTTTTCTTTTGCTTTGAACCTTTCGGAGGCCTGCTTGAATTTAATGCTTGACCTTCTTCCCCGTTTTGGGAAATTTTCCGCGACTTAGGAGGTCATGCATAAATGGCAAACACCAAGATAAGGCTCCTGGGGCTAGCGGCCATGTTGGCTCTGGCCGGCTGCGGGGGCGCAACTGGAGAGGGGGGGGCTTCGAGCGAAGAAGATAGCGTAAGCGAAATTTCTTCCGAAAGCTCCGATACCCCGATCGAATCGGATTCGTCCGATAGCCCGGAAGAGACTTCATCTTCCACCTCGAGCGTCATCCAGACCGTCTACGAAGTCGGCGACATGACGTTCGAACTCGACGATTCGGGCGAATTCCTCATCCTCACCCAAGTAACGCCCGGAAGCGAAACCCTCGAAATCCCGGAGTCCATCAACGGAATCCCCGTCAAGGAAATCGCCTCTGGCCTGGCCCTTACGGAAAATACGACCGTCAAGACCCTCATCGTCCCCGATAGCGTCGAAACGATCGGCTCCTTGGCCTTCTCCATCTTTACCGCTCTGGAGGAAATGACCCTTCCTTTCATCGGGCAGACGATCGAAAGCACGACGGCCACGATGTCATACCTCTTCGGAGGAACCGGCTACGGGGTCAATTCGCTCTACGTCCCCGACACCCTGACGAAGATCACCGTCACCAAAGGCGATGCCAACGAACGCTGCTTCTGGGGCCTGACGTCCCTCCAATCGGTTAGCATCGGCGGCAGCACGATCAGGGAATACGCCTTCTATGGCTGCACCGGCTTGACCGAAGTCATCTTCACCGGCGAAGTAACCGAGATCCAAAGCTATGCCTTCCAAGCCTGCACCTCGCTCGTCGATTTCGATCTTCCCTCGACCCTCGTAACCCTTGAGTCATATGCCCTATGGAATACGGCTCTCACGTCCTTGACCATTCCCGCGGGCCTAAACGAATTCGTCTTCCATAACGAAATCCCCACCCTAGCCAGCATCGGCGTTGCCGAAGGCAATGAGACCTACGCTTCCGTCGACGGCGTCCTCTTTACCAAGGACCTATCGACCATCGTCACATATCCCAGAGCCAAGGAAGGCACGACCTACGACATTCCGGACGGAACGACGGTGATAGGCGATCGGGCTTTCTATAACACGACCTATCTCGAAGAAGTCGATCTCGCTGGCATAACATCCATCGGGACCCAAGCCTTCTACAATGGAAGCATCAAAAGGGTCTCCTTGCCTACTACCTGCACCGAAATCGGACGGACCGCCTTTAGTACGCTCACGCTAGAAAGCTTCGAGTTCGCAGAAACGCTCGAAGGAGCAGACGAGCTGACCCTCAACCCGTTCTTCATGTCTTCGACGACAGGCCTAACATCCATCACCTTCCCCGAGTACGTGAAGGAAATCCCCGATTACGCCCTCAGCGGCTGCGAAACCCTAACGGAAATCAACATCGAAGGGACGCTTCGCCGCATCGGCTACGTCGCCTTCGCCAGTACTTCGATCACCACGCTAACGGTAACGCTCGAAAGAGACGCCACCATCGGCGAGAGGATCTTCAATAACTGCCCCTACCTGACGACCTTCTACATCAAGCTCGCCGACGGCGGGACGGGATATCCGACCTTCGAGGACGAAACCGGCTTCGGAAGCAACGTCCCCTCCATCGTCGTCGAAGACCAGGAAACGGCCGACGGTCTCTCGGAGGCTTGGAGCCAATACGCTTCCTACATCTCCACCGAGTCTACCGACTTCGTCATCGAAGACGGCATCCTAGAGGCCTATAACGGGACCGACGGAACCGTCGTCATCCCCGACGGCGTCACGGGCATTGCCGCCCAGGCTTTCAGCAATTCCGGGATCATCGAGCATATCACGGTTCCCTCAAGCGTCGAGACGATCGGCTATCGGGCCTTCTATTACTGCGAAAGCCTGGTTTCCGTGACCTTCGAGCACGAAAGCTTCGAGGACTTCTCTCTACTAAATTCCTCTGGCACCGCGGTAACGAACGGATTCAGCAACGTCTTCACCGGGATCTATCCTGCCTACCTCTTCCAAAGCGAAGACGCCAAGGCTTCCTTCATCACGGCAACCGGAGCAGGCGTCCTCTACCAAAGGACCTTCTACATCGAGAGCGAAACGAAGATCGAGGGAAACGAAGTCTATAGCGCCGATGGCACATCTCTATTGAAGAGCATCACGGGTGCCGCCGAATACGCCGTGGAAGACGGCGTCACCGAAATCGGGGCCTACGCCTTCTACAACGACGAGACTCTGACGAGCATCGATTTCAACGGTGTCGAGACCATCGGGAACTACGCTTTCAACAAAGCGGGCCTTACTTCCCTATTCCTCGGCGAAAAGATCGGTTCGATCGGCTCAAGCGCATTCTCCGACTGCGAAAGCCTCGAAACCGTCGTCATCGAAGGCCCGGCGGAAATCGGAAGCAGCGCCTTTGCCGAATGCGAATCAATCGACGCCTTCGACTTCGGCGACAATACCGTCTCGATCGGAAATGCGGCCTTTACCAACGCCTTCGACGGCCTGAATTCGGTAATCCTTCCTGCCAGCATGGAAAATATCGCCGAAAGCGCCTTCGAAGATTCCGGGGCCAGCACGGCCTACTGCTGCTTCTCCGAAGAGTATGCCAGCAACACCTTCGATGACGGGACCGCATTCGCGGATTACATAAACGCCATCTACGATTACGTTCCGGAATAATCCGTTCCGCAATTCCTGATAACGAGAAAAGGCTGCCTTGGGGGCAGCCTTTTCGCAAAGAGAAAGGAGGAAAGGGGTGAAGAGGCTTAGAAAAGACCGGAAACGGTGTAGTCAACGTCTTCGCCGATTTCCGGAATGGCCGGGGATTGCCCGGGGAAATAGGCGATTTCCATCGTTGCTTCGGTGTCGGCGTTGAAGGTCATCTTGGCTTGGTAGTACTCATGGATGCTTGCGGAAATGGGATTCAGCTGGGCATCGAGGGTGTAGGTGATGAGGCTATAGTAGAAGGTCGGCTCGTCATCGAGGCTCGAAAGGGTCTTCATCTGCTTCTTGTAGTTGGCGACCCCGCCGACGGTATCCAGGTTGATGAAGACGGTATAGGTCCCGTCATCGTTTTGGGAAGCGCTGGAAACGCTGGTGCCTTCGTAGCAATCCTCTTCTTCCGTGATGATGGTGCTCTTGGTTTCACCGTCGATGGTATAGGTCCCGAAGAAGTAATTGCCGAAGTGGGTCAGATCCCAGCCCCAATCGGCGGCGTATTCATCGGAGGTCATGGAACTAGAGTCGCCCCAGGAGGCGCTGGTCGGATAGTAGTCGGAATTGACATCGACGTCGGTGGATGTGTGGAGGGTTACGTCGTTACCCGTCTGATAGGCTCTGGCGGCCACGGGGACGAAGCCATAGGACATCTGTTCGCTGAAATAGTCGTCACCGACCTTCATGCCGCTGGAACTGATCCATTGTGGAATGAGACTAAGGGCCAAGGCATAGCCTTTGCAGTACCAGGAATTGTTCTCATTCTGGCTCCAGAGGTATTCGACGACGGCCATGATTTCGGAGATGCTCAGGACTTCGGTCAGGTCGGTTCCTTCCCTAAGGCCAAGAACATATTTCCTAAGAATGGGATCGTCCGGAAGGTCGTCTTCTACCGAATCGTCACTGTTTTCATCGGCATCGATGTCCTGATCGCCGTCGATATCGCTGGTGCCAGTATCGGAAGATTGGGATGTGCTTTCTGATTCGCTCGAAGAATCGGCGACCGAAATGATGGGATCGGTATTCAATTCGATCGAGTAGGAAGAGCTCTCGTCGCTGCTTCCGCAGGCGGATAAGAGCAGGGCGCCGGCGCTTAGAAGGCAGATGCCGGCGAGGGGCGACTTACGGCCCCGGGTGGTCACTTGGTTTTTCATACGGGGCCATGTTAGTCCCGGAGTCTTCAGGGTCACCCTACTTCTCTACCAAAAACAGTAGAGTCTCTCTATTTGATAGAGAATTGGCATTTTTTCTCTACTCAGAGTAGAATTCGGCCCATGAACGAGACCGAAACTCTGGCCCAGACGGTTGCCGGCAACCTCGTGGCCCTAAGGAAGGCCAAGGGGCTGACCCAGCAGGAACTAAGCGACATATTGCGCTATAGCGACAAGAGCGTTTCGAAGTGGGAAAGGGGCGCTTCCCTGCCTCGCATCGAGGTCATGAAAGAGCTGGCCGACTTCTACGGCGTGACGGTTGATTATCTTCTTGTTCCCCATAGCGATTCCGAAGCGGTACTAACAAGCAAGCAAGCCCTTAGGAAGGCCAACTGGATCATCACCGCGGCCATGCTCTTCTTCCTCGCTTGGACCCTTGCCGCCATCATCTACGGCGCCCTCGATGCGCAGGAAATCGAAAGGCCTTGGCTCGTCTTTGTCTTCGCCGTGCCCTGTTCCATCGCCCCGATCGTCTTGATGATCAAGCGCTACATCGGAAAACACTCGGGTTTGTTCCTAATCACCGCGAGCGTCTTCCTATGGACGATGCTCGCGGCCTTCTTCCTCTATTTTCTGGAAATGAATCTCTGGTACATCTTCGTCGCGGGGATTCCGATGCAGATAGTCATCTACCTATATACGAAGCTTCAGTCCTAGAGTTCGCCGAGGCAGTAGTTCTTCTTGCCCCTGCGAATGATGAGATAGCGCCCGTAAAGGGCGTTTTCCTTATCGATGACCATCGCCGGATCGGCGATCTTCTCGCCATTTAAGGCGATGCTGTTCTGCTTGATGAGCGTCTTGGCTTCGGTTTTGCTCGCAGCGGCTCCCACAGCGACAAGGACGGTCAGGATGTCCGAGCCGGCCTCAACCTCCTTCTTCATATTCCCGAGGACGTCTTCGATCTGGCTTTCACTGAGATTGCGGACATCGCCGGAGAAGAAAGCCGCGGTGGTATCGAGAGCGTCCTTGAGCCCTTCTTCCCCGTGGATGAGGCGGGTGACTTCTTCGGCGAGCTTCTTCTGGGCGATCCTCGCCCCGGGATTCTCGGCGTGTTCCTTGGCCACGAATTCGATTTCCTCGTGGCTGAGGAAAGTGAAGACCTTGAGATACCTGACGGCGTCTTCGTCGGTGCAGTTGATGAAGTACTGGTAGAGCTTATAGGGCGAAGTGAGCTTCGCATCGAGGAACAGGGCCCCGTCTTCGCTTTTGCCGAACTTCTTCCCGTCGCTCCTGGTGATGAGGTGGGCGGTCAAGGCCCCGGCCTCGACTTCGTCGCCATCGAGTTTCCGGATGAGCTCGAGGCCGCTCGTGAGATTGCCCCACTGGTCGTTTCCGCCTAGCTGGAGACGGCAATCGTATTCGTGGAGCAAATGGTAGAAGTCGATGCTCTGGAGGATCTGATAGGAGAATTCGGTGAAGGAAATCCCGGCATCGAGGCGGCTGGAGACGATTTCCTTGGCCAGCATGTAGTTGATCGGGAAGCACTTCCCGTAATCGCGGAGAAAATCGACCATCGGCATATGGCCGAGCCAGTCGTAATTGTTGAGGATAATGCCTTTTTGCGGGTCTTCTAGGTCCAAGAACCTCTCCAATTGGGCCTTGATGGCCTCGGTATTGGCCTTCAACGCCTCAGGTGTCTGGAGGTTTCTTTCCTTGCTCTTGCCGCTAGGGTCTCCGATCATCCCGGTGGCCCCGCCGACGACGGCGATGATCCTGTGGCCCGCCTGCTGAAAGCGCATGAGAAGCGAAATCATCACGAAGTTCCCAAGGTGCATGGAAGAAGCGCTCGGGTCGAAGCCGCAATAGACGGTGGTAGGTTTGGAAAGGATCCGCTCGATCTTCTCCTTATCGCTATACTGGGCGATGAGCCCGCGGTAGTTCAAATCTTCGATGATGTTCTTCATGGCGAAAATACTAGCATAAGGAAGCGCAAAAAAGAGGCCCTAAGGCCTCTCTTCTATTTCGGTGCTTGAGGAATCAATACATGTCCCCGCCCATATTGGGGCCCGGGGCCGGCTTTTCTTCCTTGATCTCGCAGACGCCGGCTTCGGTGGTAACGAAGAGGGCGGCGATGCTCGAAGCATTGAGGACGGCGCTCCTGGTGACCTTGGTCGGATCGACGATGCCGGACTTGATCATATCGACCCATTCGCCGTTCTTGGCATTGAAGCCGTAGCCGGGCTTCGCGCCTTTCTGCTTCTCTTCGATCTCGTCGGGTTCATAGCCGGCATTGACGGCGATGGTCCTTAGCGGAGCATAGAGGCTATTGAGGACAACGTCGATGCCCTTCTGGATATCGGCGTTTTCGTCCTTGAGGGTGCCCCGGAGGGAGCCGTAGACGGTAGCCAGGGCGGCTCCCCCGCCCATGACGATGCCTTCGCTCACGGCGGCCTTGGTGGCATTGAGGGCATCTTCGATGCGGAGCTTCTTGTCCTTGAGCTGGGCTTCGGTCAGGGCGCCGACCTTGAGGACGGCGACGCCGTCGCTAAGCTTGGCGATCCGCTTGGCGATGGCCTTCTTGTCGTAATCGCTGGTGGCGATTTCGTGCTGGGCAGTGAGTTCGGCCACGCGGTCGTTGACTTCCTTCTTGCTCCCGGCGCCGCCGACGATGAGGGTCGAATCCTTCTTGACCGTCACCTTCTTGGCCTGGCCGAGGTCTTCGATGGTCAGATCCTTTAGTTCCATGCCAAGGTCCTTGCTATAGAAACGGGCGCCGGTGAGGATGGCGATATCCTGGAGGGTGTTCTTCTGGGCATCCCCGAATTCCGGAGCCTTGACGGCCACGACGTTGAAGGTGCCCCTAAGCTTATTGAGGATGAGGGTGCTCGTGACCTCGCTATCGAGATCGTCGGCGATGATGAGCAAGGGCTTATGGCTTTCGACCACGGCCTGGAGGACGGGGACGACGTCATTGACGTTGCTGATCTTCATGTCGGTGACGAGGACAAAGGCGTCTTCAAGAGAGGCCTCCATCTTCTCGCGGTCGCTTACCATATAGGGGCTGATGTAGCCCTTGTCGAATTCCATGCCCTGGGTAACGGCCAGTTCGTCTTCGATGCCCTTGCTTTCGTCGACGGAGATGACGCCGGTCTTGCCGACCTTCTCCATGGCTTCGGCGATGAGGGCGCCGATTTCGGGATCGCCGCTCGAGATGGTGGCGACGTCCCGGATGTCGTCATTGGTATCGACCGGGCGGCTGATGTTGAGCAACTCCTCGGCGACGGCCTTCCCGGCCTTTTCGATTCCGGCCCTCACAAAGACGGGATTTGCGCCTTTTTCGACGGCATTGATGCCGCGGTGGATCATTTCCTGGGCAAGGAGGGTAGCGGTGGTGGTGCCGTCCCCGGCCTTCTCGTTGGTATTGTTGGCGACTTCGTAGACCAGCTTGGCTCCCATGTTCTGGAAGCTGTTCTTCAGTTCGATTTCTCGGGCGATGGTGACGCCGTCATTGGTGATGAGGGGGCTCCCGTAGCTCTTTTCCAAAACGACGTTGCGGCCCTTGGGTCCAAGCGTCAGCTTGACGGTATCGGCCAATGCGTCGACGCCTTCGAGCATCTGGTCGCGGGCGCTCTTCCCGAGTTTGATTTCCTTTGCCATTTTCCTAGTCTCCTGATTATTCGATGACGGCGAGGATGTCCTCGGCCTTGATGAGGAGGTACTTCTTCTCCCCTTCTTCGTAATCGGTGCCGCTATATTCGCGGTAGACGACCTTGTCGCCTTCCTTGAGCCCTTCGATGGGCCTTAGTTCACCTTTGCAGCACCTGCCGGGGCCAAGGGCAACGACGGTACCGAGATTGGCGGTTTTCTTTTCGGTAGCCAAGACGATGGAGCCGATCTTCTTCTCTCCGCTGGCCTTTTCGAGCAATACGTAGTCGTTCAAGGGTTTGATCATCTTTTTCCTCCTCCTTCTTCTACTGTATCCGTGGCATATCTTAGCCCGGCTTTTGGCACTGTCAACATATGAGTGCTAAAAAGTTAAGAAAAGATTTTCAGTCGAAAATGAAACGGCGAACCGTTTCATTCCCCGAGGAGTTTCTTTTTCTTGGCTTCGAATTCTTCTTCGGTGATGATGCCTTCGTCAAGGAGGCCCTTCAGGGCCTTGATCTCTTGGATGTAGCCGGAACCGGCCTTTTCTTTCGTATCGTAGCCACCGAGGTTTTCGAGGGCGGCAGCCTTCCTTTCCTCGGCTTCGATCCGCTTGGCGGCCAGTTCGACGTCGACTTCGCGTTCGCTCTTCGTCAAGAGGATCCTATCGGAAAGGGCCTTATGGACTTCCTTGGCATTTCCCAGGAAGCGGACGAAGAAGATGTTGCCGAGGCCCAAGATGTTGAAAAGATGCGGGACCTTGGTCCCGTCGTCGAACTGGATCTTCAGCAAGGTGATTCCGAGGATTCCATGTAGATCTATCTGGACGATGGAATCCAACCGATAGGAATAGAGGTTGGCCCCGATGATATGGGCCTTCTTCCCGTAGATTCTCTTATCGGAGATCGTCAGATTCGAACGCTTGAGGGACAGCCAGAAAAGAAAGAAGTAGAGGGAAACGAAGAAGAAGCAGATAAGCAGGATGATGCTGCCGACCAAAGCAAGCATATGGTCATGGTTCAGGCCATAGGCGAGGCAATGCCCACCGGATAGGCCGAAAAGGAGGATCCAGAACCAAAAATAGATGGCGAGGACCAAAGGCACCTTGAAAGTGCCGACGGCAACCGTCTCTTCGCCTGCCGTTTCCTTTCGAATATCGTTCATAGATATATTGCTAAAACCCTAAACGACTAAAGCGTCGAATCCCTCTTGTCGAAGACGGCGTCGAAGCGGTGGCTCTTTTCGTTGAGTTCCCTGTTGATGAGGTCGATGAGCATGTGCATGGCCCTCTTCCCCACTTCCGACATATCGAGCATGAGGTTGCTTAGAGTCGGACGGACGATCTTGGCGTATTTCGTGCCGACGAGCGAAAGGACTTCGACGTCGTCCGGGACCTTGAGGCCGGAGTCGGTGGCGGCGTTTTCGATGGCGGCGGCGATGGAATCGCGGTAGGCGATGAAGTAGCCGGACCTCTTGTGCTTGAAGTACTCGAGGAAATCCACATAGGTGTGGGTATAGGAGTCGTCGCAGTTGATGATGTCGTAGAGGCGCCCGAGGCGGTGATGGGTCTCGAGGAAGACCTTTTCGCACCTGGAGAGCAAGCGCCCGGCGTCATGGACGTGGACGAAGACCATGTCCTTGTGGTTTTCCTTTTCGTAATGGTCTTCGATGAGGGTCCTGAGCGGCTCTTGGTAATTGAGGGTGACCGAGCCCACGCGCTCGCCCAATACATTGTTGTTGATGACGATGGTCGGGACGCTATAGGAGTTGATCTTGATGATGTCTTCGACATCTAGCTCATCATCAAAGATGATGGCCCCGTCGACGTGGGTCGTGATGACCTTTTCGATGACGGAAATGGCCTCTTCCCTTGAGTGGGAAGTGGCGAAGAGAGTCAAAACGAAGCCTTTTTCCTTGGCGACATCGGTGATGCCGTTGAGGAAGTTGGCGATATAGACGTAATTGGCGCTCGGGATGACGATCCCGATGTTGGTCGTCCGGTTGGTGGCCAAGGCCTGGGCGAGGCCCGAGGGCTTGTAGCCGAGCTTCTCGATCGTCCTTTCGACCTTTTCGCGGGTGGCGGCGGTCACGTTGCCTTGCTTGTTGATGACACGGCTGACGGTGGCCAAAGAGACCCCGGCGGCCTGGGCGACTTGGTAGATGGTGACGCGCTCTTTGATATTGTCCATCGGAGATACCTCCAAGCGTTACTATATGACAAGCATGAAAATTTTCAAGCGACATTAGGAAAAATACTTGAAAGCCTAGTATTAATCGAATGAAAACAAATGAAAACGCTTAGTGCTTTTTAGCGTTCAGCACGACTTTTTCGAGTCTGGGATTATCGATTTCCCGGCGTCCTTCCTTGGCTTCGGGAACCCCATCCACGGAGACGAGATCGCCGGTGAATCCGAGGGTGTTGTTGGCAATCAAGGAAGTGCCGACCCCATAGGTATTCACAGGCACGCCGAGGCGGGTCCATTCTTCGATCTTCTCGGCCGTGAAGCCGCTGCTCACGGTGATGCGGACCTTGGTGGCCCCGGCCTCGTCCAAGGCTTTGCGCAAGGCATAGATTAATTCCTTGCAGACGCCGTGGGGATCGAAACCGGAAGTGTCCTTGTCGTCGAAGTAATGGTCGATTAAAGCTTTAGATGTATCCACGCGCACACCCGTAAGGACATCGCCAAGCTCTTTATAGAGCATGACCGAATCGCGGACGACGTTGTTATGGTAGTCGATGAGGGCCGTAACCCCGGTTTCGGGGTAGCGTTCATGGTAAAGGCGGCAGGCTTTGACGATATCGCCGTGGCAGATCTCGATGAGGGCGTGGGGCATGGTGCCCATGCCTTTGATTCCGACCCACTCCCCTTGAGCATCGGTCGAATATTTTTTGATGCCGGCGACATAGGTGGCATAGCCATCGCCGGATTGGGTCAGATAGTCGTCCTGGCGGTCGGCCATCGAGAAGCAATCGGTTCCTCTGAGGGCTTTTACGACTTCGGCGACATTCGTTGCGACGCTCGAACGGCGCGTGAGGATGCCGTCGATGAGCGATTCGAGATATCCGAAGTCTTCGTAGCGTCCTTTTACCTTGAGGACCGGTTCGTTGGCATTGACTATGTCCCCGTCATTTAGGGCATAGACTTCGAGATCTTCCGGACGGTCGGCGAATTCCTGAAGGACGGCAATAGCCTCGTCGATCCCGCAGACCGTGGCTCCGTCTTTCCTCTGAAACCATTGCTCGGTCACGACATGGCCGGGCATGAGGTCGCGGACGATTTCGCGCGCTTTGATAAAATAATTGGCGCTGAAATAGCCTTCGCCGATCCGTTGGTCAAATTTGAAGGTTTTATTAGATAACCTTTTGATTAAACCTTTTTCCTTAAGGACGATTTCTTTTTCTTCCATGGCTTATAGGGGATAAACCCTTCCCTCGCTATCGACGTTCTTGATCTTCTCTTTCTTGGAGAGTTCCCCATCCTCGGCAATTCCGCCGATCGGGAGATAGGCGACCTTGCTACCCACGGTTAAGCCTTTGAGTCCGGTGACCACACTGGCCCCGTTATCCAACTCGATGATGCTCAAAGAGGCATCGAGAGGATGCTCGGCAATGGTCTTGATGGTGGCTTCGACGGTCTTTGAACCTTCGTCTTCCTCTAGAAGCTCGGGTTCGCCCGCTTCCTTAAGAGCAGCATTGATGGCCGTAAAAGGATCGCCGCCCTTATATCCAAATAGGTTATAGCCGATTGTCGCCTCGCCTTTCTTGAGAATGGCTAGGTTCCCTTTCTTGATAACGCAATCAGGTTCTTCCTCGGGTGCGATGACGCAGCAAAGGACATCGCCGAGAGTTTCATTCGCGAACAGGCGGAACTTATTTCCCATTGTCTTTCCTCTTAAGGATCAGCCGATATATCGGCAGGCCTTCGGCCCGCTTTTTATTTTCGTACTCGGTTGGAGCGTCCTCAATGTCATCGCCGAGGTAGTTCTCCGTTTGATACCGAACTTCCAATAATTCAGTCGGATAGTTTTCGAGGGCCTCCAGATAGAAATCCTGGCTATCGGTTTTGAGACGGATCTCTCCTCCGATCTCCAGAAGCTTTGCCATCGCCTCAAGCCTCGAGGGGGCGCATAGCCTTCTGGGCCCATGTTTCTTCTTAGGCCAAGGATCCGGAAAATTTAAGAAAACGTACCGAATAGAATTAGGCTCTATTTTCTCTTGGGCAAAATCAAAATCCCCATTGACCAGATAGGCGCCTTTCCGCCCTTCTTCAATATAGGTTCTAGCCAAGGTCGCGGCCGTGCTGAGATCCCTTTCGAGGCAAAGATATGTGCCCCCGAGCTTCTCGGACATGGCCCGCATGAAAACGCCTTTCCCGGCTCCGATTTCGAGATAAAGGGGCTTCGGCCCTTCTTTCACGACATCGAAAAAGCCATCCATCGAAAGGCAGAACTCCGGATGGCTAGAAAGATAAGGCTCGGCCCACTTCTTCCGGCGGCTGCGCAATTAGCTTAGTCTCCCGAGGGCATCTACCGCGTGGGCATAGATATGGATCTGTTTGTAGAGATCCTTGATGTAGATGTATTCGTTGGCCATGTGGATATCGCCCTCGTGGCCTTTGAAAGCGGAGCCGAAGCCCACGCAGTTATTGGCTTCCTTGGCATAGGTGCCGCCGCCCATGGCGATGGGCTTCGAACGGAAATCGTGCGTTTCCTTCCGATAGACCTCCATGAGGGTCTTCACCAACGGGGAATCCTTCTTGAAATAGAGAAACGGGGTGATCCCGGAGGTTTGGAGTTTCATCCCGGTCTTCTCTTCGAAGGCCTTGGCATTCTTCTCGGGTTCGCCCGTTTCGCCATAGCGGTGGTCGATCGAGAACTTCAGGGTCTTCCCGTCGTAAGAGACGATCCCGTAGTTATAAGTGGTGCTGCCGAGTTCGGGGCTATTCTGATAGCCGCCGAAGTTCTTGCCGCTCCAATCCTTGAGCAAGGTATGTAAGAGCGAAAGGAAGGAAATCCCGTAATGCTCGCCGAGGCACTTGAAGGCGATGAGGGCGGCATTCACGCCTTCGCCGGGAAGCGAGCCATGGGCCGACTTCCCTTTGAAATTGATATGGTATTCGGCGCCTTCGCCGGCTTCGGCGAAGTCGATTCCATTTTTCTTTAGGTATTCGATGAAAGCTTTATCTTCAGGAAGGTAGACATCGAGGGAATCGCAGACGGCATTGGGAGCCGATCCGCCTTCCATCTTCGTAATGGGAGAGAGATCGACCTCTTTGCTGGCCCAAGCATCCCTCAGCATGCCCTTTTCGGCATAGACGAGCGGGAAATCGGAGTCCGGCGTGAAGGCATAATCGGCTTGGGGCTTCTTGAGCGTTCCGAAGTAATGCTCGAGGCACTGGCAGCCGCTTTCTTCGTTGCCGCCGGCGACGATCCTGACGCGATAGCCGCGGATGAGCCCGGCATCCTTCAAAGCCTTGACCCCATAAAGGGCGGCGATGAGGGGCCCTTTGTCGTCGCTGGTGCCGCGGGCATACATCTTCTTGCCGCGGATCGAAGGCTCGAAAGGCGGAGTCACCCAATCCCCGGTCGCCGGAACGACGTCGGCATGGGCATAGATCCCGATGAGGGGCCCTTCGTCCCCGTAGGTCAATTCGGTGCAATAGCCGTCGCACTTATCGACGGCAAAGCCCATCTCGGTCCCGAGGGCGGCGATATAGTCGAGGGCCTTCTTGACCCCGGCCCCAAAGGGGGCGCCTTTTTCGACGGTCGAGGCGTCATAGACGCTATCGATGCTGACGAAGCGGGCCAAGGCGAGCTTGGCGGCTTCCTGGTATTGCTTGCTGAGCTTACGGTAATTAGGCATTGCTCTTTCCTTCCAATTTTCTAGCGTATCCGGGCAGGGTCTTATAGAGGAGCGCCCCGAGGGCCGGGACGATGATTCCGGCCAGGATTCCTTCGCCGGCCATCCCGATGGCGATGAGCCCTGCGAAGGCGATGATGATCCCTTCGGCGACTTCGGTCCCGGAGGCGAAGAAAGATATTACATCTCCGTAGGAGAAAATAAACAGGAAGCCGAAGACGAGGACGGTATGGAGGACCGTCAGCAAAAAGCACCAAAGGGGAAGCAAGGCCTTCTTGGCGTTGCTATCGGCTTTCTTCCGATAGAGTTCGAAGAAAAGGCCGGCCAGATAGCCGAAGATCATCCTCGATGGAATCGAGTTATAAGGGAAAATGAAGAGGGCATTGAGGCCGCTGGGCGAAGTCATGGAAACGAGCATCGAGGTAACCCCGAAGACGGTACCGAGCAATAAGCCCTTCCTCCTTCCTCCGACATAGGCACCCAAGAGAACCGGTATATGGATGAGGGTGAAGGTAATGCCCGGAAGGACCGTGATGTAGCCGATCTGGGTAAAGGCCAATAAGACGACGATGGCGATTAGCAAAGCGTCGAAGGTCATGTTGGCGACGTCGTAATGGAACTTCGTCCCCTTTTCCTTCCTCCTCATCGCAAGGATGACGATCAAGAGGATCAGGGCGACGACAAGGGCGATCCAAGTAGTAGCGCTCATAGGTTTCCTTTCGAAATATCCAATAAGCCGTAAAGGCTAAGATAGGGTTCATGGACAAAGCCATCGAGGAGAGACGTGACGGCAGAAGCGTTGCCTCCCGTAAGGATTTTGCGGGGTTTTTGCGATAGAAGCCTCTCGTAATCCCGGCAGAAACCCTCTATTTCGTACTTCCTTCCATAGAGGAATCCAGCATTGATGCAGTCCTTGGTATTCTTCCCTAGAGGCGAAGGCGGCATCGCGAAGACATCTTCGCTGATGGCATCGGCTCCCATGGCCAAGGCGCGGCTAGATATAGCCAAACCCGTATCGATGGCAAGGCCGGCCAAGGCCCCGCCTTCATCGACCAAGATGTATTTGTCAGCGGTGCCCAAATCGGCAATGAAACAAGGGGCGCCGTAGCGCCTCAAGGCTCCGCGGACATCGGCCATGATGTCGCTGCCGACTTCGTGGTAGTCATCGACCTTGTCTATGATGATCCCCTCTTCCCCTTGGGTGATGATGCGGAAGTTTTCTCCGACCGTATTTTCGAGATAATGGGCGATATCGTCCTTCATACCGGATATGACCAAAGAGACGATGGTCTTATCGGGCTTATGCCCGGCAAGAGCCTCGGCGATCTTCTTCTCGCCGTCCTTCCATACGTCCCCGGTCGGGAAAACGCTGAAGCGGATAAGCTCATCCCCTTCGAACAGCCCGAACTTCGCGGACGTATTGCCGATATCGATGGCCAAAAGCATTTGTCAGACGATGATGTTGAGGATCTTCCCGGGCACGTAGATGACCTTGCGGATATCCCCGGCGATGTACTTGGCGACTTTTTCGGAAGCCTTGGCGGCGGCGAGGGCTTCTTCTTGGGTCGCGTTCTTGGAAATCTTGAGGACGTCCCTTCCCTTGCCGTTCACGGCGACCGAGATGGTGACCTCGTCCAAGACGATCTTGGTAGGATCGTAGGCCGGCCACTCTTCGTAATCGAAGCCCTGCTTCCCGGTGAGCATTTCGAAGAGCTCTTCCCCGACGAAGGGGCAAAGGCAGCCGAACATCTTCACGAAGCCGATGAGGTAGGGCTTATAGAGGGACTTGGCCTTATAGCATTCGTTCACGAAGACCATCATCTGGGCGATGGCCGTGTTGAAGGAAAGTGACTCATAGTCTTCGCTGACCTTCTTGACCGTGAAGTGGTAGATGTAATCGAGTTCGCCCGTATTCTCGTCGCTCAAAGAATCGAGATTGTTCTCGATGAGGCGATAGACGCGCTCGATGAAGCGGCGCGAGCCTTCGAGCCCGGTCGTGGTCCAAGGCTTCGAATCGGCCAAGGGGCCGGCGAACATCTCATAGAGGCGGAGGCTATCGGCCCCGTATTCCCGGACGATGTCATCGGGATTGACGACGTTGCCCCGGGCCTTGCTCATCTTCTCGCCGTTGCTACCGAGGATCATCCCCTGGTGGTAGAGGCGCTTGAAAGGCTCATCGACATCGGTGACGCCGATATCGTGGAGGAACTTCGTGTAGAAGCGGGCGTAGAGCAAATGGAGAACGGCATGCTCGTTCCCGCCGATATAAAGGTCGACGGGGAGCCAGTGGTCCAAGAGCTTCTTATCGGCCAGGCAATCGGGGTTACGCGGATCGATGTAGCGCATGAAGTACCAAGAAGAACCGGCCCATTGCGGCATCGTATTGGTCTCGCGGATGGCCTTCTCTCCGTCGATGGTCGTTTCTAGCCAAGACTTCGGAGCCTTCGAAAGCGGAGGCTTGCCGTCGCGGCTCGGCTGGTAGTCATCCATCTCCGGCAAGACGATCGGGAGTTCTTCTTCGGGAACGGCGACTTCCTTCCCGTCCAGGGTCTGGGCGACCGGGATCGGCTCGCCCCAGTAGCGCTGCCTCGAGAAGACCCAGTCGCGGAGCTTAAAGTTGATCTTCTCTCTCCCCGTGCCGAGCTTGACCAGTTTCTTGGTGATGACGGCCTTGGCTTCATCGATATAGAGGCCATCGGCGTCTTCTGAATTTATGTGCTTGGCATCGTCGACCATGGCCGTCTCGCTGATATCGCCTTCGAGGACCTGGATCATATCGAGGCCGTGCTTCTTGGCGAAGGCATAGTCGCGCTCATCGTGGGCCGGGACGGCCATGACGGCGCCGGAGCCATAGGCTCCGAGAACGTAATCGGCGACATAGATGGGGATTTCCTTCCCGTTGATGGGATTGATGGCGGTCGCCCCGAGATAGACGCCGGTCTTTTCTTTTTCTAATGAGGTACGGGTCAGATCGCTCTTGCGGCTGGCCGCTTCGACGTAGGCTTTGACGGCTTCCTTCTGTTCTTCGCCGACGAGTTCCTCGACAAGGGGATGCTCCGGAGCGAGGCAGCAATAGGTACAGCCGTAAAGGGTATCGACCCTTGTGGTATAGACGGTGAACTTCTTATCTGTCCCTTTGACTTGGAAATCGATTTCGACGCCGTGGGACTCGCCGATCCAGTTCTTCTGCATCTCGATGGTCGATTTGGGCCAATCGAGGCCTTCCAAACCCTTTTCGAGACGGTCGGCATAGCGCGTGATCCTCAGGATCCACTGGCGCATCGGGATCCTCTTGACCGGATAGCCGCCTCTTTCCGATTTCCCGTCGATGACTTCTTCGTTGGCCAAGACGGTTCCGAGTTCCTCACAGTAGTTGACGGGGATGTCGGCGACGTAGGCGAGATCGTTTTGAAACATCTTCACGAAGATCCATTGGGTCCACTTGTAGTAGTCGCTATCGATGGTGGCGAATTCCTTGTCCCAGTCGTAGGAAAGGCCGAGGGAGTTTATCTGATCCTTGAAGTGGGCGATGTTTTCCCGCGTGAAGGCTTCGGGATGGACGTTATTCTTGATGGCGAACTGCTCGGCCGGGAGGCCGAAGGCGTCCCAGCCCATCGGGTGGAGGACGTTATAGCCTTCCATCCTCTTCTTGCGGGCGATTATATCGCTGGCCGTATAGCCTTCCGGGTGCCCGACATGGAGACCTTGCCCCGAGGGATAGGGAAACATATCGAGGACGTAGTACTTGGGCTTGCTGAAATCCTTCGTATCGCAATAGAAGGTCTTCTCCTCCTCGTAAAACTTCCGCCACTTGGGCTCGATTTTCCTATGGTCGTAAGGCATATCACCCCTCCTGGGTTCCGAGAATCTTCTTGTAGAGCGCGACGTATTGCTGGGCGCTCTTCTTCCAGCTGCGGTCGAGGCCGATGGCGTTTTCGGCCAGCTTGTAATAAAGCGCCTGGTCCTTATAGACGTCGAAGGCTTGATCGAGCGTTCCTTTGACGGCCCCTTCCGAGTAATCGTAGAAGCCGAGGCCGTTGGCCTTGTCGGCATTGGTTCCGTCATAGCCGATGACGGTATCCTTGAGGCCGCCGGTATAGCGGACGATCGGAAGGCAGCCGTAGCGCTGGGCCACCATCTGGCCGATGCCGCAGGGCTCGAAGAGGGAGGGCATCAGGAAGAAGTCGCTTCCGGCATAGACCTTGTGGGAGAGCTCTTCGTTATAGCCGATGTAGATCCCGACGGTCTGGGGATATTCGCGGCGCAGGGCCTCGAGTCCCTGCTCGAGGCGGCTTTCCCCGGAGCCTAAGCAAACGAAGCTTGCGCCCCTATTGAGGGCCGTGCGGATCTGGCTAAGGAGGATGTCGATGCCTTTTTGGTAAGTAAGGCGGCTCACGATCCCGTAGACCGGTCCGCCGTAATAGGAAATGTTGAAGGCCTTGAGGAGATCGGCCTGGTTGGCGTGCCGACCGGCCATCAGGGTCTTCTTATCGTATTTCTTGGCAATATATTTGTCTTTTGCGGGGTTCCAGGTATCGGTATCGATGCCGTTTAGGATCCCATAGAAGTCGTCTTTGCGGAGATTCAACACCCCATCGAGCCCTTGCGAGCCGACCGGGGTAAGGAGTTCGGCGGCGTGGTTCGGCGAAACGGTCGTGACGGCCTGGCTATAGATGATGCCGGACTTAAGAGTCGAGACCATTCCTTCGAAACGGACCTTCCCGGTATCGAAGAGCTCGTCCCTCAATCCATAGAAGTCATTGAGGAAGTAGCGGTCGATGATGCCTTTGAAGGCCGGATTGTGGATGGTGATGACGCATTTGATGCCATCGTAGAAATCGTCGAAGCGGGGTCCTTCTTCGAAGAGGCAGGGCATCATGCCGGTCTGCCAATCGTGGACATGGACGATATCGGGCTTGTAGTTGAGGAAACGCAATAATTGCTTTCCAGCCAAAGTGAAGAAGGCGAAGCGCTCGCCATCATCGTTATAGCCGTAGATGTTGTCGCGCTGGAAATAGTAGTCGTTGGCGATGAGATAGGCCGTGAAGCGCTTGTCTTGGTAGCGGAAGACATGGGCTTCTTCCTTGCGCCAGCTCATGTAGACGTCGAACATTCCGATCTTCTCGGACTTCGGGAGGTAGCGTTCCTTCATGCAGCCGTAGAAAGGAAGGATGACGATCACTTCTTCCCCGAGGCGCCCGAGGGCATCGCTCAAAGCATAGATGACATCGGCCAAGCCGCCGGTTTTGGCATACCCGGCGCATTCGCTGGCCGCCATGGCGATCTTCATAGGATGGCTCCTTGCTTCAGATAGGCGATTTCGCCGTCATGGCCGACGACCTTCTGCTTCCTGGTGACGACGCAGTATTTGTCGACCAAGGCGTTCTTGATGATGACGTCGTTCCCGATGGCCGTATCGCTGAAGACGATGGAGTCTTCGATGAGGGCGCCCGGGGCGACTTTGACTTCGCGCGAGATGATGCTGTGCTTGACCTTGCCCCTGACGATGCAGCCATTGGCGACGAAGCTATCGGTCACTTCGGCTTCTTCGCCATAGAGGGCCGGCGGGGTATCGTGGGTCAAAGTATAGATCGGCCAATCGGGCCTAAAGAGGCTCGAATAGGCTTCGGGCTCGAGGAGCTCGAAGGAGTACTTGACGTAATGCTCCAAGGAATCGAAGCAGCGGACGTAGCCTTTGTGCTCATGGGCATGGATCTTGAAGGAAGAAGACGCCAGAAGGTAGGGGAACATTTCCTTGAGGCCGTAAAGGGGGTTCCCGCTTCCATGGCGGTTGATGATCTCGGCCAGTAGCGTCCTATTGATGATCCAAATGGAGAGGGAGACGTTGGCGTTCTTGCTCTTCCCGTCGTTCTTCCGGCAGGAAATGAGGTAGTTGTCTTCGTCGACTTCGAAGATGTGCTCGTTTAGGCAGGAAGTATCGCTATCGGGGATCTTGCTATAGACGACCGTCATCGTTTCCCGGCGGTCGATGTGCTCCTGGATGATGGGGCGCAGGTCGATGTTGGTGACGATATGGGGATCGACAAAGACCAGATAGGAAGCGTTGCTCGAATAAAGGATCCAGTCGTTTTCCTTGAGGTTATTGATGTCGTGGTTGTAGGGCGGATTCAAAATGCCCCTTTCGTTGGCGAGGATCTGGGAAAGCCCGGTCTTGGTGTTCCTAAGCCAAGCGGTGTTGTTTCCGAGGTGCTTGAGGATCGAGCGCTGATGGTCTTTGACCAAGATGCCGATCGAGCCGATTTCGGAATTGGTAAAGTTGCTCAAAGCGAAATCGATGAAAGCGAAACGCCCGAGGAAGGAAGTGGAGGCCAACGGACGGTTGGCGGTAAGCGGCCCGAGATCCGGGCAATTGTGGCAATCGACGAGGCCGATGACGTCGCGGAGCATCAGTTCTTCCCCTTTCCGGTATATAAGACGATGCCCTCGCGGGCAGCATTGATGGTTTCCTTTTCGGGGACGATCGATTCGGGTCCGAGGATGGCATCGTAGACCTTGGCCCCTTTCTTGATGATGGCCCCGTTCATGATGACGCTGTTCTGGACCTCGGCCCCTTCGTCGACGTAGGCGGAACCGGAGACGACGCAGCGATCCAATTTCCCGAGGATGATGGCCCCTTGGTTGACCAAGGAGTTTTTGACCTCGGCTTTCTTCCCGATGTACTGCGGGGCGCTATAGGTATCTTCGCTATAGATGCGGTTGTCGCCTTGGACAGTATAGAGGTTGGTCGGGCTTTCCTTATTCAAAAGGAGGTCCATGTTGGCCTGGTGGAGGCTATCGACGGTTCCGACGTCGCGCCAGTAGCCGTGGTATGTATAGGCGATGAGCTTCTTCTTTTCCTCCATCATCGCCGGGATGATGTTCTTCCCGAAATCGTGGGCGCTATCGGCCTTCTTCATGTCGGCGATCAAAGCCGGACGGAGGCTCTTGTAGTTGAAGATGTAGATGCCCATCGAGGCGAGGTTGCTCTTGGGGTTCTTGGGTTTCTCCTGGAAGTCGGTGATGACCCCGTCCTTATCGGTGATGATGATCCCGAAGCGGCTGGCCTCCGACTTTTCGACCGGATAGACGGCGATGGTGCAGTCGGCCCCGGTCTTGATGTGACGATTGAGCATCTCGTTATAGGTGCAGGAATAGATATGGTCCCCGGAAAGGATGAGGACATAGGTCGGATCGATCTTGTCGAGCCAGTCGAGGTTCTGGCTGATGGCGTCGGCCGTCCCGGCGTACCAGTTGCTGCCCTCCTCGGTCTGTTTAGGGGTCAAGACGGAGACCATGGAGCGGACGCCGTTATAGCCCCACTTCTCTCCGTTCCCGACGTAGGTGTTGAGGTCGCTGCTTTCGTACTGCGTCAAAACGCCGACGGCATAGATCCCGCTATTGGCGCAGTTGGAGAGGGGAAAGTCGATGATCCGGTATTTGCCGCCGTAGCTCACGGCGGGCTTGGCCACTTTGCGGGTCAAAGCCTGAAGCCTCGTCCCCTTGCCCCCGGCAAGAATCATGGCCGCGATAGTCGTGCTCATTTTTCCAGTGAAATCCCAATGTTCCTTGAAGTTTTCCAAATGATAGCACAAAGGGCCTTTAATTTCTCACTCCCTTCTATAAAAAGAAGGGCCCGTGCCAGAAGTTCATTGAGAATGCCGCCGTCTCGAAACCAAAAACCCCGCAAAACACCATTCTCCAAATTAGATAACGCATACTTGTTTATACATTGTCCAAAGTGCGGCCAAAAACCGTTTGCGGCCCTCGCGCATGGGTGCTAGAATACGCCCGCTCTAGCAGGAAGCAGGTAGAAATTATGTCAAGGAAATGCCCGATTACCGGAAAAGGACCGATGAGCGGCAACAACCGCAGCCACTCCCTTCGGGCCACGCGCCGCAAGTGGAACGTGAATCTTCAGACCTATCACGTCGAGATCAACGGCAAGATGGTGGAACTCCGTATGAGCGCGAGGGCTTATCGCTCCCTCAACAAGTCCACCAAGGCGAAAGGCCAAAAGGCAGGGAACTAAGTCCCTTAAAGGAAAAAGAACTGGCGGCTCCGGCCGCCTTTCTTTTTGCCTATTAGGCAACGCCGAACACGTAAACGATGCTTAGCAATGATCCGAGTCCGATGAGGAACGGATATAGCCTTTCGTAGAAAGCCAAGGCTTCGAACTTCGGACGCTTGGCTTCTTTGAGGCCGTCTTCGGAAATGGTGACATCCATATGGAAAGAGTTCCTTGTTCTTCTATCAAGAAGAGGAACCAAGGACACGAAGGCGAGGACTAGGGAAATGGCCCCGATGAGCGGTCCGACGACCTTGCTGCCATAAAGGGCATCGAGAGACATGAAGTAGAAGGATTGGCCGGCGAGGAAGCAGCTTTCGAAGGCGAAGGAAAGCCAGGATAACCGGACATGGGCAACAGGTTTTTCGAAACCAAAATAGAAAGAAGCGATCATGCAGCAGCCGCTAGCTAGCAATAAGAAAGAAAGGAAAAGCAAAAAGTAGCCGCCGATTCCATAGGCAACGACGGGAAC
This sequence comes from uncultured Staphylococcaceae bacterium, assembly GCA_964392865.1. Lineage (GTDB taxonomy): Bacteria > Bacillota_I > Bacilli_A > RFN20 > CAG-826 > UBA4951. The sequence goes on from CAYMRJ010000003.1 coordinate 84,590, forward strand.
AAAGACGCTGCAAAGGCCCAAAACGGATAGACCAAGCAAAACGACAGAGCCCCAAACGGGCGCCTCGGTTTCAAAGGGGTAACGGTTGAGAAAGCCGCCCTTCTTCCCTGCCGGATAGCAGGTAGTGAAAAGGACGAAGGCCGATATGAGCCCGACGATGTAGCAGAAAAGACTATAGATCGACATTTTGGAGACCCTTTACCCGATCGACGAAATCATCGTGCCCGTATAAATAGCTGCCCGCGACCAATATATCGGCCCCGGCCTGTACGCACTTCGGGCCGGTCACGCCATCGATGCCGCCATCGACTTCGAGAAGGATGTCGCGGCCGCCGATGATCTTCTTCGTTTCTTTTAGTTTCTCGAGGCTTCCCTCGATGAAGGCTTGTCCGCCTTTGCCTGGTTCAACAGACATGATTAGGAAAAGGGAGATGGGCAAGTCGAGAACCTCAAGGTAGGCCGAGGCGGGGGTATGGGGTTTGATAGAGAGCCCGACCTTGGCGCCGTTGTCCTTGATGGCTTTGACGGTCCGCTCTAGTTCTTCCCTGTCATGGCATGCTTCGATATGGAAGGTGACGATATCGGCACCGGCTTTAGCATAAGCCTCACCAAGAACCCAAGGTTCCTCGACCATGATATGGACATCGTAAATTAAATTCTCAATGCCTTTTATTTTTGAAAAATCATCAAGAGAGAATGAAACGGCCGGAACGAATTTCCCATCCATCACATCGAAGTGGACGTAAGGGCATCCGGCGTCCCTAGCCAAAACTGCCTCTTCCCTAAGGCGGGCCTTATCGGCAGCTAATAGCGAGGGAGCGATGATCGGCATCTTCATAATCATTTAAAGCCAAATATCCGGCTGAGGAAACCACGCTTGTCCTTGTAGGAGTTCCCTTTCTTGAGGGCTTCGTCGATGGCTTCATGCATTTCCTGGGCGCTCCGATACCTTTCTTCCGGACGCTTACGCGTAGCCTTCATGACAATGAGGTCGATCGGTTTCCCGACCAGCTGATTGATGCGGCTGGGTTCCGGAAAATGCTGTTTGACGTGCATCAGAGCCACTTCTTCCGGCGTCGGGGCGTCGAAAGGAACGTTCCCCGTCAGCAATTCATAGAAAACAATGCCCATCGAGTAGATATCGCTGGCAACGCCGCATTCCTTCCCGAGGATGATTTCCGGAGCGGTGTAATAGATAGTTCCGCTTACGCCGTCGCCTTTGAGTTTTTCCCCGATCATCGTCGAAATGCCGAAATCGCTGATTTTGATGGAGCCATCAGGCAGATAGAAAAGGTTATCGGGCTTGATGTCGCGGTGGATTATGCCGTGCTGATGGATGTATTCGACCCCGCTAGTCAGCTGCAGTAGGACCTGACAGGCTTCTTTTGGAAGCAAACAATGTGTAGTCGAGAAGTTGAGAGCGTCCCTTAATGTCTGCCCTTTTATGTATTCGTTGGCGATATACGGGCGGCCGTCGGCGATGCCTTGGCCGTAGACTTTGACGATATTCGGGTTGTCCAAAGAGGCCGCGGCCACGCATTCCCGGCTGAAGCGGGCGACGTTGCTGGGGCTATCCATCATGTCCTCGCGAAGGACCTTGAGGCTAACGGGGCGATGCGAATAGATATCCAAGGCTTCGTAAACATCGGCCATCCCGCCCCTGGCGATGCGGCTGACGACCTTGTAGCGCCCGTCGATCTTATCGCCGATCTTAATCACGGCCAGCCTCCCAAATGCTGACTCCGACGTTATCGGTGCCGCCGGCATCGCAAGCCAGTTTGCAAAGCATCGATGCTTTTTCTTCTGTGCTGAGATCCATGGCCATAACGGCCTCGATCTCGCTCTCGCCAAGCGAATTATAAAGTCCGTCCGTGCAGCAGACTAAAGAGTCGACATTGTTCTTGTATACATTAAAGGTAATCGAAAGCGAAGGATAGATTCCGAGGGCGTTCATGAGGATGTGGCGATCCGGATGAGTTGATGCTTCCTCTTTGCTAATCTTTCCGGTTCTCAATAAATATGCGACGTAGGTTTGGTCCTCGGTCAATCGCTTTAATTCGCCGTTGGAGTAACTGTAGCACCGGCTATCTCCGACGTTTGCTACGACGATCTTGCCACTGCTGATCAGGGCCGCGCAGAAAGTCGTCCCCATGCCTTTGTATTCCGGATTGCCTTCGGCGTATTTGTAAACGGCCCTATTGGCAGCATTGGCAACATGGTTCATCCAGACCTTCGTAGCCAGGGGCAATATGGTCGGAGGCTTCTTCGAAAAGGCCGAAAAAAGGATTTCGCGAGCGAGATTGGAAGCATATTCACCTTTGTTGCTCCCGCCCATTCCGTCCAAGACGCCGATGAGGATTTCGTTATGCTTCCCGCGAAGGGCGGCGGCTTGGTCTTCGTTGACCAGACGGACGCGTCCGATATCGGTCTTGGCGGCTATCGTCCCGCCGAGCGGTTTCATTTCCCCGTCTCCTTGGCGCGGAGCTGGCCGCAGGCGGCGTCGATGCCGCTGCCGAATTCCTTCCTGACGGTGGCGTTGATCCCGCGTTTCATCAGGGTATCTTTGAAAGCATTGACCCGGCTTTGGGGGCTTCTGACGAAGGGCTTTTCCTTGACGGCGTTATAAGGGATCAAATTGACGTAACAAAGCGTTCCCTTTAGGAGATTGGCCAATTCCTTGGCATCTTCGATGGAATCGTTCACGTCCTTCAGGAGGATGTATTCGAAAGTGACGCGCCTTCCGGTCTGGGCGACATAGTCCTTGATCGCAGCCATCAGCTTATCCAAAGGATAGAACTTGGCGGCCGGAATGAGTTCGGCCCTCTTTTCCTGGTTGGGGGCGTGGAGGCTGATGGCCAGATTGAACTGGTAGCCTTCCTTCGCGTACTTCTCGATACCGGGAACCAACCCGACCGTCGAAACGGTCAAATGCCTCGCTCCGATCCCAAGACCCTTTGGGTCATTGAGTATTTTCAAAAACTTCAGGACGTTATCGTAATTGTCGAAGGGCTCGCCCGTCCCCATGACGACGACGTGGCTGACCCTTTCCCTGGTTTCCTGAAGGATTTGGTTGATGGCCAAAACCTGGGCCACCATCTCCCCCGCGGTCAGGACCCTTTCCTTCTTCAAAAGCCCTGAAGCGCAGAAAGCACAGCCCATGGAACAGCCGACTTCGCTCGTGACGCAGACGGCGTTGCCGTAGTCATAGCGCATCAAGACGGTCTCGACTTTGCTGCCGTCACTAAGTTCAAGCAATAGCTTGATTGTCCCGTCCTTGGCTTCCTGCTTCCGGTAGACCTTGGGCATCTCGATCGGGAAAAGCCCGGGCAGCTCGTCTCTCAAGGCAAGCGAAAGATTGCTCATCTTGGAATAATCGAGGATGCCTTTTTTGTAGATCCAGTCGTAGAGCTGGTCGCTGACGTAGCGGGAGCGGCCAAGGGCCATTAGCGCCTCCCCTAGCTCTTCTCGACTATACGAGAGCAGGGGCGCCATATTCACTCGCCTTCGGCGGCTTGCGAGATTTCCTGGCTCTTCTGGGCCTGGGCCAATATGGCGATGTCCGGAAGGGGCTCTTCGGCGGCGGCCAGGACGGTTTTCTTCTGCAATGCGCAATAGTAAAAGGAAGTATCGAGGTCTTCGAAGGGGAAGGCCTGCCTTTCTTCGATGTAGTGGAATTCGGGATGGTCGGCAAGGAAGGCGGAGATGAGGTTATGCCCTTCTTTCTTGGAAATGGTGTAGACCATGTAGACCAAGACGCCGTCTTCGGCCACGTGCTTGGCGCAGCCTTCGAGCATTTCCTTCTGCTCGAGGTAGATCTTGTCGAGTTCCCCGACCGAGTAGTGGAGGAGGAAATCCGGGGTTTCGCGGATGTTGTCGAATGAAGAGCTATTGGGCACGCAGAAGACGAGATCCTGCGGCTGGCTGATGGCGGCTTCCATGGCCGTCGGATCGGCCGAGAAGAAATTGACGTTCTTGAGGTTCTTGCTCCTAAGAAGTCTCGTGATATCGGGATAATTGGCCACGTCGTAGACGCCGATGTTGAGGCCGACGCGGTTATCGTATTTTTCGATCCATTCCTTGATCATCGAGTGGTCGCGGGCCCCGAGGAAAAGAAGCCCTTCCTTGGGATCTTCGACGGTGAACTTGTCGCTGAGGAACTTGGTGCCCGGCTTGATGTCGAAGATCTGCTCCTTCCGGTAGAACTCGTTCTTCCTTAGGGGGATCTTGCCCTTGTAGAGCAAGACGTCTTCGACGGGGGTCTTTTCGAAGTCTTCGCCGCTACCGAGGACGGTTTCGGTCGAAACTAGCGACGTCCTCACGCGGACATAGAACTTCCCCGGACGGCTATTGGCCTTGGCGATCCCGTACATCTTCCCGTGGCCGTAGTGGCGCCAGACCTTCAGGACCCATTCGGGGACGTTGAAGCGGAGGCTGAGCCCGAGGTCTCCGGAGCGGTTGATGTCGCTAGGGAGATATTCGTCGGGCTTACCGGCCTTGGCGATCAGGGGTTCCAAAGCCGCCGTCTTCTCTTCGCCGATCGTTTCGACGAGATGGGCCTTGGCGTCTTCGGCGCTGATGCGCTTGAAGTAGTAAAGGTCCGCAAGGGTCAGGTAAGCGAGGCGCTTTTCGCTCATCTCCCAGTCCTTGTATTCGTCGGCTTCCATCATGTATTCGAACATCAGGTGGTGCCTGAGCTCGCAGCCGACCAAGCCGCTGACCGTCGGGCGGTAGGGCCTTAGGTCGACATTGGCCTGGAAGACCTTCCTAAGGGCCTCGCCGAAAGGGGTTCCCTCGTCGATGATGTCGTCGAGGATATTCGCGGCCAGTTCCAATTCCTTCATGATGGATTCTCCTTTTCCTTCTTCAGGTATTCTCTTTTCTTCTCGGCGGCGGCTTTGTCGAGCTTTTCTTCGAAGCCTTCGAAGGCATTGCCGAGATAGAGCTGGTTTTCGTCGTTGAAGTCGAGGTCGGCGCGGTCGCGCGGATCGGCCTCTCCTTCTCCGTCTTCATGGTCCTCGCCGCAATCATCGTGGACGAGATTGCTTTCGGTGATGAAGCGGGGGTAGTCGCTATTGAAGTGCGAATAGAGATGGTGGCTATGGTAGTAGCCGAATACCACGCGGATGTTGATGGCGAAGTCGCCGAGGGTCTGGGTAAGGTAAGAGGCGATCTTCCCTTCGAGGGCTTCGCACTCCTCCGGAGCGTAGACCCTCACGATGACGTTCCAGGAAGTCTGCTCGACCCCCTCGTGGTAGATGTAGTTGGCCGGAGCCACGAAATCGAGATCGGCGGGATCGATCTCAAAGAGATCGGCCAAGGCGGCCGAATGTTCCTTGCTATAGTGCCCGACCACGTACTGGTCTAGGCCGAGAAACGTCAGAGTAACCATAAATTTCTCTTCCAACGATGTGCTAGTATAGCACAACCCTAAGTGTCCAAGGGATCAACTTCGATTTCGATGTCGACTCCTCCCCTTCCCGATACTTTCGGTACTTCGAGGGACAAAAACCTCCTTAGGTCCTTCCCGTCTTTGTACTTGATGAGAAGGGTCCTCAGGAACTTCCCTTTGAAGAAGGCGATGAAGGGAGTGCCGGGCCCGATGGCCTCGACGTCGGCTAGGCCTTGGCCAAGCAAAACCTTCCTAAAGGAAGCGGCGGCCATCGCGGCCTTTTCCTCGCTATTGGAAGAGAAAATCAGGCGGATCAGATAGCGGTAAGGCGGATA
>CAYMRJ010000004.1:0-37729 GCA_964392865.1 uncultured Staphylococcaceae bacterium
CATGCGGCATTCGCAGCCCTTCGTCACCACTCATGTGCAGATTTCAGTTCAAAATTTTTCCTCAATCTCTATTTGCAAAATGGAAACGGCCAAAGTGACTGGCCTTTGTTTTTGGAAAAGACGAGTTTCCTACTGTACCTGGAGCCCCATCTCCCCCATTTTCTCTTCCCAAAGGGCCCGGAGGGTTTTGCTTTGGTAGAGGGACTCCAGATGCGTATAGGCATCCGGGCCCTTATGTCCCGTGGCCAATGAAATGAACTCCTCGGGAGGCATTTCCTGATTCTTATATTTCACGACGTTGGTATCGACTATGATGGCCGCCTCTTCTGGACGCTCTACCGAAGCGATCCAATCTCCGATGTTCAAGGCCTCATGCTCCAAGAGCCAGGAGAAGGTCGGATAGGGAGGATTGTAAGATGAGGCCTTGGACGGGGTTCCACTACTCGATTTGGCGGTAGCCTTGGCGGAAGCGGCGGCTTTGGCTGCCTTCTTTCCTTTTAGCCCAAGGGCCTCCATCTCCTCTTCCCATAGGGTCCAGAGGCTCTTCGAACCGGAACCCATGGTCAGGTTCTTGTAGGTATTGATCGTCTGGTTCCCGGTCGCGACCCTGGCAAAGGCCGGAGGCGTCATGGCCTTCCCTTTGTAGCGCACCGTGCTTTCGGAAACGACGGTCGCGCCCTCCATGGGATCATCAATCAGGAAAACTTTATCGCCGACGGAAACGATGCCATGGTCGACGAGCCAGGAAAACGTCGGAAAAGGCGGATTGTTGCCGCTAACGGTTTTCTTGGCCGGCTCTTCTTTCTTCTTGGCTACGGCCTTTGCCGGAGCGGCTTTCTTGATAGGCTCGGCCTTCTTCTCCGGCAGCGGACTATTTTCGCCGTTAGAGCGGATTCCCGTCTTGGCCTCGTAGATCTGGCGGAGGCTCTTCTGTCCCCAGAGGGGATAAAGATTGCCGAACGCATCGACCTTCGATGTCCCCATGGCCTTCCAAACGAACATCTCCGGGGTCATGCTCTGCCCCTTGTAGCTTAGCGTATCGGCGGAAATGATCCTCGCCGTTTCCTTCTTGAAATTCCCCGAGAGCCTCAGGCTTTCCCCGATCATCAAGGTGCCTTGGGCGATGAACCAGGATAGGGAAAGTTTCGGCAAGGACGACCCGGCCTCAGACGGGGCACCCCAGTTAGGCGTTGGCTTGGCTGCCGGTTCCTTAGCAACGGGAGGTTTGGCCTCTTCTTTCTTTTCGGGTGCCTTATTACCGCAGCGGACGACTTTCATCGAAGAGCCGAGCTGTCCCGATAGCCGGGCCAAAAGGACGTAGGCCGCGCTTACGTCCATCTTGTGGTAAGGCCGCTCGACCTTGCGGCCGTCCACATAGTCGACGGCCCTTTCTCCCCCGAATTTGTCGACCGCATACATGATGAGATCGTCATTGAGCTTTTCGTCCGTTTCGAAATAGGCATAAAGGGAAAAGGAATGGGGGATCCCTTCCAGAGAATCGAGTTCGGCCAAACGCCTATTGATGTCTTTGGCGTAGCCAAATCTCACGTATCCGGGGAAAGCGGGATTGGTGAGCAGATATACGCACCCCTTTCCCCTTAAGACCAACATAGCCCCTTCTTTATATCCGCTTTGGGAGTAAGGCACAGCTAGGAAGGCGGGCAAAGCGGATAAAAAAAGACCCCGGTTTCCGGGGTCCTTTGGCTATGGCTCTATTTATTCGGCCGAAGGATCGGTCTCGTAGAGGTGGCAGCCGTAGTTGGTGGAGCTGGTGGCGTAGCTGCTGTAACTGGAAGCCGAGATGGTGTTGTAGGTGCCGTAGGTGCCGAGGAAGTAGACGCCGCTCGTGGTGGTCATGCAGATGTAGGTCGTATCCTCATCGATGTACCAGCGCTCTTCCGGCTCGTCGGCGACCATGGTCGGGTTCACGTAGTTGCCGCTCACAACGAGGGTCAGCCAGTAGCCGTCATAAGAGGAGGTGCTGTCTTCGATCTGCATCGTGAAGCCGTCGGAGTATTCGGTGACGGCGATGGTGACGGCCTCATCGAAATCGGTGGTGGTGCCCCAGTAGTAGGTGTTCTGGTAGGTGCCGTTGAAGAAATCCCACTGGGTGTTGGCGCCCTGGTAGACGCCGAGCTTCTTATAGGAAAGGACGCCGGCTTCCTTGACGGTGACGGTCAGGGTATCGGTGACTTCGGTTCCCTCTTCCGCGCCGTTGGCAGTGGCGGTGATGACGGCGGTGCCGGCATCGAGGGCGGTGATGGTCCCGTCTTCGACGGTGAGGATCGTTTCGTCATCGACGGTCCAGGTGACGGTGGCGTCGGTAGCGTCTTCCGGGGTGACGACGGCGTAGATTTCGGCCGTATCCCCGACGGTCAACTCGAGCGTTTCGATCTCGGCGGTCCCATCGGTGATGGCGATCTCGGTGGCGTAGATGGTCTCCGTTCCGCAGCCGGCCAGCACAAGTGTGCCGAGCGCGAGAAGGGAGGCCAGCATGGCTTTGTTCTTCACTATTCCAATTCTCCTTTGCTTAGGTACCCATCAGTGAATGAGCAGGTACAACGCATTCTAAGGCGTTTGAAGACCCCCCCGCAAGATGGGCGATGGGCGAAAGCAGGAGCCTCCGCAAGACGGCTAAAAGCTCATTCAACAGCATAGCAAATAAGGAAAAAGCCCCGGGGCGACCCGGGGCCGAAATTCTCAATCGATCGCTGGATTAGAGGGTCGGATCGACACTGTAAAGACGGGCGATGTAGTAGCTGCTGGAGGTTAGATTGCTCGTGTTGTAGGTGCCAAACGTGGTGTAGGTTCCGTTGCTGCCGATGAAAAGGTCGTTGGAACCGTTGTTGCCGACGATGGCATAGGCAGAAGATTCGATGGTCCAGGTGAAGGCTTCCTCTTGGGCAACCAAGTAGGTGCTGCCGGAAGTAAGGGCCAGATAGAATCCGTCGTTATCCCCTCCATCGAATTTGAGGGTGTATCCACCTTCGACGACATTGACGACAACATCAACGGCCGTTTCGAAATCGGTAGTCGAAGACCAGAAATTGGTGCTCTTCGCCCCGGTGAAGTAGTAATAGCCGTCCCTTTGGGTCTGATACATGCCGAGTTTGTAGCTGGTGCCGTCCTCGGGTTCGATGACGTATTCCAGAGTCGGGCCGTCTTCCGAAACGGTGACGGTCACGGTGTCGGCGACGGTTTCGCCTTCGGCGGCGCCGTTGGCGGTAGCGGTCAGGGTCGTGGTCCCGACCTTGACGCCGGTAAGGACGCCATCTTCGACGGTGGCAACGGTCTCATCGCCGACGGTCCAGGTCACGGTGGCATCGGTAACGTAAGCCGGAGTGACGGTAGCGCTCAAAGTGACGGTACCGTCGACGGCCACTTCGATGTCGCCGTTACTGATGGTGACATCGGTAGCATAGTAGGTCTCGGCGCTCGGATCGGTCTCGTAGAGATAGGCAGCGTAGGTCGTGGCCGAAGTGGCGTAGCTGGAATAAGAAGAAGCGCTGAAGGTGTCGAAACTATTGTAGTTGCAGATGAAAAGGATGGTTCCGTTATAGGATTCCTTGCAGATATAGCCGTAGGTCTCGTCGATGTACCAAAGGGCGCTTTCTTCGTCCTCGGTCACGCCGATGTAGTTGGCGCTATCCTGAAGGGTGATGAACTGCCCGTTGATGGAGCTGTCCTCATCGACGATCTGCATCGAGAAGCCGTCGTCGTATTCGGTAACGAGGAGGTCGGCGGCTTCGCTGAAATCCTGGGTAACGGCCAGATAGTTGCCGCTGGTTTCGCCGGCGAAGAAATCCCAGTTGCCGTTCCCGGCTTGGAAGTTCCCGAGCTTGTAATAGGTGACTTCGTCATCGCCTCCGCCATCGGTGGAGTCGGTGTCTTCGGTCGAATCCGTGCTGTCGACGGTCTCGGTCGTTTCGCTTTCGTCCGTGGCGTCTGTGCTGTCCTCGCCCGTATCGCCGCAGCCGGCCAAAACCAAAGTGCCGATCGCGAGCAGGGAGGCAAGCAAAGCTTTGTTCTTCACTATGTTTTCTCCTTTATATTAGGTACCAGCCGATAGTGACTAGCAGGTACGTGCCATTCTAGAGCGTTTTAAGACCCCCCCGCAAGATGGCCTCAGCGCATATTAAAGAGGGTAACGAAAAGGCCCCGGGAGACCGGGGCCGCAAAGTCGCTATATGCGCTTATCAGACGGTGGGATCGGCCGCGTAGAGGTGGGCCGGGATGCTGGTAGCAGCATAAGTGAAGACGGAAACCCTGAGATCAGTATTGCTGCTGTAGGTGCCGATATAGACTTGTTCGCTGGCGGAATTATAGGAATAGATCGCGTAGTTGTCCTCGGCATCGGCCATATACCAAACCGTGGCTTCGGTCTCCGAGAGGGCAGGATTGCGGTAGCTGCCGGCAGTGGTGGTGATGTAGGAATCGCCGACCTTCATGGTGAAGCCGCCGCCATCGACGAGGGCGATGGTGACGTCGGCAGCCTCGCTATAGACCGTGGTCGTATCGAAATAGTAGCCGTTGCTGGTCATTTCCCCGTTGAAGAAATACCAATCGGGAGCGCTGAGGTTCGACTGGTAATAGCCGAACTTGTAGGTCCCTTCGGCAATCTCGGCATTGGTAACATAGTTATCTTCGACTTCTTCCTCTTCCACGACGATTTCTTCGATATAGGTCCGAGCCTTGAAGATTTCGGGGTAGGCCATGGTGCCCCTGTAGCAAGAGAAGCGCGATTGGTTGGTGTTGGTGTTGTAGTTGATGCAGTAGTCGGAATAGCCGGAAGGAACGATGCTCACGGTGTAGTCTTCGCGCATCTCGATGGTCCATTCAAAGGCACTATCTTGGGTATTCAGGTTGTTGCCGCTGCCAGGGTAATAGAGGTAGCCATCGGAAACGGCGAGATAGAAAGTCCCTTCGGTTTCGCCTGCCTCGAGGGTGATAATGGCAGTAGAACCATCATAGATATACTCAGTCGTCTCGCTGGTCAGCCCTTCGACCTCGACGGACGCGCGGTAGGTGCCGTTCTGTTCGCCGATAGCCATGCCGTAGGTACGCGCAGTGATGAGAATCTGATCCCCGGCGGAAAGTTCGCTCGTATCGGTCACCAAAGTAACGGTGCCGTCTTCGTATTCGACGTCGCCGGTGTCGTCATCGTCGGTGTCGTCATCGTCGTTGTCGCCGGTGTCGTCATCGTCGTTGTCGCCGGTGGAATCGGTCGAATCAATGGGATCGGTGGACTCGGTCGATTCGGTGGATTCCGTGCTGTCGGTGGATTCCGTGCTGTCGGTGGATTCGACGGTTTCGGAGGTTTCGCTTTCTTCGGCGACCTCGGAGGTTTCGCTGGCTTCTTCGCCGCAGCCGGCCAGCACAAGTGTGCCGATCGCGAGCAAGGAAGCGAGCAAGGCTTTCTTCTTCACTATTTCTTTCTCCTTTATAAGGACTGGCCAGTGAATGCCAGCCGGCATGAGTTTCTTATAGAAAGACCCCCCCGTCAATGCCCGAAAGGCTCTTTAATGCGTGAATGAAAAGAAAGCAACCATCGGGATTTTTTCACGCCGTGAGGCATCTTTGGAAACGATTTCGAATTGATCCCGTGCAAACCAAAGCGAAGCATTCCTTTCCAAAATTGAACTCAGATAAAAAGGCCGGCTCCCTGCCGGCCTCCATTGCTATCTAATTCCGGATTTAAGCCTAAGGATTCTTCCTGCCTTTGAAGCACCAGACAAGCAGGGAGACCACTCCCACGACCCAAAAAAGAATCCCAAGCATGAAAGCGACTATCGAGAATATCTCTCCTCCGTTATATGACGAAGTGCCCCAGGCCAGACAGAAGAAACCCCCGCAAAGGATGAAATCGCAAAAGAAGAATATATTCTTCTTTTCGGCCGGGCTCATCTTGCGGACCGGGCGGCGCTTGGAAGGAATGTTGACCTTGGCGATTTCGGCGGTCTTGGCATCCTTTTCGGCCTTGGCCGCTTCGACGTCCCCGGCCCTTGCGTATTTCGAACACCAGCCACCGCACTTGACGAAGCCGTTCCCCTTTTCGGAGCGCTCGTTGGTGCAGAACCCTTCGGCATCGACCTTGAAATAAGGCATTCCCAAAAGGTTGCTTTCTTTCTTCCTTGCCCCGGCGTAATGGGCGCAGCTCCAGCACTTCTTCTCCCCGAGGCCGCTTTTTCTCTCGGTATCGCTCATAGATCCTCTTCCCTCAAGGGAATGCTTATTTCGGGCTGGACGAGGCGCCAGATCCTGGCCCTGAGATTGTCGTCATAGCCATCGGAGACGAAGACGCCGGCAAAGCGCTTATGCCAGTAGCCGAAGGCATCGCGTTCCTTGACGAAGGTAATCCGCTTCTCCTTTGCCAAAGTGCTTTTTTCGGTCCATTTGATGAACTCCTCGTCCCAACTGCGAACGCTGGGCCTTTCGTAGATGATCGAATGGCTCTTATTGAAGATGTTCTGCCAGCCCCGGCGGTCGGTCAGCGTCCCGTCCTCGCCCTCATAGCTGACGACTGGAAACCAAAGGTTCTTGTACATCCCCCTCTGATAGCCTTTGTAGTTCTTTCCATAGACGACGTTGATGATTTCCCTGTTGCTGGAAAAGCGATCGTCGATCCGGATGCTTCCTCTGGCCTTGATGGCCTCGAGCTTTTCCTCGTCGCTTTCCCATTTCAGAGGCTCCGAGCGCTTGGCGATCTTCTCCTTTATGATGGCGGCGACCCGATCCATTTCCCCGTTGATGCCCTCTAGATCCGTGCCATAGGCCTTGATCCGATAGAAAGCGACATCGGAAGCCAGCGTTTCGCCTTTGGCGGCCCGCTTGATCTCTTCTTCCCTTTTCCTATCGCTTTTGATGGCCTCTTCCCCGGCATGCTGGCCTTCGTCCACCTCGATGGCAATCTCCAGCTGCGGGAGATAGAGATCGATGAGGCGATAGGACCCATTGTCCGAGGAAACGTACTTCTGGGTCTCGATCAAAAGGTCGGGATCGGCGATGCGGTGGTAGATCCCGTTGATGACGTAGTTCTCGTAGACCTTCTTCAAGCCGCGCCCGAGAGAATGGGCGACGTAGTCAAGTTTATCCATTGGGGCCCCTCTTTCTTTCGTTGAAAATTCTAGGCCCCCCCCGGAGAAATCAAGGGCGCCATTCCGGGCGCCGAATGTCCCGAATGGCTCAAATGAGGGCTAATTTCGAAAGAACGTTTTCATCCGATTGCAGCGGGGCGTTTCCAACTTTTGACGCTTTTTGTTTCCAATTTTTGACGCTTTTTGTTTCCAACTTTTGACGGATTCCGTTTCCAGTTTTTGATGGATTCCGTTTCCAAGATTTGGAGTATTTCATTTCCAAGATTTGGAGTATTTTGGTTCCAAAATTTGGAGCATTTCGTTTCCAAGATTTGGAGTTTTTTGCTTCCAAGATTTGGAGTGTTTTCTTTCGGTTCTTGGGCCTTGTGCCTTCCGGCTTCTTTGGAATCCAGTGCCAGATTGCGGGGATTCCACCGAAGAAAAGGCTGCACTTAGCAGCCTTATCCATTCTTTAAGAAACGCCCTTACGAAAGTGGATCGCCTTCTCCGTCTTCTCCAACTCCGGGAGGGTTTCCGTAGAGGCCTTCGATCTTCTTATCGTAGAAGTAGCCCTGCCCCTTTTGGGCCTGGGCTCTTTTATAGGCGATCGAATTGCGCCCCAAGACCCGGTAGAAGGAATAGTAGAGATAGATCACCGAAATGAAGAACCAAGGGACATAGATCCCGAGGAAATACCAAGGGACGATATGGACCGTGAAGTAGTTCCCGTAATCGGTGAAGGTCGTCGTGAAATTCGCGGCGATCGAAAAGGCGATGGCCATTAGCAAGATGGGAAGCAGGAACAAGGCCGGGTAATAGGGTTTCCGGAAGACCCGGTATTTCCTTTCTAGGAAAATGACCCTCATAAAGCAGATTGCCCCGATGGCGTAATAAAGAAGGATCATGCAGAAGAAAGTAATGGCGAAGGCATTGGAAAAGTTATAGCCGACGAAGGTCATGAAGCCTCCGGCCCCGAACCAAAACATGAAGCAGGCGATGGTATGGCCCGCAAGCCTACCGGGAACCTTCGGATTCTCGACGGCGATGGCTTTGAGCTTCTCCTCGTCGATGATCCTTTCTTCGAATTTCCTCTTCTCTTTCTTCCCTTCCATTTCAGGCACGTTACCAAAAAGCGAGGAACGGTTCACTAGGCAAAGAAAAGCCGCGGCCTAAACCGGCCGCGGCTATCAAAAGGATTTACCCCTATGTTTAGGCGGTATAAGCACCGAAACAGACGTAGAAATAGGAGAACATGCCGGTCGAAGCATAGACCCTGACGGTGTAGGTCTTGCCGTCTACGCTCTTTTCCCAGCCATCGTCCGTCTCGCTCCAGCCATCCGCCTCGGTAAGGACGGCGGAAGCGGCGGTTTTGACCAGATCGGTCCCGAGCGAACTGCTGACATACATGCCGGAATCGTACTGGAGGGCGTATTCGTAGTAGCCCTCGGCGGAAAGAACGGTCGAACTCGAGACCTTCCAGCCGTAGGCGGTGTTGAAATAGGGGATGTAGGTATCCAATTCTTGGGTGGAAACGATGCCATCGTAGGAGCTTGTATCGAAGTCGGAGAGAAGAGTTCCCCAGCTTCCGTCAATGACATAGAAGTAAACCCGCAGGTACATGCCGCTCACTTCAAGCCTCATGCCGTATTTGCCATCGGTGCTAAGGAAATTGCGGTAAGCGTCAGAGGCGGAAGTCCCGTTTTCGACGAAGCCGCTTTCCAAGATGGTTTCGGCATATTCGGCCGCGAAGCTGGTAGCGGTAGCGTTGCCGGGCATCACGTAGTAGCAGATGGAACTTTCGGAAGAAAGCGAGGAATAAAGGGTCCAGGTATATCCACTTGGATTGTAGAAAGGAACGACATCTTCGAAGGCGACTTGGTCGTCTTCCGCCAAGGCGCCATTGAGGTGTCCGCTCCAGGTCTCGAGGGTATCCTCATCGAGGATATCGGCCCAAGAAAGCCCAGCTTCGAGATCGTCCTCGTAGCCGTAATCGGTAATGTCGATGGTGGTCGAGTTGATGTCCTTGAAGGTGACGTTGTAGTTATAAGGCCAATCGCCGATGTTATAGAGGAAGCTGATTTTCGGATTGGCAGTGGTGCCGCTGATGGTCAAAGGATAGGCATCGACGTCTCCGCCGCCCCAATCGTAGCTGATGTCGAAGAAGCCATCCGGATAGACGTCTTCGAGAAGCCCGTAGATCGGCAAGAGATACTTGAAGTACTCGGTCCCGAATTCTTCTTTGAGTTCATAACTGCTGCCGTTCACGTCGAAGAACTGCTGGGCGACGTCATAGTCCGGGGTCACCCCTTCCCCGACGCTTGCGAAGTAGGCATCGACGGCATTGCCTTCGATAGGTTCGCTCGTCTGGTAGAAGGCATTGCCGGTGCTGCTAAGGCCGTCGAAGGTCACATAGCTATCCCCGACTTGGAGGGTCCCGCGGTGGGTCGGGCTGCTGGTATAGGTATTCTTGGCATAGACGCCGACCCCATCGACAACCTTGATTTCCCACATGCCCTCGTAGCTGCTATAGCTGCTATAGCCAAGATATGCCGTATAGCTCGTGGCGTTCTGGAGGGTTTCGAGGATCTCGCCGACTCCGTCTTGCCCTTCTTCGTCGGGATAGGGTTCGACGCCCCAATCGAGGCCCTCTTCCAAGGAGGAAGGTTCCACGAAATCGAGATCGATCGAAAGGATGTAGGTGTAGCCCATCATCTCGGCCCAGCCGACCGAGAATAGGCTTACGGGAGAAAGATTCTCGTCGAAGACGACATCATAGGACTCATAGGTAACGTAGTAGTCTTCGGAAGGTTCGGTGAGAGCAAAGAGGACAGAGAGGCCGTCGCTGACGTCTGAAGCAAAGAGCGAAAGGGTGAGGGTTTCGGCATCCCAAATGACGCTGCTCTCGTCGATATTGGCAAAGGGTTGATAGTAGACGTCGCTATAGGCAATGGGGTCCCCGTTTTCGTCGGTCTCGTTCACGTACGTAACGGTGTTGTCCCTTCCGAGGCTCCTGGTGGCCAGATAGCCGCCGTTATTTTCGTAGACGGCGAGCGGGGCGATGGTTCCGACGGCAGTTCCATCGGATCCTTCGGAAACGCCGTGGTAGAAATACTCGTCGGTATAGATGCCGGTCATCCCGTAATAGTCAAGGGCGCCCAACTCCGGGAAATTGATCATGGCGATGCCGCTTAGGGCAACGGATCCAAGGCCCTTGAGGGCAGCGATGGCATCTTCTTCCGAAAAAGAGGTTTCGGGGTCGTCTGAGGAAGACGTCTCGCCAGGGACTTCGTCCGAGGAGGAATCGTCGGGGCTCTCGTCCGAGGAACTTTCCCCGGAAGAAACGTCATCCGATGCCGTCGATTCGGTGACGCTGCTTTCCTCGCTTCCGGTGGTTGCTGTAGTTCCCGAACAGGAACTAAGGACGAGGCCGGAAGCAAGCAGGCAGATAGCCAATGCTTTCGTTCTAGATTTCATGTCTTTTCCTTTTGTTTCTAAAGTGGCCTCAGAGGCCTTCGCTAAAATAAAGGCCTTTCGCTAGATTTCAAATCAAAATTGAATGTCAAAGCTTAATTTTTAGGAATTTCAAAAATCAGGTTCTTTCGAAGTAAATGCCTATATTTCAAGAATCATTCGACTGGGGCAAGACCAATCATTTCTGCCACAGATACTAATTTAACTCCATTATCAAAAAGGGATTTTTCTTTCGTTGAAAAGTTGAAACCCTTACTTAGAATGGTGCGGTTTGGGCGTTGCCCAACATGGAAAATGAATCAAGTATGAAAAGTATCAAGAATATCCTCCTGGCCCTCGCCTTGGCCGTCCCCGTTCTCTCTTCCTGCGGAGGAACGGACACAGCGAGCGAAGAATCGGATACCGTCATCTCCTCGGATAGCGAGATCTCGGTTTCAACGGATTCCTCGTCCGAAAGCACCGATGCGTCTACCAGCACCGGAGGCGTAACCGCCGCCACTGGCTGGAGCGAAGCCGATGCCGAGCTGATGGTTTCGATCATCGGCCACGAGATCCCCTTCTACGATTTCGCTAGCCAAGGCCTGACGTATTCTTTTTCCACTGCCACGGGAAGCGATGGAAGCGACGTCTTGGTTCTGGAAGCCAGATCCTGCAGCACGACCGTAAGGGACGAATTCATCGCCGCCCAAATCGACTTCGGCTACGAAGACCAAACCGACTCCTATGCTTCCCTCTACGGAGACGATTGGGTCGAGGGGACCACGATGCTTTATGCCATGTATAGCGATCTTTGGGCCGTCCAAGCGCAGATCTTTCTCTATAACGTCTTCGGCGGCATCATCTCCGGAGAATCCTCAACGCGAGGCATCCTTTATGCCTACTTCTTCCCCGTCATGATCCCCTCTTCTACCTGGCCCGGCGAAGAAATGGAAGCCGCCATCCAAGACGCAAATTCGATGAATCTCGGCAGCGCCTCTCTCGTGACCCCGAGCGACGAACTGGCGGCGAATAGGAACTACGCCTTCGTCCAGGCCACCGATTCTTACTGGAACTACTACGTACTTCTATATGTCACCGGTGACTTCACCGGCTATATCGATGAGCTGGTTTCGGCCGGCTGGAAGATCGTCCCCGATCTAGCCGAAGGGACGACCTACCTCTATCAGCCCGGCACTTCCCTCGGCGTCTACGTCTATGACTACGACGAGGAAAACGACATCACCTACCTCCAGTTCGGCAAGAACTACTACCTAATAGACTGGCCGACCCAAGATATCGACTCCCTTCTCGATACCTATACCGACGATGCGGACCACACCCAGTTCCCCGCTTTCAGCGAATCCGGGGTCTATGAGTTCTATAGCTATTCAAACGGCCAGTTCGCCATCTACGTCTATAACGTGACCGAGGAGGAATACGAAGCCTATAAGCAGACCCTTCTTAGTGCCGGCTTCACCGACGGCGAGTGGTTCTATGGCTCCGGCACCTACGTCGATCCCCTAAGGGAATACATCGTCACCTTGGAATACGGGGTCTACGAAGGCATGGGCTACCTCGTCATCTCGACCCAGACCGTCCCGACCAACTACCACACCTCCTGGGATAGCGAGATCCAAAGCACGATCGAGGGCTACTTCGCTTCTTACGGGGCCACTGGCTTCGAGGCCACCCTCCCGCAACCTTCCTTCTCCTTCTACTACGTCGCCGCCAGCGTCGACGAAACCTACGGGACATTGACCCTCAACATCATGGACTATGACGAAAGCGGCTCCCTCGTGGCCCACGCTTCGGATTATCTGTCCCAGCTACTCGAAAGCGGCTGGTACTACGTCGAAGGCTCGGAATCCGATAGCACTTATATGGGCGCCACCGTCTATAGCGATACGGCCACCGATAGCATGGTCTTCTACATCGAAGAGTGGTCCCGCTGGGGCACGACCGTCGTCGTCCAGCCCTATAGCGTCACCGGCAATAGCTCTTCTTCCTATAGCGAAACCCCTACAAGCTATCCGGTCCTCGCCATCTGACGCATAAAAAGCAAAAGAACCGCGGTTCTGCCGCGGTTTTCTATTGATTGGGCGATTATTGCGAGGTTTATCCAAACCCGGTTTTGCGGGGAACTTATTCAAGATTGCCTTCCGGCCTTAGGCCTCGCTAGGAAGGGAAACGCTCAATTCCGTTTCGTTCAAGGCACTGAATTGAGCGGTCAAGGAGAAATACGAATCCGAAGTTCCGTATAGGAAGGCCATCTTCGGATTTTCGACCGTGCCGGCGATGGCCAAATCCCCGTTGCCCATTGGCTTGTAATCGCAGAAATCGTGATCGACGCTAAGAAAAAGGTAATCCAGATAGAATCGGCATAACGGGACGAGCCATTTATGGAATTCGGTACCGAATTCAACTTTCGTCACATAGGCTCTTTCGGGCGCCAATAAGCTATCGTCGTCAACCACATCGAAGAATTGCTGGGCCACGCCGAAGTCGGGGGTGACGCCGGCGCCATAGGTTTCGAAATAGATGTCCACCGCATCCCCCTCGATCGGATCGCTGTAGACGAGGCTGTCGTCGGAAGGATCGCTCATGAAAGGGACGCAGTAATCCCCGTCTTGGAGGAAGCCCAAGCAGGCATAGGGCGTTTGCTGAACAGAGTCGCGGACCACGACCCCTTTCCCGTAAACGACTTCCATCGTGTAATTGGCTCCTTCGTAGGAAACGGAATAGCTGGTCGCTTCCTGGAGGGCCTTGAGGATCTCCCCGACCCCGTCTTGCCCTTCTTCGTCTCCGTAAGGCTTTATGCCCCAGTCGATCGTTTCTAAGACGCTGCTTTCCTCGATGAAAATTCCGACATAGGCGAGTTCTTCGCCGCTAGCCGCGATGGAGAGGGGGACGTAACCTTCGCCGAATTCGATGGTTATGGAAGAGACCTCATCCTGCAAAGCTTCCGGCAGGATGAGGTCGAGCAGGACCTCCATGCCCGCGGCATCGAAGGCAAGGACCGAATCCTCATAGGAGGCATTCTCTTCGCTTAAGGCTTCGAAGGGATTTCCGTAATAGGGAATCGGTTCGCCTTCTTCGTCGGTCAAGGCCTCATAGGCAACGGTGTTGTCGCGGTTGAGGCCGCTTCTAATCGCCAAATAGCCTTCGTAATTCTCGTAAAGGGTAGTCGTGGCTTCCGGCTTTGATTCTTCTTCCCCGCTTCCGGGATCGAAATCGAAGTCGACCAGGCCGGAGCCGATGACATCGCTTGCTTGGCCGCTTTCTTCTCCACCGTCGGGATCTGCTTCTTCGTCCATTTCATCGATGGCGCTTTCAAGGCATTCGGCTCTCTGATAGAAATACCCGGCCGTGTAGGCGGAGAGAACCGAATAGGTCCCTTCTTCCGTAACGGCAGTCCCTTCGATGGCGACCGAATCCAAGGCCTGGAGGGCTTCGATGGCAATCGTTGCCTCGCTTTCGATAAGCGTGGTGTCTGGGCTTTCTTCCGGGGTTTCGCCAATGCTTTCGATGGAGGTTCCGCCGACCGTTCCGCTGCATGCGGAAAGGGAAATTCCGGCGGCCAAGAGGCCGATGCTCAATACTTGTTTCGTGTTCTTCATAGATTTCCTGTCTATAGGCAAAATACAGGAAAAGCCGCCGCATTAAAACGATTCGGCGATTTCTTTGCCCCTCCGCTAAGGCAAAAGATGATTATTCGGAATCGGGTCTTTGAAGTTCGTCTTCAGGGACGATCTGCCATTCGCCGCCCATCCGCGGCCCGATGCGTTTGACGTTTGGAATCCTATCGAGAATCCTTTGAAGCGTGCGTCTCGAAACACCGAGTTCCCTGGCCATTTCCATTTGGGTGATTTTTGGGTTTCCGATGACAAGTCGGAGGACCTTATTTTCGTAAACTCGAAAATCCTCGTTGTCATCGGATGTTTCAATAAAGTTTTTAGCGCCAATTTTAGCGCCATTTTTAGCGCCATTTTTAGCGCCATTTTTAGCGCCATTTTTAGCGCCAATTATGGCGACATTTTTAGCACCGTCTTCGGCATCGTCCGCTTGGTCCGCGGCCATCGAAGCGAGGACGCCCGAATCGAAGGGGATGCGGACGATGATGTAGTTTTCGCCGAACTCGAAGATGTCCTTCTTGTAATGCCTAAGGATTTCCGGCACGCCAAAGCCGACCTGTTCGACGAAATCCAGAGCCGAAAGGATCGCCATGAGTTCGGGATTGCGGGGCGTGCTGATGCCTTGGAAGAACATTTCCTCCGTCTCCCCTTCCGGAAGGCCTCCGCGGGAGATTATTTCGACGCGGTCGGAAAAGACATAGACGGCCGGCGGGGCGATCGACCAATCGTTATGGGCGACGGCGTTGACGAAGGCTTCGCGGAGGCTGCCCATGTCCATGAGCCTCCTATCGACCCGCCTGGCCCCGACAATCGTCGACTTGATGATGTTGATGGCCTCGAGCCGGTTGATGACCCGATCCATGGCGACCAAAAGGCACTGGTTGCCGTACTCGCTTTTCTCAAGCAAGGAGGACTTGTCCTTCCCTTGGAAGCGGGCGACCTTGACGGAAACCATGTTTTCGTCGCTTAAAAGTTCGGCCAGGAAGTTGTACTTCCCTTCCGAAGTCCTAAGGCAGAGGTTGCTTTCGAAGCTTTCGTCGGAAAGGACGCGCTTCTTGGCGGCGTAATAGATCTTCAGCAGATTGAAGGAAAGATTGGCTTGGCGGCTCGGGGTTTCGACCATGCTGAGGGTCTTGGCGTATGTTTTGACGAAGCGCCTTTCGATTTCCGCTTCGCTCATCGGGACGGTCGATGTGCCATCGCGCAAGAAGCAGCCGGTCGCGCTTCTTCCCTCTTTCTTGACGTAATAGAGCTTATGGCCCTTGCCGACCTTCACGAAAACGATGTAGCGGTCCTCTTCCATGAGCGAGCCTATCTCGCAAAGGCCTTCGGTCGAGGGAAGGATCTGGTCGCGGACGATGTCCCTGATGGTCCGCATCGTCTTATCGAGATCGTCGACCCCGAGGACTTCCCCGCCGTTACCGACCCCGACGTAGATGGTTCCGCCTTTGGTATTAAGGAAAGCCACGACTTCCTTGGCGAAGTCCTTGGTCAAAGAACGCTTCAGTTCGACGCTTTCGGATTCCTGGAATCGCATGGTTTCGGGGACTTATCCTTTCCAACCTGATTATAAACCGAAGGGGATATGGGCAGGTTTGCTAAAAGAGCAGAAAATCGAGGATATTGACCACTTTGATGCCGTTATGGTTCGTGGCGCAGTTCTTGTCTAAGGATATGATCGTCTTTTCGTAATGGTCGTTGATCGAGGCCAGAGGCGAAAGTTCTTTTTCCAAAGCCTTCTTGGTGGAAACGGTTTCCGCCACTTGGTAGTAGCGGATCTCGTCCCCGCTGAGGGCAACGAAATCGACTTGCTTATCCCCGGCCTTGCCGACATAGACGTCATACCCGCGCCTTAGCAATTCCAAATAGACGATGTTTTCGATGGCGCTCCCGGCGCTCTTTTCGGAATAAGGGCAGACGAGGTTCCTAAGGCCGGGATCGGCTATGTAGTACTTTTCCAAAGACTTGAGGACCTGCTTGGCCTTTATGTCGTAGCGGTCGGCCCGATAGACGAGAAAAGAATTTTCGAGGGCCGCCAAAGCCTCGGCGACCGTCGCGGGCCGCAAAGGCTTTCCGAGCTTGGCTTCCCGGGCGATGGCTTTGGCGAGGCTATTGGCCGAAACGATCTCCCCGACGCTTTTGCATAAAGCGGAAAAGACCCTTTTCAAAAGGACGGTGTCGCGGATAGAGCCGCGGGCCAAGGCGCCGTTAAGGAGAAGGGTATCGTAGAGGCTCCCAAGGAAAATGCCTCTGGTCTCTTCGTCCAAACTTAGATCGAGGAACTGGGGGAATCCTCCGTATTTCAGATATTCTTCGAAGAGGTCTTCCCTGCTTTTGGGGCTTAACCTGTAATGATGGCAATAATCCCCGAATGAGAAGGGCAGCATCCTGATTTCCGCGATTCGGTCCGAAAGCAAAAGGCGGCATCCCGGCGAAAACGGATTGGCCACGGAACTCGCCACGTAGATGTCGGCATCGCATTTCCGGGAAATGGCATCGATGGCCTCCTCCCACCCCTGGACCTGCTGGATTTCGTCGAAGAATAGATAGTTCTTCTCATCGGGAACGATCCTCCTTTCGGCCAACGAATGGAGCTGTCCGGAGGAGCGGACGGCATCGTATTCCATCGATGCCAGATCGAAATAGCGGATTTGGGCATTCGGTTCCGTAAGACCCAAAATGTCTATGAACTTTCTAAAGGCGGTCGACTTTCCGCAGTTCCTCGGCCCTGTAAGGACCTTGATCATGCCGTTGTCTTCGGCTGCTCTCAGCCGCTCCAAATATTCGCTGTACGCCATGGTTTTTCCTCTGGAATCATTGTATCAGGGAAATGATCCCTTGATTGGTTTCTTACGTTTTTCCGGTTTTTATTTAGGTGGCTTAAGGTCTTTTTACGCTTTCTCGTATTTCCTTAAAGGAAGAAAAACAATCGATGTTGTCTATATTTCGATGGGCGATTCCCGTATTTGTCCGTTTTCGATTCCCGCTTTTGTCTGAAATTCATTCCCTCTATTCAAAAAGTTGACAATATCCCACTCTCCCCAATCTCGGCGTGTTTCTCTTTCCCGGTTGCTCGGTAATTCGTTTTTTTCTTTTCTTCGAATTCTATTTCCTTGATTGGTGAAGTTTCATCGGAAAGACGGATAAAAATTCAACTGATGAAAACGTTCGAATTTATCTGGCTATTTTCATCGAATTATCTCATTCGGCGAAAAATTTTTATCTCATTCGGCGGAAATTTTTTATCTCATTTGGCGACAGTTTTTAGAGTCAGGTGGCAGTAACCACTCCACTCAAATCATGTTTTGGAGAATAGTGGTTGCGCACCCGATTCCTTGGGAAACAAAAGAAAAATCCCGATTCCTCGGGATCCGTTTCCTTTTGCTGGTGCCCCGCCGCAGAGTCGAACTACGAATTGATCCTTACCATGGATCCGTTATGCCGTTTAACTAGCGGGGCCTAGGCGCCTCTTAGGCGCGTTTCAAATCTTATGGCAACCCCTTGCATGAATGCAAGGAAAAAGGGACAGGCTACGCCATCTCGATGCGATAAGGCCAATCTTCGTCCCCGGTTTCTAATACCGAAGAGGACGAATCGATGTACCTCGAAGAGACGGAGTAGGCCGCTTCGGACATGTAGCCTTGGTAGATCGAGATGAGGTTATAAGAAGAATAGGAGGCATCCCCAAGCCGCCCTTCGTACATATCGAAGCTGCCGTTATAAGTAGGCATATAGACGCCGTTATAGGTTCCGGCTTGGTTGCCGTTTATGGTGCCGCCCCTCATCTCGGCCGTGCCGGCCACATAGAGGGCTCCTCCATAACTGACGGCGTAATTGTCGATGATCTCCCCGTCTTCGAGATCCAGGTCACCGTAGACATAAACACCGCCCGCGCTTTGGGAAGCATAGTTTTCGGCGATGGTACCCCCATTGATGGTGCCGCTTCCCCAAATATAGATGCCGCCGCCCCTATAAGCGGAATTGCCGATGACCGAGCCCCCATTCATGATGAGGGTGCCATCGACTGAGATTCCGCCTCCGTAATTGCCATTCGTAGGAGCATTGCCGGCGACAGCGCCTTCTTCCAGTACGAAGGTAGCGCCGATATCGACGAAAACACCAACGGCATCGTAAGAGGAAATGACGCCTCCGTCGATCTTGCCGGTGATTTCGGCCGACGCGTAAGCTTCGTTCCATTCTTCCGTCACGTTGTTGACACAGTAGCGCCCGTTTTCATCCTCGTAAAACTCAAAGCCGACTTCATCTTCGCTGTTGTCATAGATAGTCAGACAGCCGGATTTCACATTGATGACGTAAGAACCGCAGCCTTCTTTCAGATAAACCATATGCCCATTGAGGTCCAGCCTTGCATATCCTTCGACGACGATCGGCTCACTCAGGAATAGGTTGCCGCTTCGGATGACGTAATCGATGACGCTGTCTTCATCCTCTCCTCCGGCCAAAGCACCGCCCGTGAAATCCGGTTTGAGGACTTCCCTTTCGTCGGCCGGCTCGATGCTGTCGGGAGTACTCTCTTCGGGTTCCTCTTCCGAAGAAGTTTCCGAGGATTCCTCGCTATCGCTGGCGATGATTGTTTCTTCGGATTCGGTCGATTCTTCGATTGCGGCGGTTTCCCCGCAGGAAGAAAGGGCAAAAGCGGCCAGCAGGGCCGCTAGGAATCTTTTGCTTATGTTCTTGTTGGCCATGCCCGCTATTATCCGGAAAGAGGGCTTGACGTCAACGAATGCTTTCTTTATTCAAAGAGGCTTTGCGATAAGCCGATGGGGACCGGCTTTCTCGATTATCACTTTGACGATATCGCCTTCTTTTAAGCCATAAGCATCCTTAACCAGGATGTCCCCATCGATTTCGTCGGGGGCGTTCCAATCGCTTCTGATGAAGAGCTCGCCGGGATTGTTGCCTTTGGAGATGACGATGCCTTCCATCGCCGTCCCGATCCTCTTTTGATTCAGTTCCAAAGATATCTCGCGGCCCTTCTCCATATAGAGATTCAGCCTTCTTAGCTTCTCCTCTTCCTCGAGATGGCCCTTCATCTTGGCGGCCGCGGTCCCTTCTTCCTTGGAATAGCTGAAGGCCCCGACATGGTCGAACCTGGCCTTCTCGAGGAAGTCCAAAGTCTCCTCGACGTCTTCTTCCGTCTCGCCGGGGAATCCGGCGATGAGGGTGGTCCTGAAAGTGGCTTCCGGCATGGCATCCCTAAGGGAATGGATCAATCTCAGATTGCCTTCGACCGTGTCCTTCCTATTCATGAGTTTCAGGACATGTTCGCTTCCGGATTGGACAGGAATGTCGAAGTAATGAGCGATCGATTTGCTATTCTTGACGAGACTGACGAACCTCTCATCAAGCTCGCTTGGATAAAGGTATAAAAGCCTGATTTTATAGAAGCCAAGGCTATCGAGTTCTTCCAATAAATCGCAGAAATCGGGCTTCTTTGCGGGGAAATCGAGGCCATAAGCCGCGGGATCCTGCGAAATCACGGCGATTTCCTTCTTGCCGAGGGCCAAGAGCTTCTTGGCCTCTTCGATGACTTCGTCAAAGGGCCTGCTCTTGTAGCGGCCCCTGATATAGGGAATGGCGCAGAAGGCGCAGAAATGGTTGCAGCCTTCGCTGATCCGGAGATACGCGAAATAGGGAGCGGTCGCATACTCCCTTCTAAGGGGATCGATGGGATTGATCTCCCCTTCCCCGGCGACGCTCAATAGCAGGCTATCGAGGTCCTTGTACTCGTCGATCGAGACGAAAAGGACATCGGGATATTTGTCTTTCAAGTCGTCCTTGTAGCGTTGACTCAAACACCCAGTAACAACGAGTTTGGCCTTCCTATAGCCCTTGAGCCTCTCCAAGGCCTCTAAGCTTTCGGTTCTGGCCGCTTCGATGAAGGCACAGGTATTGAGAATGATGATATCGGCCTCGCCTAAATCCTTGGTTATTTCATAGCCATGCTCAAACATGGCCAAGATCATCTCGCTATCGACGAGGTTCTTGGCGCACCCTAGGCTCACCAGGGCGACTTTCTTCATAGGCGCTTATGCTTCTTGAGAAGCGGGGCCGAGGCCTTGATGGCCTTAGCGACCTTTGCGAAATCCTTTTCGCGGTAGGTCCAGTTGATGCCATCGACGACGCCCGGGACATTGAGGCGGGCGGCGTTATCGTGCTCCAAGAGATCGCTTAGGCTCACGATGGCCCACTTGGCTTTGAGGGACAGCAGGAACTCGATGAGCAAATGGGTAAGGCTTCCTTCGTAGCCTTCCTTCTTAAGGGTTTCTTCCCAGCGGGCCCTTTCTTCTTCGCCCATGGCGTCGAAGAAACCCTTGGCCGTTTCATTGTCGTGGGTCCCGATATAGGCCACCATGTTTTCCTTATCTTCCCATTTGCCGTCCTGATTGATGTAGGCCGGGAAATTGAATTCGAGGACATTCATCCCGGGGAAATCGAACTCATCGCGGAGGACCAAAACCTCGGGACGGAGATCCCCGAGGTCCTCGGCGACGATACTGACATCCGGGTATTTCTCGATGAACTGTTCGAAGAACTCTTCGCCCGGGGCTTCGAGCCACTCCCCTTCTACCGCGGTCGGGCAAGTGGCCGGGATCTTCCAATAGGTATCGAAGGCCCTAAAGTGATCGAGGCGGAGGATGTCGTAAAGCCTTCCGTTGCGGCTCAAGCGCTCGTTCAAAAAGGCAAAGCCCGTTTCCCTCATCTTCTCCCAATCGTAGATCGGGTTGCCCCACCTCTGGCCGGTGGCCGAGAAGTAATCGGGCGGAACGCCCGCGACGGATGTAGGCTGCTTGGTTTCGGGATCAAGGAGGAATAGGTCCGGGGCGCTATAGACGTCGCAGCTGTCATATCCCACGTAATAAGGGACGTCGCCCATGATGGCCACGCCCTTGCTCTTGGCATATTCGTGGAGTTCTTCGTACTGGGCGTAAAGGACCATCTGGAGCCAGGCTTCGAAGTAATAGTCCTTCCTGAAATCGCCTTGGGGCTCGGGTCTGGAGAGGCCTTCGGCCTTCTCTTCTTCGCTCCAGTATTGCCAGGAGATCATGTCGTGCTTGCGCTTATAGGCCATGAAGCGGGCATAGTCCTTGACGAAGGGATGAGAATCCATGAATTCGTCGACCTTGGCTAGGCCATGCTCTTCCGTGTCATTGCGGAACGCCCTTTTGAGATAGGGCATCTTGAAGAGGCGCAGTTCCTCGTAGGCGATGCGATCGCTATCCTTCATGTAATCGGGCGCCCTGGCGATGAGGCCTTGCTCATAGAGGGCGTCCAAATCGACGTAGAGCTCATCCATCGCATAGGAAGAAAAGGGCTGGTAGGGCGAGTGCCCGTAACCCAAAGGATTGAGGGGCAGGATCTGCCAGATCTTGTAGCCGGCCTTGCTTAGTTCATCGACGAACTTCCTCGCCGTCTTGTCGAAAGCCCCGACGCCATGGCGGCTCGGGAGCGAGGCGATGGGAAACAATATCCCGGCTGCGCGCTGCATCTTGTTCATATCTACCCTCCGGCTCTATGAGCCCGTCTTTCGAGTCGATGGACCGCCATCTTGGCTTTGATGCCTCTGAAGGAGGCCTTGACCGCCCGATGGTCGAAAATGGCGGCGATTCCGATGCCGATCCAAGGCGCGAATAGTATAAGCGGGACGATGGGCCAAATGGCAGGGACGAAATAGAGGACCCCGTCTATGTAGAAGTGGGGCAATAGCCAATATAGGAAGCCCAAGGCCCCGTCCATATTGCTGGCAAGCCCGTTGGACCAGGCCCCATTCCTATAATCGCGGCTCAATATGTCGAGCCACGTGGCGTTGGTGATGCCGCAGAGCTTAAGGCCCACTTCGTTGAGGGTAACGATGCCCATATGGAGCATGAAGAGGAAAGGAAGCGTCCAGCAATCCTTCACCTCTATCACGACGAACTTCTTGTCCAAAAGGATGAGCGGTATGGCCACGAGCGGGAAATGGCAGAGATAGAAGCGGAACATCTCGAGGAGATTCCCGACATTGCTTAGGTCGAGCCCTATTAGGCTCGTGGGCCAGACATAGACGAGGAAGCCGCTAAGTATCGAAATGGCGGCCACATAGGCCTTCAGCCATTTGGGACCCCACGTATAGACGAAGGGGGAAACCACGATGGTCACCGCGCAGAGGTTCTCGAGGCTCGAGTTGGTAAGGCTATAGGGAAAGTCCGCGAGGTAGTAGGGGTTGAGCATCTTCAGGAAGTGGAGGGCGAAGTTGGCCCAGACGAAAGCCATGCAGAAGACATGGGCTCCCCGGCTGCTCATGCGGCGCGAAAGGGCAAACAGAATGGCCGACCCCGCGATGAGCGAGGCGATCATCAGGAAGTAGAGGAAGTTGAACATCTGGATCATAGATAGACCTCCGTCGCCCCGACCGGGGGAATGCCGACCTCGACGCAGGAACCAGGCCCGTAGACTTTCCTCATCTTCTCCAAGAAGGGCTTTATTTCTTCAGGATAAAGGAAATTTAAAGTAGTGCCGGCGAACCCGCCGCCCATGAGCCGGCAGGCCCCTCTCTTCAAGATGGTGGCCGCCAGTTCAACGGCCTCGAGGGGCGACTGCCTATACTTCCCGGGGACCATGGCGTTCTTGAGAAGATAGACGCTCGAAAGCCCGGACTCGCGGATGAGTTCCAAGAAGGCCATCTCGTTCTTTTCTTTGATAGCAGCCACGGCCCTACGCACGCGCCTATTCTCTTCATAGAAATGGACGGCCCGCTTCTTCTGAAGATCGCTTAAGGGGCACTCTTCCTCCCGGATGAGGGGATAGAGTTCCTCTTCCGGAACCTCGGATAATTGTTTCTTGCCGAACAACTCCGCCACCGTTTTCATGTCTTCGGGGATGGAAGCGTAGTAATGCGTGAGTTTCCCATGCCCTTGCCCGGGATTGACCAAGACGATGCTTATGTCTTCGAATGGCCATTCGAGGCTCTCCAGCTTGGCCTCAGGCCCCGAAAAATCGATGTGGCTAAGGCCCCCGAAGGAGGCCCCGCATTGATCCAAAAGGCCGCTAGGCTTAAGGAAATAGACGTTTTCGCTATATTGGCCGATCAAAGCCAGATCCATGCGGCTTATTTTCCCATCGTTGAACAATCGGTTGATGATTTCGCCGATCATGAGCTCGAAGGCCGCCGAGCTCGAAACCCCGGCGCCCCGGAAGATATCGCTATGCATGACGGCGCTGAAGCCGCCGATCTTCCTTCCCAATCTGGCCGCTCCGGCCACCACGCCCTTGGCAAGGGCCTGGGTCTTGCCTTTTTCTTCTTCCTTCAGGGCCAATTCGTCGAGCGTGAAGTAATAGCGCCCATAGCCGATCGATTCGATATCGATCAGGCGGTCGTTTCTTTTTATGACGGCGGCCTTGATGCCCAAGGTCGTCGGAGAGACCAAGACCTCGCCGCCGTTATGGTCGGTGTGGTTGCCTAGGATCTCGAGGCGCCCGGGCGCGAAGAAATAGCGGACCTCGCCTTTGACTCCGTTATGAAGGAGACGCTCCTTCAGGGCCCCGTAATCAAATTCCATAGCCGAGTCCCGAAAGGAACCTTTCTAGGCCTTTGCGGCCTTTTTCGTCTTTCTTATAGACGGCGACGTTATCGAGTATGAGGCGGCAGACCCCGGCGATATAGGCCTTCGAGGAAATCCCGGCCTTAAGGGAATTGAACATTCCTTTGAAGGCCTCGAGATCGGGATGCTCTTTGACCAATGTCTGGAAACTCGTGCCTTTCTTGGCGGCTTCTTCGACCAAGGCCGTCTGCCTCTTCAGGCGCCCCGGCAATATGAATAAGCCGGCAGCCTCTATCAGGCCGATCCCTTCCTGCTTGATATGGCTATATTCCTTATGGGCATGGAAGATGCCGCCCGGATGCTCTTGGCTGGTCCTATTGTTCCTAAGAATCACATAGAGGCGGTATTCATCGCCGACTTTCTTAGCGATTATAGTCGAAGTCGAGTGCTGCCCTTCGGAATCGCTAGAGATGATTTCGTTACCGATATCGTCGTATTTCTTCCAGGCTTCGTGGATTTTGACGCATTCCTTCAGGAGCTTCTGCCTGTCCTTGGAAACAAGGCAGAGGCAGGTATCGTAGAAATCGACTTCGTGTAGATGGACGTCGGGATCCTTGCAAGCGAATTCCTGTTTGAAAGAAGCCCTTAGGAGCGGAAGCTCATGGGCCCCGCCCTGGAAGTGCTCGTGATTGAGGATGCTGCCCCCGACGATCGGGAGATCGCTATTGGACCCCATGAAGTAATGGGGGAACTTCTCGACGAAGGATAGAAGCGAATCGATCGAGAAGGCATCGACCTTCATGGGAACGTGTTCCTGAAGGAAGAGGATGCAGTGTTCCGGGTAATAGACGTAAGGCGAATACTGGAGGTACCAGGTCTTGCCCGATAGCTCCAAGGGGATGTATCTGAGATTGCCTCTGCTAGGATGCCCGGGCCGCCCGGCATAGCCTTCGTTTTCGGGACAAAGCAGGCACTTGGGGTAGCCCGTATCGACTCTGTTCCTAGCGGCCGCGATTTCAGCATTGCTCTTCTCGGGCTTGCTGAGGTTTATAGAAATCTCGAGCGAAGGCCCCTTTTCGAACTTCCCGCCGAAAAGGATGTTCTTATCGACGCGCGACTTCTTGACGTAATCGTTGGCGATCGAAAGGGCGTAAAGGTAATCCGTGGCCTTGGCCGGATCCTCGGCGTAGCGCTTCTGGAATTCATCGATGACCTTGCTAGGAAGCGGGCTGATGAGGCCCATGAGGGCGTCGGTCTTCCTTTCGGCTTCGTCGCCATCCATGCCATCGGCGATGAGCCCTTCCCTCAAAGGTTCCAAGATGGCATCGGGCACCAAAAGCCCCTCGATGGCGCTTTTATCGATTTCGCCATCGTAGGCGGCATCGCATCCCAGTTCCTTGAGCAGGAGATTGCGGACATAGACCGCATCTCTCTTATCGAGGCCCAGATGGCTACGGCCGTAGGCCAATAGTTCTTCGACGGCTTTCTCTTTATATCCCATGCTTCCTTCCCCCTTCGGCTTTGATCCTGATGATTCTTTTATACGTCTTATTAGGGATTGCAATCATAGAGGCGTAGTCAAGGGGCGCGCTTACAGGTTCTAGTGCCGCCCCGGCATGGAGAGCGGCCCTCTTGAACGTAAACCCATCTAGATTAGCAGGCTCGAAATTATCGCTATAGAACTGGATGGCCGGGGCGTCGCTATATAGCGAGATACTTACTTCGTCCCCTTTTAGGACGGCGACCGGCTCATCGAAAGGATGTTCCCCGATGAGCCAGGCATGGTCGTAGCCATTGGTCCTCGTCTCATAAAGGCTAGGATGATCGATGTCCTTGCCAACCATTTTGCCTTTCCTGAAATCTGTTATCTCATCGATGTCCTTGAATCCCAAGGGAATCAGGTCCTTGCGGTAAGTCATGACCTTATCCCCGGGGATGGTCAGTTCCTGATTGAGGATATCCGGACTCCCGCCGGCGTTATAGAAAGCGTGGTTGGTAACGTTGATGGGACAGGGCTCGCTTACGCTATAACGGAACTCGATAAGGAGTTCGTCCTCCCTAAGGACGTATTCGACTTCGAGTTTCAAATCGCCCGGAAAGGCATTGTCGCCGGCCTTGGAAGTTATGCGGAAGATAACCCCATCCTTCGTAGGCTCGGTATCGAAGACCCTGAAGGAAAGATTGTCCGGTCCCCCGTGCAAGGCGTTTTGGCCTTCGTTAGAAGGGACTTGGAACCTGATGCCCATATAGTCGAAAAGGCCTTGGTCCAATCGGCCGGCGAAGCGCCCGACGCTTCGTCCGTAGTATTCGTGGCTATCGAGGAAGTCTTCTTCCTTTTGGAGATTGAGGGTTAGAGGAAGGCCCTTATATTCAAGGCGCCATAAAGAAGCCCCTTGGGCCGAGAGATAGGCCAGCAATCCCCCTTCTTTTCCAATACGGAGAAAGGGGACGCCTTTAACGTGTCTAAGGTTATTTTCCATCTCTTTTCGGAAATGCCGCCCTAAGTATAGCCTCGGCCTCCTCTTTCTTTAAAGGCGCGCAGGGCAGCACGTGCGCCTGGGCGAGGACGGCCCGCTTGGCGATGTTCCTTATCGCATTGTCATCAAGGCTTGCTTCGGGCAGCCCTTCGGCAAAGCTCGCCATCAGGAGTTTGGCGGCTTCGACAAAGGCTTTAGCCTTGTCTTTTTCTTCTTCGCCCATGAGGTCAACGGAATCATAAAGACGAGCGACTTTGCGGGGCTTTTTCCTAACTAGATGTTCCAGTATTGCGGGGAAAACGCGCATCAAGGTTTCCGTTAAAGACGGGCCTTCTTCGACATATGCAATGCCGGCGATGGCAAGGGCAAGGCCGCCTCCGTGGCCCATGTAGCGCCCATTGAGCCTCGCGGCCTTGGCCATCTCGCCAAGGGCGGCGAAATCGTTCTTCTCGTAGAGGCAGCTTTTGGCATTGCGGAAGCAGATGCCCAAAGCGTTCAGACAATCCTTCTTCAATGGATAGGGCATGTAGGAAAGAGAGCCTTCCAAGCTGACAGCAAGCGCCAAGGCCAGGCCGTCCTTCTTCTCTTCGCCATGGAAGAAGCTAAGGCGCGGCTCGTATATGACCGCGTCCCCCATGATCTTCGGGCTATGGTAGAAGGCTCTTCCCCTTGGGGTCTTCAAGAGGGCAATCCCGGAATATTCGTATCCGCCCAAGGGGCAGGTAGGCAATAAGGCGAGGAATGGCCCTTTCCGCATGGGCCTAAGATGCCCTTCGTAGGCGTAGGGGCTTTCCTTCGGAGAGGCGATCAGGGCCTTGGCTAGCTTCCCTATTCCCATGGCCTCGAAGCCTCCGATGGCGATGAGGCAATCGCAGTTCCTCGAGTAATAGGCATTCTTGGCCCTGATGGCCTCGCTCATTCCTTCCCCGTCCCTAAGGATGAGGATTTCGTAGCGCCGTCCCCCTTCGGACAAAGGGGACAGAAGTTCTTCTTTGATAGGAAGGTCGTTCAAGGATCCGGATAGCAAGACCAAAGGCCTGAGATACCCGCGGGAGGAAAGCAGGCCGCTAAGGGCCGAAAGCCCGTTCAAGGGCATTTCCGGATTGATCGGCTTGCTCATAGGAAGGGTGAGAGAAGCGAAAGGAGGCCGTCGAAGAGGCGCTTGCCGCGCTGGTTCTTCTTCCACTCTTCGTAAGTCATCTCGTGGCTTTCTTCGAAGGTCTTCATGAAGTCGTCTTTGATATCGTGGAGAGCCGAATTCCCGACGAGGTAGACGCCGTTTTCGAAGTGGAGGTACAAGGAGCGGTAATCGAGGTTCATGGTCCCGACGCTTCCCATCCGATCGTCGACCAGGAAGGTCTTGCTATGGACGAAGCCCGGGGTATAGCGGTAGACCCTGACCCCATGCTCAAGAAGCGGACCGCAGTTCCTGATAGTGAGCCTATAAACGAGTTTCTTATCCGGGATTTCCGGGATGAGGATTCTGATGTCCTTCCCTTCGTCCGCGGCTTGGCAGATGGCATTCCTGAGCTGGCTATCGATGATGAGATAGGGCGTCATGATGTAGCAGTACTTCCGAGCCTGCGAGATGAGGGAAATGTAGAAGCGTTCCCCGACCGCCTGCTTATCGCCCGGATAGTCGGCATAAGGCGCCACGAAGCCGGCATCGCCCGGAAAGCCCCCGATCTCATCGATATAGGTAACGGGCCTATAGGACTCGAAATCGAGGTCCTTGCTCTTGCCTTTCACAACCGACCAAGTCGCAAGGAACATGAGGGTCAGGCCATAGGTGCCTTGGCCCTTTAGCATCACGCAGTTGTCCTTCCAGACGCCGAAGCGCTTCTTTTCGTTGATGTACTCGTCGGCGATGTTGATGCCGCCGGTAAAGGAAGTATGCCCGTCGATGACGAGAATCTTCCGGTGGTCGCGGTTGTTCATCCGGACGTTCAAAGCCGGGCGGAACTTGTTGAAGCGGTAGCAGGCGATCCCCTTTTTCCTCAGTTCTTCGTCGAACTTCACAGGCAAAGTGGAGATGGACCCGAAGTCATCGTAGATGACCCGGACATCCACCCCTTCTTTGGCCTTTCTTTCCAAGATTTCCAAGATGGAGTTCAAGAACTTCCCCGGCTCCAAAATGAAGTACTCCATGAAGATGTAGTGCTTCGCCTTATTGAGTTCCCTGATGATGACGGGATAGGCATCTTCCCCGATGGGGAAATATTGGACCTTGGTATTTTCGTAGATGCCGGTATTGCTAGACTTCTGCAGATAGCGGGCGATGCCGACGGCATCCGGATAATAGGCCCCGAGGCGATTCTCCGTTTCCGGGAGGATCGGGTCGCTATGGAAGACGTCCTTGAAGCGCTTCAAGAGCTTCCGGCTCTTCCTCGTCAGCTTCTTGTTGGCGAAGACGAAGTAGAAGACGCTTCCCAAAAACGGGAAGGCACCTACGATGAAGAGCCAGCTGATCTTATAGGGATCGGGCACATCGGTATTGACGATGTAGGCCATAAGAAGGATGTCGTAGATAAAGACCCCAAAGATGAAGGGAATCGCCCAAGTCGATTCGATGACCGCGGTCGCGAAGAGATAGACGAGCGCGATCAAAAGGGCGAATTCCAAAAGGAAGATGATGGCGATGAGTAGCTTCGGGAAGAAGCCCTTCTTGAAGAAACGCTTGATCACAGGTCTATCTCCAAGGTCGCGACCGCGAGATCGAATTCGCCGCTAGGGGTTTCGTCAAAGGAAAACTCGATCCTATCGATATAGGTCTCGTAATAGGGGAACCGGTACATGGAGTAGCCCTCATAGGCTTCCAGTTCCGCTTCGTAGCGCTTTTCTTCGCCTACATAGGCGTAGGCGGTGCAGGCAGAGGCATCGATATCGCCATAGACCACGGCGACCTTGACGGAAAGCTCGCTCACGGTCGGCGAAATATAGACTATCGGGTCGCCTGTTTCTTCCGCTGCCGATACGGCCCAGTCGCCGTCGCTATAGCGGGTCAAATCGACCAGCTTGGCCGTTGAGTGCATGTAGTCCCTAAGTCCCCTTTCGGGGAAATAGCCTTGGCAAAGATAAAGAATGCCGAACGCCAAAACATAGGCTCCGCCGATCCCGCCGAGGCCAAGCAAGAGATTGCGGCTCTTCTTCTTTATGGCTTTTCGACCTCCCAAACCAGCCCGAAGTGGGACTTGATGTCGCCGTCGTGGGCGCCGTCGTGGTTGAGGCCCCTAGTCAACTTGGCCATCTCTTCCTTAACGTCCTTGCCTTCCAAGGCCTTGTCCTTCAAAGCCCTGAAGGCCTTGAAGTCAAGGGCGGCCTGGTTCCAGAGATCGAGGAAGGAAGAATCCCTTTCTTCCCCGGTCACGGGGTCAAGCCAAGGCTCTTTCTTTTCGTTTAGGAAGTCGATGTCCTTGCACTTACCGAGGTTACGGGGATAGCTCATGATCCAAGGCTCGGACTCTTTCTTGAAAACGAGCTTGATGAGGAAGCGCTTGAAGCCGCTCTTGGAGACGATGAAGCGCTCCAGGCCTTTGTAGTCCTGGACGCCGCCGGAGAAGCAATCCTCCGGGAGTTCGTCCACCAAGTCGGATTCCTTGGCGGCGGCCGCCCACATCTTGGAAATAGCGGTCGCTTCCTTCTCCCCTAATTTCAGGGTTAAGTCAGGCCTTAGCTTCAGCTTATGCCTTTTGCGGAATATGACATCGAGAAGGGTCTCGAAGTACATATGGGAAAGGCTATAGAGCCGAGATAATTTCGGGTCATAGCTCTTCCCCGACTTATAGAAGATATAGGGGTGGCAGGCCCTATCCATGCAGTAGTGCAAGAGAAGGCCATCCAGATAGGAAGAAAGGATTTCCTTATCTTCGCTCGTAGAAGCGTACTTGAAGAGAAGCGGATAGAAGTCGGCGGGGTCGATCTTGTGCAGCCTTCTCCCGAAGGCATCGACCACGCCTTTCACTTCCCTTTTCCTCCAGGGAAGCATGCCGTAAAAGAAGAAGACGTCTGGCCCTTGGCCGCCCACGAGGGCGGCCTCGGTGGCCTCTTCTTTCAGGACTTCGCTAGCGAAGCAGTAGTGGGTCAATAAGGCCGGCATGGCTTATAGGACGTCCTGGACTTGGATCTCGTGGGGTTTGTCTTCCCTATGGCCAAGGTCTTTGACCTTCGGGGTCTTCACAAAGAGGAAGACGATGAGAGATAGGCCCATGAGGACGGTGGAGTAGATCATGAGGACCTTCCATTCGCCGGTCATGGTAAGAATGCCGCCGATGAGGATCGGGGTGATCGATTGGGCGAGCATGGAAGCCGCATAGTAGTAGCCGGTGAATTTGCCGACATGCTCTTTGGAGCAAAGCTCCACGACCATCGGGAAGGAGCAGACGTTGATGAAGGCCCAGCCGATGCCGGCGATGACGAAGACGAAGTAGAAGGCGACCGGGAAGGTGTAGTAGGTGGAGTCGGTCTTGTAGACGTAGGTCGGGTTGATGAAGATGGCCCAGAAAAGCGCGGCGAAGATAAGGGCAAGGCCGATGACGATCGTCCACTTCCTTCCGATCTTCTCGGAAACGAAGCCCCCGGCCATGAAGGCGACGAAGGAAGTAAGGGAGAGAATGATTGTCCCGGTCGAGACGTCGCCCGATTCGACGCCCAGATAGAAGATGCCGTAGTTGGTGATGAAGGTTTCGACGGCGTTGAAGGCCATGAACCAGAGGACCTCGGCGGCCAAGATGAGCCAAAGGGTCTTCTTGTTCGATTTGGTCATCGGGGCGTCGTCGCTGACCTCGTCGAGGGTTTCGCTGTACTTCTCCCCTCTTTCGAGTTCGGGGGCGACTTCTTCCGCGATCTTGTTCTCGTTGAAGCAGAAGAAAAGGATGAGGCAGGTGATGATCATCAGGACGCTGGCCACGAGGAAGGGCGTCATGATGATCCAGAGATTGCCGCTATCCTGGAAGTCGGTGAATTGGAGGAACATGGCGAGGCCGCTCCCCAGAATCCCGCCGACGAAGCCGATGGTATTGATGATGGCGTTGGCCCTGCTCCTAAGAGGCTTCGGGGTCACGTCCGGCATGAGGGCGACCGCGGGATTGCGGTACATCATCATGAAGATGACGACGACGGCCATGATGGCGATCATCCCGATGAGGTTGTTGTAGTAGTAAAGAAGGGGGATGAAGGGGAAGGCGATGGCCGAAACGACGGTCCCGACGAGGATGTAGGGCATCCTCTTCCCGATCTTGGTATGGGTCTTGTCGCTTAGGCGCCCGAATATCGGGAGCAAGAAGAAGGCCGCGATATTGTCGATGGCCATGACGATGCCGACCAGGTACTGGACCTGGATGTAGGCTTCGCTCTTCTCGTTGCTGACGTCCAATCCCATCGCATCGGCGAAGAGATCGCTAAGCATCGGGGAGCAATAGGAGTTGTAGACCTGCCAAAGCAGCAAGATGCCGAAGAAGGCTAAGGATATGATGATGATCCGCTTGTAGTTGAGGCGGAATCCGGCGGCCGCGGGGCCGCTTTTAGCTGTGCTTGCCATAATGCCCCTATTGTAATGAGGGAAAATCTCCCCCGAAAGGGGGAAGGAAAAGAGGGCCTACTAGGCCTTCTTCTTCCCGGGCAATAGCCCGATATAGGCCAAAAAGCAGACCAAACCGGCGGTAGAAAGCAAAGACAAAGCGAAGCCCTGGAGGGTCGAAAAGAAGTAATGAGAATCGAAGTAGGCCATCGTAACGAAGACCCCGAAGAAATAGGCGATGCCAAGGATAGCAACGGCGATCCCCCCGCATTTGCCGGCCCTGCCGCCTATAAGGGAAAAGAGAACCCCTAGCAAGGCTAGGAAGAGATAGGCAAGGGCCATATAGAGGGCCTTGGGATTGAAATAGAGACCGTTCGATAACGTCTCTTGCCTAACGAAGACGAAACCCAAAAGGCAAGAAACGGAAACAGCCAGCAAGATGCCGTAGAAGCGAAGGGAAGGCAGGCTCGGGTTCTTGAAGATGGCCTTGATGGGCCTCATGCCGACCAAGGCGTAAATCCCCGAAAGCAAATAGCAAAGCGCCGAGGCAATGACGACCCCGAGGAACATCTTCCCGCTGAGGGATCCGAAGGGCCTCGGCCAATCGATGACGGTGCAGGCGATGAGGAAGGCAACGTGGATGGCGAAGACCAGAAACGGATATACCTTGACAACAAGCGAACCCGGGCACTTCTTCTCCAAAACGTAGCTGATGACCGTGAAGAGGATGGTAGAGGCAATCGCGACGATATTGCCGACCAAGACCTCTTCTATATCCCTGGTCAAAAAGGCAGCGATGACGAAAAGGATGGCACTGGCCAAAGAAAGGCCCGAGAAGTAAAGGAGGCGTTCCTTGCTTTGATCCACGGGGGCTATTGTAAACCTTGGGGGCAAATAATCGGCAACAACGGAAAAGGGATTAATCCCTTTCTAAGGCTCTTTGAACCAAATCCGGCAAGTCTGCGGGACTATTGGCTACGAATTCCGGTTCCTCCGGGGTTCCGTAGCCGTATGCGGCATGTATGAACGGCAACCCGTTACCATGTGTTGCCTTTTCATCACCAAGGGTATCGCCGATATAGACGGCTCTAGTGATGCCGTGTTTCTTCATAAGAAAAGCAATGTTTTCCTTCTTCCCAAGTCTGGTGTCGCCATAGCAAAGAGTGTCTTTCACACAATCTTTGAATGGGGCGTTCACCAACATCGCTTCTATATACCCTGACTGGCAGTTGCTGAGGATATAGACGTCGGCAAAGCCGGCTATATCCCTAATAGCTTTTTCTATCCCATCAAAGAAACATCCAGGATGTTCAACGAGATATTCGTTCTCTTCTTTGACGATGATTTCGTAGGCTTCCCTTCTGCTAACAAAACCGCAGGGTTCGGGGATGAGCCGCTCAGCAATCTCATCCATGGACAAGCCCATAACCGAACGCATCTGTTCGTCGGTGATCCTGTGTTCTTTGCCTAGCAAACGGGAAAGGCTCTTTTCCCAAGAAACTACGACTTCCCTAGAAGCGTCCCAGATGGTTCCGTCGAGATCGAATATGGCAGCCTTATTCATAACCGGGTGAATTGTCTAATCCGGCTTATCCGCTAAGCAAGGAAAAAGAGGCCTTAAGCCTCTCCTTCCCTACTTGCTTGGATATTGGTCATCGGTGACCGGTTCCAGCCATTCGTTCCGGCCGTTCTTTCCGGGGACTTCGAGAGCGAGATGGCTGAACCAGGAATCCGGGGCGGCCCCGTGCCAGTGCTTGATGCCGGGGGCGATGTAGACGACATCGCCGGGATGCAGCTTACGCGGGGCCTGCCCCCATTCCTGGTAGTAGCCTTCCCCGTCGGTGCATAGGAGGATCTGTCCTCCGCCTTCTTCGGCCTGGTGGATATGCCAGTTGTTGCGGCATCCGGGTTCGAAGGTGACGTTGGCGATGAGAACTCCATCCTTGTTCAGGGGATTGAGATACGACTGGCCGATGAAGTAGTCCTTGTAGGCGTCGTTCTTTTCTCCGAGGCCGAACATCGGTTCATGGCCGATCTTCTCGTCGGCATAGGCTTCCCTTACAAGCGGGAATGCCGCCCAGGCATTGGGCCAGCCGACATAGAAGGCGGCATGGGTGATGATCTCCACCATCTCTTCCTTGGTAACCCCGTGGTTCTTGGCGTTGGTTATGTGGTACTTGAGACTGTTATCCGTAATGCCTTTGGCGATTAAGGCGGTGACGGTGACTATGCACCTTTCCCTCAATCCCAGGGCATCAGTCCTGCTCCAGACCTCGCCGAACAATACATCGTCATTTAGTTCGGCGAACTTCGGGGCCAAATCCCCGAGTCCCTTGCGGCCGGCATCTTGCTTCATATCTGCTTTCCTCCCGTTTGCTTGGTCTCCTCTGCCGCTGATCTCATCTACAGCCTGCAGCCCTATAGGTCTACCAATCGGCGATTTTATTTTACTAATTTTTCCATGTTAAGGCCGCTGATTAGATAAATCGGCCCACCCCAATCGCTGACATAAGGTTTAAAGAATGGGGAGGGAGGTACGTTCTGAAATATATTCGCGAAGAGCCCGGTCTTCGCAATATATGTAGCATCCCTTCTGCCCGCGGCTTAGCAAGACGCGATAGGTATTGCGGATGATCCTATCGGCAAGGTCGTAGTCCTTCGTCGACTTGATGCCTTTAAGTGATTGGTCGGTCTTGGCTCTTTTGGTGTAGTCGGTCTGAACCCGCCCGTATTTGTAGACGAGATCCTTCCCAATGATGACTCCGGTATAGTCCAGTTCCAATCCTTGGCACGTATGGATGCAGCCGACTTGATCGAAGGAATTCTTATCAATGGCCCATGTGGAAGTGTTGCTGAAATTCCACTTGGCTTCGAAACCGTCCTCCAGGACGATGTCATAGAGATATCCGTTGGCATTGTCTTTGGTAATCCAGTCATAGCAGTACC
Organism: uncultured Staphylococcaceae bacterium; assembly: GCA_964392865.1. Taxonomy (GTDB): domain Bacteria; phylum Bacillota_I; class Bacilli_A; order RFN20; family CAG-826; genus UBA4951. The sequence goes on from CAYMRJ010000004.1 coordinate 34,636, forward strand.
CGGCTACCATCCTGGCTTTGTTGCGGCCGTTCTTCTTTCTCAGGTCTTCCCTCATCTTGGCGGGACTCCCATATAACCTCAGATCGTAATCGAGGTCTTTGAAGTCATTGTTGGCAGTCTTTCTGATCCCCAATAGATCATCGAGGAAGGCCAAGTAGCCATCGCTTCCGTTGCAACGGAATTGGCTGGACAAAGTCAGGGATTCGGGTTCGTCGATCAAAACGCTTTTCTCAAGCCTTGCCTGTTCCTTGATCATCTCCACCGATCCGAAGTCACTTGTCGTGACGATCTGATCTTCATCGATTAGGAATACAGAAACCTTCGAGGCGTGGATGATTTCCCGGGCTTGGTTTTCGCCCTTGTTCTTGAATAGTCCGCTTTTCTCGTTAAGCCGATGCGCTTCGTCGCAGATTAGCACGTCGAATGTGTTTTTAGGACGGTCGACGAAAGAGCCGCTCGGCATGAAAAGGCGGCTGACATAGCCTTTCTTGTAATCGTCTTGGATCAATAGCTTTGCGTAGACGCTTCTAGGGGCTGCGTTCTTGGTGACGTAAGCGGCGCTGTAGCCTTGGTTCAGCAAGGTGGCCAAGAGTTGAACCGCGATGACGCTTTTGCCGGTTCCTGGCCCGCCCCGGACGATGATGGTGTATTTCTTATCCGGATCTCTTCCGCTCAAGGAATCGCTAACCTTCCCGAGGATGGTTTCATAGGCCACCTTCTGCTCATCGATCATGTAGAACTCCTGATTCCCTTTGAGCATCGAGGCAATCGAATCCTGCAGAGCCTTGCTGGGCTTTAGCTTCCCGTAGTCGATGAGCATCAAGACGTCTTCGTCGTTTTGCTTCACGACGAACCGTTCGATGAACTTCCTCAGTTTGACCGTATCTTCAGCCAGGAAGGCTGGCGCCAAATCGGTTATCTCGCGGTAAAAGTCATTGTCGATATGGCGACGGTTCCTCTCCCGGTAGTTATGGAGATAAGCGCAAGGTTTAAGCGATATGGCCCTATTCCCCACGTCCTCGTTGAAATTCTCCAGAAGCTTCGCGTAGGTATAGGCCTGATAGGAGGGATGGCAGACGAGGCGGTTGGCTCCGCCGGTATAGGCCATAACGAGATCCGGCTTATCGGTCTCTTGGCTATCTTCCCATTGTTTGAGTTCGATGATTACGACGTGGCTCTTCCCTCTTTCGTCTTTGCCGGCCAGCATGAAGTCGACGCGCTTGCTAGTCAAAGGGATCTGGTATTCGATGGCGACTTCGCAGCCGTCGTCGATCTCGGGGACGTCGATGACGTTCCGCATGAACTGCAGCGAATTGGCCCAGGCCCGGTGCTCGCCGGGATTGTTGTGGGCCAAATGGTGCTTCTGGAACTCGTTTTCCAAAATAGAGGCGATGGCATTGTCCCTGACATCGTCGACGAAACGTTTCTTCGTACCGCTATAGATGATCATTGTTTTTCGAACGGATATTTCTCGGCATTGGCTTTTATCTTGGCCTTGACGATTCCGTCTAGATCCAGCCCATACTTCTCGGCTATCTGGACGGCATAGATCAAGACATCCGCCAGTTCTTCTTTGATTTGCTCTTTCTTATCGAGGCAATCGAGATCATTCCGGCTCCATTGGTAGACCTCCAAAAGTTCGGAAGCCTCCAAAACAAGTGAAAGAGCTAGGTCTTTCCCGTTGTGGTACTGGTCCCAATCGCGTTCTTCGTTGAACCTATTGATGATTTGAATCGTATCGTCGCTTAGCATTCTTCGCTGATTATACTCCCGTCCGAACTACGCAAAACCCAGACAAACAGACAAAAAGAAGGAATAGTTCAAGACTATTCTCTGATGAAGTTCGTATAGACGCCCTTCTCCCTAACAGGTTTCTCTTCTTTGGCCAGCGCCTTGACCAGAAATGCCATGTTCTTTCCCAAGGTCCTCATGGTCTGAAGACCTTCGAGGTCCTTAGCGACCTCCTCGGGGTTATTGCCATGCACCGCATTCCAATATTGAGAAGACACCACCGGCATATTCCTGATGGTGAAGAATTGATTCAGGCATTGGAACGTGGCGGTCGACCCGCTCCTTCTGCAAGAGACAATGGCAGCAGCCGGCTTATCGGCAACCGCCTTGCCACCCAATGAATAGAAAACCCTATCGAGCAAGGCAAGCAATGCCCCATTCGGCGCAGAGAAATAGACCGGGCTACCAACAACCAGACAGTCAGCTTCTCTGAGTTTGTCCGCGATTTCATTGCAGGGATCATCGCCATAGACACACCGGCCGTTCTTCTTGCAGTAGCCGCAGGCCTGACAACCCATAACGGGTTTATTGCCAATCCAATAAATCTCAGTCTCAAGTCCTTCTTCTTCCAATGACTTGGATACTTCCTTAAGAGCCGTATAGGTACATCCATGCTGGTGGGGGCTTCCGTTAATAAGTAATGCCTTCATTCGTCCAATCCTCTATCGATGGATATTAAAACGCATCCACATAAAGAAACGCGAATCGCGAATCATGCCGCGCCAAATACGAGACCTTTCCGATAATGGCTATTTGCCGCCATCGACCTTAAAGCCCAGTTATAGAGGAAGCGATGCTTGTTATGGATGACGTATCGCTTTCGTTAGGGATATCGGATTCATCGGCCGTTCCGCCTCGAGCGGATGGCAAGATTGCAACGGCCAATAGGATCAGGGCTTTCTTCTTCGTGGGTTCTCCTCCCGAGGCGAAATATGGCATTTGGGCGTAGGGCCCCTATTCCCCAAAGGCACCCCTGTCCTGATACTCAGGAAGACTAGTCGGATTCCTCAGAAACACTCGCCCAAAGACTAATAAAACCAGATCGGATCTGTTAAGTTTGTCAGGCTTAAAAGTCTCGTTTTTATCGCACGATTTCAGGTTTGGCAGGTTTTCGTTTTCGGGTTTGGCAGGTTTTGGATTTCAAGTTTGGCAGGTTTTGGATTTCAAGTTTGGCAGGTTTCTATGCGTAAGTTCGGCAAACCAAGAGACCCATAAAAGCAAAAGGGCAGCCAAAAGCTGCCCGATTTCCTTTTCGTTCTCCTTCCGTCAGATAAGTCGGGTCAGTAGATTCCCTTCTCCTACG
>CAYMRJ010000005.1:0-35125 GCA_964392865.1 uncultured Staphylococcaceae bacterium
CATGCGGCATTCGCAGCCCTTCGTCACCACTCATGTGCAGATTTCAGTTCAAAATAAATAGATTATCGCCGGTGGCGGTGCTATCCTTTTGCCCGGACAAACAAGGAAGAAACGATAGATCATGGCCAGCAAACGCGAACAAGTCATCCTCCGGTGCACGGTCTGCGGCGAGGAGAACTACATCACTTCCCGCAACAAGAAACTGCACCCGGACCGCATGGAAACCAGCAAGTATTGCCCGGTTTGCCAAAAGAAGACCGCCCACAAGGAAAAGAAGTAGAAACTCCCCCTCGCGGGGATTTTCTTTTGCAAAAGGAAGGAAGAAACGAAATGAAGAAACTATTGATCCTAGCCGCCAGCGCCCTATTGCTCGCCGCCTGCGGCGGCACTGCCGATGAGGCTAGCACCATCGCCGAAGAAAGCAGCGAAACCGGAACGAGCGAAACCGTCGGAACCGAAGAGAGCAGCGACACTACCGAGGAAAGCAGTTCCGAAGCCTCTGACGAAAGCAGTTCCGAAGCCCCTGACGATAGCAGCTCCGACGAAGAACCGGAAGAGAGCAGTTCCGACGAAGAGCCTGAGGAAAGCAGCTCCGATGAAGAACCCGAAGAGAGCACCTCGGAGGATCCTGCCGAAAGCGAAAGCGTCGTCGTCAGCTTCGCGGAAATCGCCGAAAGTGGCGGCTACGGCTATTCCGACCATCCGGATTTATTCGCCGCTTATTTCAGCGAGGTCAGCGACCTGATCCCGGCAGATAACATCACCATCATCGAAAGGGTAAATGCCACATCTGACGGCACGAAGGTCCATCTGACGCTTGGCAGTTCCTCGGGAACCGGAAGCTTCTCGTTGGTCACGACCCAAGCCATCAGTGCCATCGAAGTCACCGGCACGGACTACCACAATTCCTATAGCTACGGCGGCAATAGCTACACCAACCGCGACAATTCCGGCATCGACATCAACGGCACGAGCCAGGAATTCACCCATTACACCGGAAGCGACATCCAAGACGACGAAACCCTCCGCTTCGAATTCGAGGAAGCCGTGACGGAAATCACCATCAGCAGCATCAGCGTAAGCCGGTACCGCGCCTTCGTCACGACCTTGGAGTTCTTCCTTGCCTAAGGTCACCGTCCTCCAAAGCGGCTATTACTCGAATACCTATCTTGTCGATGACGGCCATAAGGCTTTGGCCGTCGATCCGGGAAATCCCGACATCAAGGCTGTTTTGGCGCACTTGGAGAAGAACGGGCTCACCCTTGAGGCCGTCCTTATCACCCACGGGCACATCGACCATATCGGCGGAGTGCCCGGTTTATGCAAGGCCACGGGCGCCAAAGCCTATGTGGGGAGGGAAGACCTCGACTGCTTCGGAGACGCCAAGCTGAACGCGTCTTTCTTCCTGTTCGATCCGAAGGAGTTGGAAACGCCCGAAGATACGGTTTTGCTCGATGGCGGCGAAGAACTGACGCTCGCCGGCTATCGGATAAAGGTCCTTGCGACCCCGTACCATACGGGCGGCTCCCTCTGCTTTCATTTGCCGGACGAACGGATTGTCTTCACGGGCGATTCGCTCTTCAAGAACGGCATCGGAAGAGACGACCTTCCGGGCGCCGCGAAGCGCAAGAGGAACGAAAGCCTTAGACTCATCGCGTCCTTGCCCGGAGAGACGGTCTGCTATCCCGGCCACGGGCCGAAGACAAAGATAGAAGACGAGAAGAGATTCAACCCCTATATCGCCGAAGCCTTGAAGGGCTAAGGCTATTTGGGGTGTTTGGCTAGTCGCAAAGCGACTATAATAGCGCTGGCAATTTTTAGCCCCTTTGCATTGGGAGAATATTGAGTATGAACGTTACCGAACTAAGGCCTGGGAATTACTTCATCGACGAAGATACCCTTTACCAGGTCCTCGACATCCTGCTGAACAAGACGGCCATGCGGAAGATGGTCGCCAAACTGAAAGTCAAAAACGTCCGCACCGGCGCTATCACCGAACTTGCGAGGAACTCCGGCTACGACGTCGCCGAAGTCCGCATCGACAAGCGCATCATGCAGTACCTCTATGACGGCGGCACCGGCACCCTTACCTTCATGGATCCGAAGACCTACGACCAGATCGAAATCGGGAAGGATAGCCTCGTTAACGAACTTCCTTACCTCGTCGCCAACCTCGAAGTGACCATCGCTTCCTATGAGGACGAAGTCCTCGGCATCGTCCTTCCGGCCAAGGTCGCCATGGAAGTCACCGAGTGCGAACCCGGCGTCAAGGGCGATACCAAGACCAATACGGCCATGAAGGACGCCGTCCTCGAGACGGGCCTCAAGATCCGCGTCCCGCTCTTCATCAACCAAGGCGATAAGGTCTTGGTCGACACGACCACCGGCAAGTACGACGGGAGGGCCTAAGCGTGGAAGTCACCCTAGCCCTCTGGCAGGTCATCGTCTGGCCGATCGTCATCGCCATCGTCTTCTTCATCGTCGGCTTCTTCGTCGCCCGCTACGTCATCAAGAAGCAGCTGGAGAAGAACCCGCCGATCTCCGAGAAGGCCATCCGCGCCATGTTCATGCAGATGGGCCGCAAGCCCTCCGAAGCCCAGATCAGGGCCGTCATGAACTCGATGAAGAACTCCAACAAGTAAGAGGGAAGACCATCAACCAAGGGACCCGTGAGGGTCCTTTTTTAAAGCCTGCGCGGAGGAGCGAATGGAGGCGCCTAAGGAATTCTAGGCTCTTCGCTTTAAACAGAGACCGACCGATGAACGAAAGGGAAGGGGCAGGCCTCTTAAACCGGCCCCCAACCGGTGCAGAAGAAGCGAAAAATGGTGTCCTTCCGATGTGGAGGCTCAAAAAGCCCATGTGGATAACTTCCGGAATTTTTGTCAACGAAAAACCTAGGTTTGGTCGAAGCAAAAAGAAAAGCCGAATTTCCACATCCGGCTTTTGCCCACAATGCTGGGGAAAATCTGAAAATACTAATTTTCTACTTGAGCCACGTAATCTTGCTTTCGTTGCCGGCCTTGATCCGCTTGATGTTGGCGATGTGGCGGACGACAAGCAAAACGTACATGAGCGTAATGGCCGCGGCCATCTCGAGCGAATAATAGAGCATGCCGCCGACCCCGATATTAAAGAACAGGATCGAGGAGTCGAATCCGGCGATCGAATAATCGAGAATCGCCATCGTCCAGACGAATAGAAGCGAAGCCCCGCCGGCGACGATGGAGGCGGCCGAAACCATCTTGCGGCCCTTGAGGACGAACATGAAGGCGGCGAAGGAAAAGACGAGCGAGGTATAGGAAGTCCCGCCGAGGATTCCGAAGTAGCAGCTCACGGCCTTGCCGCCCCGGAAGTGCATGTAGAAGGGGAAGCAGTGGCCAAGGGTCGCGAAGACCGGGAAGAGCCAAAGATAGATAAGGCCGTCATCGAAGATCTCGTAGGTTTCCTTGATGCCGGAGAAAGCCAGGATGGCCCAAAAGGCATAGAAGGGAATGACGACCTTCAGCATGTCGCAGAGGATGACGGCGATCCCGGCTTTCTTGCCGAGGACCCGCCCGGCGTTGGTCCCGCCGGAATTGCCGCTCCCGTAGTCCCTCGGGTCTTTGTGGTAGAAGACCTTTCCGATGATGACGCCGAAGGGAATCGACCCGAAGGCATAGCCGAAGATTATGGCGCTTAGGGCCAGAAGGATATTGACTGCAATGCTACTCACGGCGCTTATTATCCAATAAGCGGATTGGCCGTCCAAGGAAAAGGCGACGGAAGCCGGATAACGAATGTTCGTCTGCGAACTACCTTGCCTAGAAGCCTCATATGGGCGGGCGGGTTGGCGCGCGCCCGGTTATTTTGTATAATCTAGCGACTTTATTGTTTCCCATGGTCGATTTCGAAAAAGCCCAAGCGAACTACACCGGAAAAGACATCGAGCTTTTGAGCGAACTCGAAGGCATCCGCAAGCGCCCCGGCGTCTATATCGGCTCGACCAACCTGACCGGCCTCCATCATCTGATTTGGGAGATCGTCGACAACGCCATCGACGAGGCCGTAAACGGCTACGGGGACAAGATCTACGTGACCCTCGAAAAAGACGGCTCGGTCGAAGTCAGGGACGAAGGCCGCGGCATTCCCTGCGATATCCATAAGGAAACCGGGATCCCGGCCGTCCAGCTGGCCTATACGAGGCTCCATGCCGGCGGCAAGTTCTCCAACAAGGTCTACGGCTCGGCCGCCGGCCTCCACGGCATGGGTGCGACCGTTACCAACGCCCTCTGCGATTGGCTAGATATCACAATCTACCGTGAAGGCCTCATCCGGCATATCCGCTTCCATAAGGGCGGGGAAGTCGAAGTTCCTTTGGAAACGATCGGGACGACGACGAAGCACGGGACCGTCGTCCGCTTCAAGCCGAGCGCCAAGGTCTTCCAAAGCACCGAGTTCAAATGGGAAACGGTCTATAACCACCTGCAGGAAGAAGCCTTCCTGCTCAAGGGCGTCCGCATTTTCCTAAGGGACGAGCGCAAGCGCCCGGCCGAAAGCCACGAGTTCTATTACGAAAACGGCCTCCGCCAGTACGTCGAAACCCTCATCGCCGGAAAGGAAGTCATCGGCGAGATCCTCTATTTCGACGGAAAGTCCGGCGATATGGAAATCGAGCTGGCCATGGCCTGGGCCAACCGCGATTACGGCGAAACGATATTGACCTACGCCAACTCCGTCCGCACCCAAGACGGCGGTACCCACGAGTCCGGTTTCAAAACCGGCCTGAATAAAGCCATCAACGACTTCGCCCAGGAAGCCGGCCTCATCAAAGAGAACGCCAAGCTCGAAGGCGAGGACATCCGCGAAGGCCTCACGGCCGTCCTCTCGGTCAAGATCGCCGACGAAGACAAGCTTCAGTTCGAAGGCCAAACGAAGAGCAAGCTCGGAACCCCCGATGCCTACAAGCTCACCTACGACTACGTGAGCCAGAACCTTTTGTATTTCCTCCGCGAGCACAAGGAGTTCGCTGTCGATTTGATCCGCAAGTGCCTGGCGGCCAAGGAAGCCAGGGCCGCCGCAAGGCGCGCTAAAGAAGCCAGCCGCGGAACCAAAAAGAAGGGCAAGGAAGTTTTAATCAGCGATAAACTCGCCCCTGCCCAAAGCAAGGACTACGACAACAACGAACTCTTCATCGTCGAGGGCGACTCAGCCGGCGGGACCGCCAAGCGCGGCCGCAATCGTTTGTTCCAGGCCATCCTTCCTTTGAGGGGCAAGCCCCTCAATACCGAAGGGAAGTCCCTCGATAGCATTCTTAGCAACGAGGAGATCTCGACCCTCATCGAAACGATCGGGGCCGGGGCCGGGCAGGAATTCGATCCGAACAAAGCCCGATACGGGAAGATCATCATCATGACCGACGCCGATACCGACGGCGCCCATATCCAAACGCTTTTGTTGACGTTCTTTTATAGGTTCATGAAGCCCCTTATAACCAGAGGCATGGTCTATATCGCCCAGCCGCCGCTCTACAAGGTCTACCGGAAAAGCAAACCTGAGATTTTCCAATACGCTTATAACGACATCGAACTCGAAAATGCGAAGCTCAAGATCGGCCAGGGCTACGGCATCAAGCGCTACAAAGGTTTGGGCGAGATGAACGACCACGAACTTAGCGAAACGACGATGAATCGGGCCACCCGCGTCTTGCTTCAGGTCAAGATCGACGATCCCATCGTCGTCGATAAATCGATCGTCGTCTTGATGGGCGACGATGCCGGGACCAGGCGCACATGGATAGAGGAAAACGTCGTCTTCAATGAGCGCGACGACTTCATCGACGAGGTAAAGGGATGAGTTCCAAGAAGAAGGAAGACCTGCTCGAGAAAAACGTCGTCGAGCGCATCCAAGGCACCGTCCTGGATGTCATCATGGGCGAGCGCTTTGGCATCTATGCCAAGGAAGTCATCCAAGACCGCGCCATCCCCGATGCCCGAGACGGTTTGAAACCGGTCCAGCGGCGCATCGTCTTCTACATGCAGAAGACGGGGAATACCTTCGATAAGCCCACGAGGAAGTGCGCCCATATCGTCGGCGGCGTCATGGGCCAGTACCACCCCCACGGGGATTCCTCCATCTACGAAGCCCTGGTCCGCATGAGCCAGGATTGGTCGTATCGCGAACCATTGGTCGATTTCCAAGGCAATAACGGCTCCATGGACGGGGACGGGCCCGCCGCCTTCCGTTACACGGAAGCGCGCCTTAGCCCCCTGAGCCAAGAGCTCGTCCGCGACATGGACAAAGGCACGGTCGAGATGACCTTGACCTTCGATGACCTGAACGAAGAGCCGACCGTTTTGCCGGCCCATTTCCCGAACCTCTTCGTGAACGGGACCGAAGGCATCGCCGTCGGCATGGCAACCCATATCCCGCCCCACAATCTCCGGGAAATCTGCCAGGCCATGGCCTATCGCCTGAAGCACCCGGACTGCGAAATCGATTCGCTTCTCCGCTTCGTAAAAGGGCCGGATTTCCCGACAGGCGGGAAGATCATCGGGACCAAAGCCATCGAAGAGCTCTATAGGACCGGCCATGCCCGCATCAAATTGCTAAGCAAAGCGAGCATCGAGGATCTCCCGGGCGGCAAGAAGCAGATCGTCATCACCGAAATCCCCTACGGGGTCATCAAATCGGAGATGGTCTATGGGATCGACAAGCTCCGGAGCGAAAAGAAGGTCCCCGGGATCGAAGAAGTCCGCGACGAAAGCGATAGGAACGGCCTGAGGATCGCGATCGATCTGAAGCCCGAGGCCAAGGCCGAAACGATTTTGGCCTACCTTAGCGACAAGAGCGCCGGCAAAGCCGGCGGCGGCATCGCCGGCAGCTATTCGGCCAACGTCGTCGCCATCGTCGGCGGCCGTCCGAGAACGCTCGACCTCCTAACTTACTGCGATACCTATCTCGAATTCCGGCGCGAAATCGAAATCAAGCGCCTGAACTTCGATAAGGAAAAGGCCAGCGCCCGCCTCCATATCGTCGAAGGCCTCATCAGGGCCGTCAGCGAACTCGACAAAGTCATCGCCATAATCCGGGGAAGCGCCGATAAGGCCGATGCCAAGAAAAACCTCTGCGAGGAAATGGGCTTCACGGAGCCCCAGGCCGAGTCGATCGTCATGATGCCTCTTTATAAGCTCACGCATACCGACATCATGACCCTCCAAAACGAAGGCGAGGATCTCAAGGCCAAGATCGCTTCCTACGACGAACTGCTTAGCGACGAAAGCAAGCTCACCGATTACCTATGCGCCGATCTGAAGGAAATCGCCAAGAAGTACGGGAGCGATAGGAAAACGGAAATCGTCGGGGAGGAAGATTCGGCTCCGAATCAATACGATGCCCGCGACCTCATCGCCGTCGAGGATTGCTACATCGCCGTCACCAAGGACGGCTACGTCAAGCGCTCGTCCACCAAGTCCTGGAAAGGCTCGGGCGGCGATAAAGGCGCCCTTCCCGGCATCAAGGAAGGCGATGCTTTGGTTTACTACGGGACCGCCAAGACGACCGATTACTTCATCGCCTTCACGCAGCTGGGGAATTACGTCTATCTCCCGGTCAATAGCCTGAAGGAAACCAAGTGGCTGGAAGAAGGCGTCCACTTCAATGCCTATACCTCTTTGGCCCCGGGCGAGAAGATCGTCGCCGCCTTCACGGCGCCCCGTTTCAGAAACGACCTCTATTTCGTCTTCCTCACGAAGAAATCTCAGATCAAGAGGAGCCCGATGGATGCCTTCCCGGTCGCCAGGACCAAGAAGGCCATGAAGGCCATCTCCATTTCCAATAGCGACGCCGTCGTAGGCGTCGTCCTCACCAATGGCGGCTCGACGCTATTGCTAAGCACCGTCGACGGACTGGCCGAAGTCTATTCGGAAAACGAGATCCAAGTCAGGAACCGCGGCTCCGGCGGCATCAAGGCCGGCTCCTTCCAAGGCAAGCCGATGGCGGTCCTTCTTTCTTACCAGAAGGCCGAAGGCCGAAACAAAGCCCTGCTTGTCACCGACCTCGGGTATTCGAGGATCATCGATCTTTCCAAATACGAGGAGCAGGACCGCATGAGCCGGGCGTTCCTCCTATATCCTTGCTTCAAGAACGAGCCGCATAAGCTCTTGAAGGCTTATTCTCTCGAAGGCCTCGAGCCGCCGCTGGCGGTAAAAGGCTTGCTCACGAACGGAAAGTTCTACGATATAACCCTCGAAGACTTCCACCTGACTCCCTCGGAGCGCTACGCCAAGCGGCCCGACGATTTCATAAGGAAATACCCCGTTACGGATTACTATCCTTTGATGTCCGGGAGCATACCGGCCGATATGGAATCGGTGCCGCTCCCGGAAAAGGCCAAGCCCGATCTATTGCCCGATGATCCCGGCGCCGAAAATAATGAATCGGGCGCCAGCTTCGAACAGATATCCCTATTCGACGACGAATGAAGAAGAAAAAGACCTACGCCCCAGACTATCTGGCCAAGAAGGCGACGGACATACCCGTCTCCTTTTATCATGAGCGCGGGATCAAGGCCGTCTTATGCGACCTCGACAACACGCTGGCCCCTTATACGGAGTCATCGCCAAATAATGAGGTCAGGGCCTATGTCGCCGGCCTCCAAGAGGCCGGGATCGCCTTTTACATCGCTAGCAACAATTCGGGGAAACGGGTGAAGGCCTACGCTTTAGATCTCGGGGTCGAAAGCTGCCACGCCCTCTTCAAGCCGGCCGCCTATTTCCTCAAGAGGTTCCTTAGGAAGAAGGGCCTGGCGGCCAAGGACTGCGCCATGGTCGGCGATCAATGCGCGACCGATATCAAAAGCGGAAACAGGGCCGGATGCCTGACCATATTGGTCGACCATCTTTCCGAATACCGGCCGTTGGTATCAAAAATCAATGGATTGTTGGATAATCGCTATAGGAAAATGGTCCATAAACACCGACTGTCAAAGGAGTGGGATGAGGAATGAGCACTTTGAACATCGTGCGCCGCTGCTACGGCTGCGGAGCCATCCTCCAAAGCGAGGATAAGGAAAAGGAAGGCTATATCGATAAGTCTTTCCTCGAGAGCAGCCTCGATACGGTCCTTTTCTGCGAGAAATGCTGGAACGAGACCTCCCATAACCGCGGTAGCAAGCCGCTGACGGCTTCTGAGGACTTCCTGCATATGCTAAGGGACGCCGCCGCCAGCGATGCCCTCATCGTCTATGTATTGGATCTATTCTCCTTCGAGACTTTGTTCGTGCCCGAAATAAACGATATCATCCGCAACTCGCCGATCCTCATCATCGCCAATAAGCGCGATTTGATGCCGAAGGAAGCCAAGGATGAGGCCCTCAAGGAATACGTCGCCCACCGCTGCCGCGTCGCTTCGCTGAACGTAACGGCCGACGATGTCATCCTCACGACTTTGAGCAACCCAAAGGGCGACCAGGACTGGCAAAAGGTCATCGACGAAAAAAGGCGGGCCCACGACGTCTACGTCATCGGGAGCCAGAAGGCCGGGAAGACGATCTTCCTGCAGTCGTTCCTCCGCCACTACAAGAATAAGAGCCGCCGGAACATTTCGATCCACAATTACCCCGGCACGATGCTGAGCCTTTTGGAAATCCCCCTCGATGCTTCAAGCTCGATTTACGATACCCCGGGGACTTCGACGGCCAATACGGTCATAAGCAAAGTCGAAACCGAAACCGGGGCCGCCATCTATCCCGATAGCCAAATCGAAAGGCGCAAGGAAAACCTCGGGGCCGGCGATTCGCTTCTATTGGGCGGCGTCGCCAGGATCGATCTCCTCGAGACCAAGGACAAAGGCAAGACGGCCGTCAGCATCTATGCCTCGAGCGAAGTCAAAGTGAAGAAGTGCCAGACCAAGAAGGCCGAGGAAGAATTCATCGACGGCATTAGGAAAGGCAACCTCACGCCGGTCTCGAAGCTCCTCCAGGAGCCGAAGGACTTCGACGTCTACGAAGTCGCCATCGACGAGACCGACCGCCGGGACATCGGGATCGGGGGCCTAGGATGGATCAGCTTCCAGAGCGAAGGCCAGAAGTTCAATGTCTATGTCCCCAGCGGCACCGCCATCTACGTGAGCCGCAGCAAGGTTTCCTGATGCTAACCAAAGAACAGAAGAAGATCCTGAAACTCAAGGGATCTTCGCCTAGTTTCCCCATTTGCCTCATGATCGGAAAAGGCGGGATCGGCGATAGCCAAACCGCCGTTTTGGATAAGGCTTTGACGGCCCATGAACTGGCCAAGGTCAAGGTCCAGGCCGAAGACGCTTCAGAGATGAAAGAGGCGGCTGCCTATCTTGAGAAAGCCACCAGGAGCGAGCTCGTCGAGATCCGCGGGCATACTGCCCTCTATTACAGGAAGAACGAGAAGAATCCGAAACTATTCCCGAAAGGCTGATGGAGAGATTGCTCATCTACGGCGGGAGCTTCGATCCCGTCCATCCCGATCACCTGGCCCTGGCCAAAGCCGCCGCAAAGCGGCTTGACGCCAAGGTCATTTTCCAAATCAGCCGCAAGGCTAGGTGGAAGAACCCCTCGAGCGACCCGAATAAACGCCTCGAACTATTGAGGCTCGTCTTATCCAAAAAGGCCGATTTTCCTTATGAAATCGACGATTCTTGGATAAAAGACGAGAATAAGCCGGACTTTACGATCGATTGCCTAAGGGAGTATCGGGAACGCCATCCCGAGGCTGAGATTTGCTTCCTCATCGGAGGCGATTCCGTCAACACCTTCGAGCGCTGGAAAGAGGCCGGCGAAATAGCTCGGATCGCCCAACTTTATTTTGTGCAAAGAAAAGATATTTTGCCGAATAAGGAAACGATAGAGAAGTTCGGTTTAAAACCGTTGGATGGAGTAGAGACGAAAGGCTATAGTTCGACGGCCATCCGCGATCTGGTTTATCCGCACCCCTTTAAGGAAGCCCGAGAATTCATCGAAGAAAATCGGATGTACTACGCAGGCATCGTCGCCAGTTACATCGACAAAGCCCGTTACGAGCATTCCTGCCGCGTCGCCGAGCTCGCCATGAGTTTCCTAGAAGGCGAAGAGGCAAACGACGCCTATATCGCCGGGATCCTCCATGACATCGCCAAGGATATGCCTCTAGAAGAGCAGATCGGGCTTTCCAAGCCTTATGACAAATATCCGGAAAGCCGGCATCCTGACTGGGTTTACCATCAGTTCGCCGGGGCCGCTTTGGCTAAGAAACTATTTGCGGTTAGTCCTAGAGTAGAAGAGGCCATCGCATCGCATTGCACAGGCGCCGCAGGCATGGATGATGTCGCCAAGGCAATATACGCCGCCGACAAGATTGAGCCAGGCCGCCACTACGACTCGCAATTCATGATCGATGCCTGCCATAAGGGAATAGAAGAAGGATTTAGGCTCGTGTTCGATGAGAATATTAAATTTCTATCTTCGCGCGGATACTCGTGCGATGATACTTATACTCAGGAAGCTATGAGGTTTTACCTCAAAGGAGAATAGACATGCCAAGAGCAAAAGACGAAGCCTTGAGCAAGGCCAAGAAGATCACCAAGATCCTCAGCGACCACAAGGCAGAGGACATCAAGGTCATCGACGTCAAAGACCTGACCCCGTTCACAGAGTACTACGTGATCGCCACGGCCCCCAACGAGAGGGCCCTGGGGTCGTACGCCGAGGTCCTAGAGGACGAACTCGAGGCCCTAGGGGAGAACATCCGCGCGAAAGAAGGGAAGCCCAACACCGGATGGACAATCGTTGACAGCGGTAATGTAGTAATTCACATATTCCTAGAAGAGGTCAGGGCAACCATCGGTTTGGAGGCTCTTTTAGAGCAAAATATCGAGAAATAGAATTTAGGACAGCGAATTTGGCCAAGTTCCGGTGAAAAATACCGGAACTTTTTCATTACCTATTAACTTCGCATAATGTCCATTATGTAAACTAAACGGCATATAAAAGGCCGTAAACACTAGTTTTTGCGAATTGCGTCCTGATCCTACAGTTGCCAACATGTGGAAAAGTTATAAGCGAAATTCGGATTACTAGCGTTCTACTAATGATTAATCAGTGGTTTCAATAAAACACCCGCCTTTTGGTATTGGCGGGCGGATCTTTTATAGAACGGATTTTCGCAAAAGTTAATTCAGATTAGGTTTGTCGTTGGTTGACACTGTTTTCAAGGCCTTGATTTTGGCCTTTTGATCGCGCTTGAAGCCGGTCGTTAGGAGGTCGAACACCATGATGAGGGCCACGGCCAATATGCTTACTGCGATGACCTTGTCCATTTCGAGGTAGGTAATGTAATCGCTGATCAAGACCCCGAGCCCGGAGGTCATCCCGCCCTCGACCATGATCTCGCTCATGACCGTAACCTTGATGCAAAGCCCGAGGGACTGGACGCTGGCCAATTGGATGTAGCTTTCGCTCATGGGCCATCTGACCCAAACGACCCCGACGAGGCTTAAGCGCCCGGCGTCGATGTCAAGGCTATCCATGACATCATGGTCGTTTTCTAAAATTCCTTGTCTGAATGCCTCATAGATGACCGGGAACGCCACCAGCATCCCCAGAATCGAAGGAATATAGTCAGGCAGTCCCCTGTAAGAATAGAAAATCGCTATGAGGACCGAGAGGACGGCGGCCGTCGGAAGGCAGCGCATGATCGCCGTTCCCGGAGCCATGAAATTGCCGAATTTCGGGAAAAGACCGGCCAGGGTTCCAAGGATCGCACCCAATATAAAGGAAACTGTAAAACCGATTAGGACGCGTAAGACGCTCCAGCCGATGGCGATGTAGGTCTTGGAGGCTCCTTCCATGAAGAGGATCTCCCCTAAAGCCGAGGCAACTTTATGGGGGTATGGAAGGATGCTATTCCCGCTTTGAAGCAGCAAATACGCCGCCAGGTACCAGAGGGCGATTATGAAAAGAACCCCGGCAGCGCCGAGAATGACGGCGATTGCTAGGGTTCTTCTCTTTTTCTCCATCTAGGAAATTATAGGAAGAGTTCCTCTCCGTAGGTACCGGCTTCGCCGGTCAGGTAGTAATAGAACTCGTTGATGAAGGCTCGGTTGTCTTCGATTTCGTCGCTGCCGACAACGCCGAAGCGGTTGGCTCCATCGGCCTGAAGGCTCGCCACTTGATTAACATTGAAGCCGAAGCGGCTGGCCTGTTCGGTCGTATCCTCGCTATAGGCGTTCATGTAGCTGACGATCGTATCGGGATCGTTGATGGCCGCATCGGCGACGTCGCCGATATGCTCGAGCCACTCGCCGACCAGAGCGCTTTGTTCTTCATAGAACCAAGTATTCACGAACAAGGCGGCCTGCGGAATGGCGGTCTGGCCGCTATAGGATTCCCATTCCTCGCGGAGGTCATAGATTTCGTTAACGGTATAGCCGTTTGCTTCCAAACTGGTCTTGGCTTGGAGCAAGGAAGGCTCGGCGATGAAGTAATAATCGTAGGTTTCGGGGCTCGAAATCAGCTGGGTCGCGACGTCGCTCGTGGCCGAAACGTAATTGATGTTGCCGCCGGAGACGAAATCGAAATCCCATCCCCAGTGCTCGCTGGCAAGCCTCAGGAACACCGAATCGGGCACGGAGCCGCTATTGAACGATAGGAACTTCGATTCGCTTGTCGGAGCCTCATCGGCGGTATGCGTAACGCTCACGAGATGGAAGTTCCCGCCCGTTAGGAAGGTAGCCAACTTGTAATAGGGCTCGTCCTGGGCGTCGATGACGCCGATGCCGGTCGTCGAATCGATGACCAAGGCATCGTAGTTGTTGGTGGCAAATTGGGGCCGGATCTCAGTCGCCGTGCCGGTTTCCCAGTTTTCGTTGGCGCCTTGATCGGCGAAAACGATGGCCGGCGCGCCGGTCGGGCTCATGAAGCGGATATCCGAAATCGTCAGTTCTTCTTCAGAGGACGTTCCGCCGCAGGCGGCCAGTATGAGGGCCGCAGGCAAGGCCAAAAGGGCCTTATTCTTGTTCATTTCCTAAATTCCTTTCTTTTATTCAATATCGATCGGGGTACCGATAAGGCCTTCCCCGACACTTAGGCCGAAGTTCTTGAGGACCGTGGCGCCGATATCGGCGAACGAGGCGCGGTCTTCCAAGATCCCGCCCTTCTCGAAGCTAGGAGAATAAAGTAGGAGCGGAACCCTTTCTCTCGTATGGTCCGTGCCCCTATAGGTCGGATCGTTTCCGTGGTCGGCGGTGACCATGATGAGGTCATCCTCCCTAAGGCACTCCATGGCCTCGGCCAGGCGTTTATCGAAGGCTTCGAGGCAGCGGGCGTAGCCGACCGGATTCCTCCGATGGCCGTACTCGCTATCGAATTCGACGAGGTTCACGAAGCAAAGGCCTTCGAAATCCCCTTCCTTGATGAGGGCGATGGTCTTGTCCATCCCGTCTTCGTTGCTGACGGTATGGGTCGAATCGGAAATGCCCTTCATATTGAAGATATCGCCGATCTTGCCGATGCCGATGGTCGCTAACCTGGCATCCATCATGATGTTCAGATCGGTATCTTCTTCGGGGCTAAGGGCATAGTCATGCCTATTGCTGGTCCGCTTGAAGTCTAGGGCGCACGTGCCGACATAGGGACGGGCGATGACGCGCCCGACCTTATATTCGTCGCGCAGGCAGATCTCTCTGGCGATTTCGCAGCAGCGGTAAAGTTCTTCCAGTCCGGTCGCCTCTTCGTGGGCGGCGATCTGAAGGACGGAATCGGCCGAAGTATAGACGATGAGGGAGTTTTCCTTCATCTGCCTCTCGCCCAGCTCCTTGATGATCTCGGTGCCGCTCGCGGCCTTGTTCCCGATGATCCTATGCCCGGTCTTTTCTTCGAGCTCCTTGATGAGTTCTTCCGGGAATCCCGTATCCGTGAAGGTCTTGAAGGCCTTCTTGGTATAGACGCCCATCATTTCCCAGTGGCCGGTCATCGTGTCCTTGCCGTTGCTGGCTTCCATTAGCCTCACGGCATAGCCTTTCGCCGGGACCAAGGGCTTCACGCCTTCGATCTCATCGAGGCTCCCGATCCCTAGCGACTCCATCGCCGGTATCTCGAGTCCGCCGACCGAATGGGCGGCGTGGGCGAAGGTATTGCTTCCGGGGTCGCCGAACTCTTCGGCCCTGGGGCAATTGCCGATTCCGGCCGAGTCGGCGACGATGAGGAATATCCGTTTGAATCTAGACATGCTTAGTGTTTCCTAACTTCCGATTAACCATAGGTTAATTCACTTTCTGGCCCCAAACAACGAATAAGCACTGGCCACCCGCCTGGCGCTTACTTCCGTATAGATTTGGGTCGTGGCGATCTTGCTATGGCCGAGCATTTCCTGGACGGCCCTGAGGTCGGCTCCGTTTTCCAAAAGGTGGGTGGCGAAGCAGTGCCTAAGGCTATGGGGGCTGATGGGCGTGAGGATCCCGGCCTTTTCGGCATAGCCTTTGACGGCCTTCCAGAAATAGACCCTGGTCAAAGGCGTGCCCCTTGGGCCCAAGAAGACGTACTTGGTCTCGGCCCCTTTCTGGAAGGGCCTTACTTCATGGAGATACTTCTTCACGTATTCGAGGGCGAACTCCCCGATCGGGACCTTCCTTTCTTTGCTGCCTTTCCCGATGACGGTGATTATCCCCTCGTTCAGATCGAGCCGTTTCAACTCGAGGGTCAAGAGTTCGCTCACGCGAAGGCCCGAGGCGTACATCGTCTCCAGCATCGCCCGATCGCGGATCCCGCTTTTCTTTTCCATATCGGGGGCCTCCAATAAGGC
The DNA here is from genome assembly GCA_964392865.1 of uncultured Staphylococcaceae bacterium. GTDB lineage: Bacteria > Bacillota_I > Bacilli_A > RFN20 > CAG-826 > UBA4951. The sequence continues at coordinate 15,783 of CAYMRJ010000005.1, forward strand.
CTCGACCTCTTCATAGCTGATGACGCTAGGGAGGCGCTTTTCCTTTTTGGGCGTGATGGCCTTGTTGATTTCGCCGTCGTAGATTCCTTCCTCCTTCATGAAGCGGAGGAAATGGCGGATGGCACTATAGCGACGCAAAAGGGTCGCCGTCGCATAACCCGCCTGGCTTTGTTTGATAAGGAACTTCTCTAAGTCCTCGGAATCGATTTCCTCGGTCAGCATCCGCGGGGCCAGCGAAACGATGAAGGCCTGAATATCCGTGAGATAGGACTCGACGGTCGCTTCGCTAGAACCGCGCTCGACCCTTAGGTAGGTCGCAAACTCCCGGGCCGCCTCAGCGATCAGCATCTTTCTTCCTTTCCGCTTCGCTGGCGAGTTTCAAATAGTTCCCTTCCAAACGTCTATTCCATTCCTGGACCATCAGCTTGGTCGCGTCTTTCTTTTCGTATTCCATGAAGTTGAAAAAGTCCATTTGGATATCGGTGGCATTGGCCTCCCTTAGATTGCTGACCGAAACGCCGATCAAACGCACGGCCTCGCCGGCGAAGCGCTCGGTATAGATATCGGCGGCCTTCCGATATAGTTCGTCGCCTTGGCCTATAGGCAGGTCGTATGTTTCGGAACGGCTTCTGGTCTTGAACGAGGGATCCCTGGCCGTCACGGTGACGGTCAAGCCTTCCTTGCGCTCGCGCCTAAGGCTCGCCCCGACGTCCCCGCAAAGGCGCCTCAATAGCGGCAAGATGACATCGAGATCGTCGCTATCGTCCTCGAGGGTATAGGAACGCCCGATGCTTTTGGCCTCCGGGGCCACCGGGACGACTACGTCATCGCCCATCCCGAATGCATGGGCTTTCACAGTTTCGAAGCCTTTTCCGAAATGGCTTTTGAGCCACGGGTCTTCCCTCTCTAAGCCCTTGGCCAGTTCCCCTATCGTCTTATAGCCGCGCTTGGTGAGTTCCGGGACCGAGCGCTTCCCGATGCCGTAGAAACTGGAAACCGGAAGTGGCCAAAGGGTCTTTTCGATATCGCGCTTGCGCATGATGGTGATGCCCATCGGCTTTTTCATGTCACTCCCCATCTTGGCGAGGAACCGGGTCGGTCCGACCCCTATCGAGCACTTGAGGCCGATTTCGAGATATAGGCCCCTTTGGACTTCCTTCAGCAATCTATAAGGATCATCGGTCTCCTGCATGGCCTTCGTCATATCGACGTAGGCTTCGTCTATCGAGGCCTGCTCTACCAAAGGCGAATATCTTTTTAAGTAGTTCAGAAACGAGGCCGAAAGCATCTCGTAATAGGAAAAGTCGACCGGAAGCAAAATCAGTTCCGGGCACTTCATCTTCGCCTGATAGGTCGGCATGGCTGAGCCGACCCCATAACGGCGCGCTTCGTAGCTGGCCGTCGAGATGACGGAACGCCTTCCGGTGCCGCCGACGGCCAAAGGCTTGCCCCGGTATTCCGGGTGGCGCAGAAACTCCGCCTCCGCGAAGAAGGCGTTGAGGTCGACATGCATGACGACGCGGGCCATGGCCTATTTATAACCCATAACTATTATGTTAACTAGGCTTTGAGGAAAGCCTGGATCTTGTCGGCGGCCGTTTCGACGTCGAGTCCGTAAGCCTTCAGTTGATCGATGATCTCGCCATGGGCCACGAAGCCGTTCGGGAATGTGAGATTCAAAACTTCGCCTTTGTAGCCAGCCTGACTTAAGGCGAACGAGAGGTTCTTGGCAAAGCCGGCCTCGGTCCCGTAGGAATCGTAGACGGCGATCTTGGAATACTTGGACAAGGCTTCGATGTCCTTGGGATCGAAGGCGTTTAGATAAAGCGGATTGGCGAAGGCGATATCTTTGTTTGTCTTCAAACTATCATATAGGGATTTGGCTCTCGGGCCGACGGCAAGGACGAGGCATTTGCCTTTCTCTTTGAGGAAGCGCATCCGTCCGCCGGTAAGCGCGGGATCGCCGTTTTCGGCGACTGCCGTCTCCTTCGGGTAGCGGATGGCGAAAACCTTGTCGGTTTGGCTTAGTGATTCATCCAAAAGGAAGGCGGCTTCCTTATCGGTCGCCGGCATCGTTACCAAAACATTCGGAATCGAACTAAGGAAGGCGACGTCGTAAAGGCCTTGGTGGCTCACGCCGTCGCGGCCGACGGGCCCGGCCCGATCGACCAATAAGGTTACGGGGGCCTTGAGGCGCGCGCAGTCATGGAGGATTTCGTCATAGGCCCTTTGCAGGAACGTCGAATAAACGACGAGGATCGGCTTATAGCCGTTTAGTCCCAAAGCACCCGCGAAAGTCGCGGCGTGCTCTTCGTTGATGCCGACGTCGAAGCATTTCTTCGGGAACCGCTCATAGATGTTCGTTAAGGAACTACCTACCAGCATCGCCGGAGAAATAACACGGACGGAATCGTCATTTTCCAAGGATTGTTCGATGAGATCGGCCATGGTGTCCTGCCATTGGCGCGGGCCTTCTTTGAAGGCACCGGTCTCTTTATCGAAGGGCGTGACGCCATGGTAAAGGCCATTCTTGTCGTTTTCGGCCGGCTCGTAGCCTTTGCCTTTCTTCGTATAGACGTGGATTATCGCCGTCTTCGTCGTGTTCTTGGCCCTTTTGAAGGCCTTGTCCAAGGCCTTGATCGAGTGCCCGTCGACCGGGCCGATGTAGGTTAGGCCGAGATTGTCGAACAAGGTCGTCGGAACCGTCCAGCGTTTGATTTTCTCCTTGAACTTATAGGAAACGCGGTAGATCGCTCGCCCAAATTTCGTGCGGCTAAGGCTCTTCTGGTAGGCCTTCTTGGCCTTGTTGTAGAAGCCTTGCGAGGAAATGCGCCGGAAGAAGCGTCCCATCGCCCCCGAAGGCGAAGAGATCGACATGTCGTTGTCGTTGAGAACAACGATGGCCTTGGCCTTGTTGGCCGCCAGATTGTTGAGTCCTTCGAAGGCAAGCCCCGAGGCAATCGAGGCATCGCCGATCAAAACGACGACATCTCCCCTCTCCTTCTCGTCTTTTTCCTGTTCCCTGATGGCAAAGGCCAAAGCCGCCGAAATGGAAGTCGAGCTATGGCCGGCTTCATAGACGTCATAGGGGCTTTCGGCCCGGCTTTGGAAGCGGGAGCCGCCCTGGCCGCCGAGATCATCGAGCGAGCGGCCAGTGAGCAATTTCTGGGCGTAGGCCTGGTGGCCGACATCGTAGATGAGCTTGTCCTTCCCTTTGAAGTCGAAGCAGCGGAATAGACTCACCGTCAGTTCGACGTCCCCGAGGTTGCTCGAAAGGTGGCCGCCGTATTGGCTCGTGGCCCGGATGATCTCCGTCCTAAGGTCATGGCAAAGGATCCGTAGCGACTTCTTTCCGAGGTCCTTGACGAAATCGGGATCCTTGATGTCCCTGACGTCTTTTCTTACCAGTTCCTCCGCCATGCTGGGATTCTTATTCTTCGGCCCCGTCGGCCAATTGGTACTTGGCGAGCTTCTTCTCGGCCGCTTCGATCGTGGCCTTCAGGGAGTCGCCCAATTTCTTCCCTTCTTCGACAAGGGAAAGCGTCTCTTCGAGCCCGAGTTTCCCGGACTCGATCTTCGCGACGATTTCTTCGAGGCGCCTAAGGCCTTCTTCGAAGCTGATTTTCTTCTTTTCTTCGGACATGTCTAGTCTCCCCCCAGGACCCGTGAGGCGATTATACCACCCTTGACCCGGGTCTCCATCTTGGCGCCGACTGGCGCATCCTTCGGATCCTTCACGAGCTTTCCGTCGATATAGGCCAAAGCGTAGCCCCGCGAAATGACTTGCCCGGGATCGAGATGCGTTAAGGATTCCATCAGGGACTTCTCTTTTTCCTTCAGCCGTTCGAGCGTCGTAGCAGCTCCGGCAAGCATCCGCCGGATCAGCCCGTTCGTCTTCTCTAGCGAAAGGGCATAGACCGTCTCGGGCTTTTCGAAATAGGAGCGGCCGGCCAAGCCCATGAGCTTTTCCTTCAAGAGGCCGATTTTCCTATCGGCCGTCGAGGCGATTTCGGCTTCGCTCCCAAGGATGAACGATTTGATATCGGCGATATCGGGCACCAATTGGGCGGCCGCGGCCGTCGGGGTCGAAACCCGCTTGTCGCTTGCAAAATCGGCCAAAGTGAAATCGATTTCGTGCCCGATGGCCGTGACGGTCGGGACTTTGCTAGCGGCGATGGCCCTAACGACCTTTTCGTCATCGAAGGCCGCCAGATCCTCGGCGGAACCCCCGCCTCTGGCGATGACGAGGATATCGAGATTTAGGCCCTGGGCCTTCTCTATCCCCTTGATGATGCTAGCGGGAGCGCTGGCCCCTTGGACCGTGGCCGGAATGATGACGATATCGACGATCGGGTAACGGCGATTGAGGTTGGTAACGATATCAGCCTCGGCCGCCGAGCCGTGGGCCGTGACGACCCCGATCCTCTTCGGGAATTGGGGCAAGGGCCTTTTCCTCGCTTCGTCGAACAATCCTTCTTTGGCGAGTTTCTGCTTCAGCTCTTCCCGGAGTTTGGCCAATAGGCCGGCGCCTTCCGGCTCGGCTTCCCTGACGTAGAGCTGGTATCTTCCGGCCTTCGGCCAGACGCCGAGACGGCCGGTCAAGACGTATTGCTCGCCGTTATTGGCCTTGAAATTCCGGTAATCGCCTTCGCTCGCGAAAAAGACGCAGGGCAAAGGGCTCTTTTCGTCCTTCAGGTCGAAAAAGGCGCCCGAGGCGTACCGCTTCAGGTTGCTGATCTCCCCTTTGACGGAGATGTTCTGGAAGAAAGGCACGGCCTCGAGGCAGCGCTTCAAAAGCTCGGTGACTTCGGAGACGCTGAGGATCCGCCCGTCCATCTTTATCCCAAAGCCTTATCCAATACGGCGTTGATGTACTTGTAATCGTCTTTGGCGAGGTATTCCTTGGCCCGTTCGACGGCCCAGTCGATGAGGATGGCCTTGGCCACGGACTCCTCGCTATGGTAGTAGCGGCAATAGCAGACAAGCAGTATGGCCTGGGCCACGCGGTTCAGGCGCCCGAAGGACCAATTCCTAAGCAAGGGTTCATAGGCTTCGACGGCCTCGTCGAAGTGCTTGAGGCAAGACAAAACGCAGGCTTTGACGAAGATCGGGCAATCTTCATAAGGCGCCCCGCAGATGCCGGAGACGATCTGCTCGACGTCGCACTCCTTCTTGGCCTCGGCGAATTCGATGAGGGCATAGACGGCCGCCAAGGCGGCCTTTTCATGGCCGAGGCGGTTGTCCTTGAAATAGGGGCGTTCCGTCACGTCTTTTTTCTCTTTAGGCATGCTTCTTCCCCTCATTGAACAAACGGTAGGTCCTGATATACGCCCAGACGGCCAAGCCGAGGGCGATCAAACCCAGGCAATGGATGGCGACTCCGATATAGGCATCGGTTGCGGATAGATTCGGATAGCTGGCCCCGGCAGCGATGACGAAGCAATAGATGCTATCGGCCAGATAAAGGACGGGTCCCCAGACGGCGATCTTCACCTTGGCCTTGAGGCCGCTGAAACCGATATAGAGGCTAAGGGCGGCCACCAAGACAAGCGAAATGACATAGGCGGCGTAGTTCCAGCCGATGCCGTTGCCGTAGGTCTTTTCGAACATGGCGTTCCTTAGATACGCCATGAAGGAATAGGAAAACCCGAGGGCGCCCGTATCGACGATCAAAGCCAATAAAGAGGCGACGACATTGAGGACGGCTAGGCCCACGAAAAGATAGGCAAAGCGCTGGTAAAGGGCCAAGGCCTTGTCCTGCCTGGCCCGAAGGTCTTGGTTCATGTAAGCGAGACGATCCTGACCTTGATGGAAAAGGGGACGGTCTCGCACATCATCTGGATGCTGTTGGCCACCTGCTCCTGGATCTTCAGGCAGATTTCCTGGGCCGGGGCCTCGCGCGAAATGGAAACGTCGAGGGAAATGTCGACCTTCCCGTCCTTGCGGAAAGCGACCTTGGCCGGGCCCTGGGTCTTGAAAAGGCCCTTGTTCTTCCTGGCCGAGGTCTTGGCCATCTCCACTTCGCTCACGGCTTCTTCGGCGATGCTTTCGAAAAGCTTTCTGGAAAGCCTGATCTCTCCCGACTTCGAGTAATTGTTGAGGACGAGGTAGTTGTTGCTCATTTCCCTAAGATACTACCCTTTCTTCGAGGGCTTTTTAAGCCCTAAGGCGCCGACTATCTTCTCGGCGACCGCTTCGGCGGTGAATCCGTAGGCTTTGAGAACGTCCTTTTCCTTCCCCGAAGCCCCGTAGGCATCGACTCCGATGTTGGTATCGGCATACTTCTGCCAGCCTAAGGTTGCGCCCATCTCCAAGGAGACGCGCTTTTCCTTCGGTAGCCTAAATAGCGAGGCTTTGTACTTTTCGTCCTGACTCTCGAAGATTTCCCAAGAAGGCAACGAGATGACGTCGGCGGAAATCTTCTGCTTGGAGAGTTCTTCGGCAACCGCCAAGGCAAGGGAAACTTCCGAGCCCGTGGCGATGATCTGGAGGGCGGGCTTCGTTTTCGGCCCTTTGACAAGGTAGGCGCCTTTTAGGAAGCCTTCTTCCGAAGAAGTTGCGATGGCCGGCAGTTTCTGCCTCGAAAGGATGATGGCGACCGGATGGTCTTTGGTCCTAAGGGCGTAGCGCCAGACCGCATAGGTTTCCCTGGCGTCGGCCGGGCGGATGACGTCGAGGCCCGGAATGGCCCTAAGCATCATCAGTTGCTCGATCGGCTGATGGGTCGGCCCGTCTTCCCCGACGGCCAAGGAATCGTGGCTAAAAAGATAGATGGCGGGCAGTTTTTCGAGGGCCGCCATTCTGATGGCGGGCTTCAGGTAATCGGCGAAAACGAGGAAGCAGCCCCCGTAGGAAACCAAACCTCCGTGGAGCAAGACCCCGTTGATGAAGGAGCCCATCTCGAATTCCCTGATGCCGTAAAGGACATTCTTGCCCTGCGGGGTATCTCTGGTAAAGCCAGGATCCCCCGGAATGGCCGTCATGACGCTCGAGGCCACATCGGCGGAACCGCCGAAGAAGAAAGGCATGCTCTGTCCCAACGCAGCGACGATCTTCCCCGAAGTGGCGCGGCTGGCCTCATCGGGGATTTCCGCCGGAATGGCCGGGAGATATGCTTCGACCTCGCGGTGGCGCCCCTCGAGATAGAGTTTGGCGTTGGGGTCGCCATCGAGGAAAGCGGCCTTGGCTTCGGCCTTTTGGGCCTTGTATCCCTTGAGCCTAGAAGCGATGCAGGTACGGATGTAGCTGATCGAATCATCGGGTACTTCGAAAGCCGGGTAATCGGCTCCGAAGCGCTCTCTGGTTTTGGCGGCATCTTCGGCCTTCAAAGGCGAGCCATGGGCTTTGTTGCTCCCCTCCAAAGGCGAGCCGTAGCCGATGACCGAATCGATGACGATGAGGCTCGGGCAGGCCTTGGCCTTCTTGGCTTTGCCAAGGGCCTTATCGATGGCGGCCGTGTCGTTCCCGTCTTTGACGTGGTAGACGTTCCAGCCGGAAGCAAGGAAGCGCAGTTCGGCATCGTCGCTCATGGAAGCGCCGGTCGGCGCATCGAGAGTCGAGCCGTTGCGGTCATAGATGACAATCAGATTGTTGAGGCCTAGCTGCCCGGCAAGGGAAATGGCCTCTTGGCTGATGCCTTCTTCGAGGCACCCATCTCCCACCAAAACATAGGTTTTATGGGAGATATAGGCTTCCCCCAGCGGATAGAGGGCCGAAAGGTGCTTCTCGGCTGCGGCCATGCCGACGGCCTGGGCCAAGCCTTGGCCCAAAGGCCCGGCGGTCGCATCGATTCCGGGTGTATGGCCGTATTCGGGATGGCCCGGGGTCTTCGAACCGCACTGGCGGAAAGCCTTGAGATCATCGATGGAAATGGCGTATCCGGCCATATGGAGGACGGCGTAAAGGAGGGCGCTTACGTGGCCGCTGGATAGGACGAAGCGGTCGCGTGCAGCCCAATTTGGCTTGCTCGGATCAATGTTCAGGTGGTTCGCAAAGAGGCAGAAAACGGCCGGAGCGACGTCGAGGGCCATCCCGGGGTGGCCGCTATTTGCGTTTTGGATCATATCGAGAGCCAAAACCCTCAGGTCGTTGATAGCCTTTGCTTCGCGCTTCCTATCGACGGTCCTATCCATAAGTCCGATCCTCCTGCTTTGGTAGTTCTCTAGTTGGTCGTTGGTATTTTCTATACAACGTATAGTTGTTCTTCTATTCGCCTTCTTTTATCTCTAAGCCCAGCAGGTCCAGTTGGGACTTTTCGACGGGCTGAGGAGCCCTCGTCATGGCGTCTCTGGCCTGAAGGTTCTTCGGGAAGGCCAAAACGTCGCGGATATTGTTGGTCCCGGCAAGGATCATGGTGATCCTCTCTAGCCCAAGGGCGATGCCGCCATGGGGCGGGACGCCGTAGCGGAAGGCTTCGAGGAACCAGCCGAACTTCTTCTCGGCTTCCTCTTGGCTAAGGCCGAGGATCTCGAAAATCTTCGATTGCATGGCCCTATCGTAGATACGGAGGGTGCCGCCGCCGGCCTCGTAGCCGTTGATGATGATGTCGTAGGCGTAGGTCAAGACCTTGGTCGGATCGCTAGCGAGGTATTGGACGTCTTCGTCCCTCGGACGGGTAAACGGATGGTGCTCGGCGACGTAGCCTTCTTCCCCTTCCTTCTTCAGGAACATCGGGAAATCGACGACCCAGAGGAGGTCGTAGGTATCGGGCTTGATGAGGCCAAGCTCTTCGGCAAGGAGGGTCCTTAGGGCCCCAAGGCCGAAGCAAACGTCTTCTTTCTTGCCGTAGCCAAGGACAAGGCAATCGCCGTCTTCCAAAGCGGCCTTGGCGATTATGGCCTTCTGTTCTTCTTCGCTCAGGAATTTCACGAAAGAGCCGGTCAGGGCTTCCCCTTCCTTCTTCAGATAGACGAAAGAATTGAGCTTGAACTTCTTGGCTTCGAGATTGAGTTCGTCCTGCTTCTTGCGGCTAAGGAAGGCATTGGCCTTCTCGACCTTGATGCCGCGGATGGCCTTGCCATCCCCTTCGGCCATGAAGCCATGACCGAATAGTTCGGGATAGCCTTCTAGGGTCATGGCGTAGCGCGTATCGGGCTTATCGGAGCCATAGCGCTCCACGGCCTCTAAATACGGAACGCGCCTGAAAGGCGTCTCGATATCGATGTTTTTGGTTTCCTTGAAGACCTTCTTCAGGAGGCCTTCGATAAGGGTCAATATCTCTTCTTGGCTGAGATAGCTGGCTTCTAGGTCGATTTGGGTGAATTCCGGCTGGCGGTCGGCCCTAAGGTCCTCGTCCCTGAAGCAGCGGGCGATTTGGTAGTAGCGTTCGAGCCCCGCGATCATGAGCAATTGCTTGTATTGCTGGGGGCTTTGGTCGAGGGCATAGAAAGAGCCCTTATGGATGCGGCTAGGGATCAGGTATTCGGTCGCTCCTTCGGGCGAAGAAAGGCCCATATAGGGCGTTTCGACTTCGAGGAAGCCGTTTTCTTCGAGGTAGTTCCTCGTGGCCGAAAGGATCTTGGCCCTGAGGCGCAGATTGTCTTGAAGAGGCTTTCTCCTCAAATCGAGGTAGCGGTACTTGAGTCTCGTATCTTCCAAGGCCGTCGTTTCGTCATCGATGACGAAAGGCGTCGTCTCGGCCGCCGAGAAAACGCTGATTTCTTCGGCTGCCACTTCGATTTCGCCGGTCGCGAGTTTCGGATTGGGATCCTTCTTCAATCTGACCGTCCCTTTGACGGAAATGACGTATTCGGAACGGACGTCCGGGAATTTGTCGGCATCGTCCAAGGCAATCTGGACGACGCCCGAGACGTCGCGGAGATCGATGAAGGAGATGGCCCCTAGTTTCCTGACTGTGGCAGCGAAGCCGACGAGGGCAACGCTTCTACCGGCATCAACGGCCCTGAGGTTACCGCAATAATCCGTCCTATCGATCTTCATGGTGGTGTTCCTCTTCTTCCTCTAGCAAGGCGCCATCGAGATAATCGGCGAGTTCGTCGCGCCCTATTTCCTTCTGTTCCATCGTTTTCTGGTCCTTGACCTGGACGACGTCCTTTTCGATTTCCGATTCCCCGAGGATAAGCACGAGACGGGCACCTAAGTGCTCGGCTCTTTTGAAGGCGCTACCCATCTTGATGGCCTTCGGCGGAAGATCGGCCTTATAGCCGAGGGTCCTTATTTCGTTCGTGAGGTTATAAGCCTCTTCGTAGCTTTCCTCTCCGAGAGGGATGACGTAGGCATCAATGGCCGCTTCTTCCTTCAAAAGGCCGAGATCGATATAGGCTTCGGCGAGCCTCTCTAAGCCGGCTCCGAAGCCGACGCCCGGTAGATCTGGTCCCCCGACTTCCAAGAGGAGCGAGTCATAGTGGCCGCCTCCGAGGAGGGCGCCTAAGCCCTTGCCTTTCCCATCCGTCGCATGGATTTCGAAAACGAAGCCCGAATAGTAATCCAAACCTCTGACGAGGTTTTCGTCGATGGTATATTCGATCCCGTAGTCATTGAGGATGCTCAGTATCTTGTAGAAATTGGCCTCTTCTTCGTCGGTGATGAAGTCGCTGAGTTTGGGGGCATCTTTGGCAATTTCCTGGTCGCTAATGACTTTGCAGTCGAGGATCCTCAAAGGATTGAGATTGAGCCTCTCCTTGCAGTCTTCGCACATATCGCCGATCTTCGGGGCAAAGTAGGACTTCAAAGCCTCGCGGTACTTCTTCCTCGTCTCGGAGCCGCCTAGGCAATTGACCTTGACGCTAAGACCTTCGAAGCCGAGATAGCCGAGGGCCATCATGGCCAGCAAAACCGTTTCGGCATCGAGATAAGGCGAATCAACGCCCACGCATTCGATCCCGAAGGTATGGAATTCGCGGTAGCGCCCGGCCTGGGGCCTTTCATAACGGAAGGCACTTCCGCAGTAATAGAGCTTCAAAGGCAGATCGCCGGTATATAGCTTCTTTTCGCTGATGGCCCGGGCCACCCCGGCGGTCAATTCGGGCCTAAGGGTCAAGGAACGCCCGCCCTTATCGAGGAAGGTATACATCTCTTTCCTGACGACGTCGCTGCCCTCTCCCGTCCCGCGGCTAAAAAGCTCGGTATGTTCGAGGGTCGGAAGGATGATCCTTTGGTAGCCGTAGAGCTCGGCGATGCCGTAGAAGGCCTCTTCTATGGCCCGGATGGCCTTTTCTTCCCTTCCGATGATGTCATGCGTTCCTTTGACGGTGGAAATGCTCATATCTCTCTCCTTAGTGGATGATGCGGGTACATTCGTAGACGCCCTTGATGCCGAGAAGAGCGGCGAAGGCGTCTTCCAGATTCTTGGCGCTGGCGACATAGACGGTCATCTGAATGATGTCGTTCCTCGTTTCTTCGACGAGATGGGCCCTTAGGTCGTTCACGGCGATCGATTTGCTGGCCAATAGGCCCAATATATCGGCGACCAGGTTGCTCCGGTCGTTGGCGTAGATCTCGATATCGACCGGATAGACGCTGACGCCTAAGTCTTCCTTCCAATTGACGGTCACTAGCCTATTGCCGGCATTTTGGACATTGGGGCAATTGGCCCGGTGGACGATGATGCCCTTGCCCCTCGAGACATAGCCGACGATATGGTCGCCCGGGATGGGCGTGCAGCACTTGGCTAGCGATATAGCCAAGTTGCTCATCCCTTCGACGCGGACGGGATTCTTATCGTCCTTATCGGGATTATGGCCCATCATCTTGTAGCCGGCTTTTCTCCTAAGATGGAGGAAGCTCATGATGCTGCTTGGGCTAGGATTCCTTAAGGCCACGCCTTCGTAGAGCTCTTCCATGTTCTTGAAGCCGTACTCGCTGAAAACCTTGTCGGTATTGACCAGTTTCAAGGTCTCTTCTTCGTCGTAGCCGTTGTTATTGAAGTATTCGAGGAGGGCGGCCTTGCCCTTGGAACTCCTCTCGTCCTTGAGTTCCTGGCTGCGCCTCCTTTGGAGGCAGCGCCTGATATGGGCCTTGGCCGAATGGGTCTTGGCGATTTCCAGCCACCCGGGCTTGGGTCCGCCGCTATTGGCGTTGGTCCTGATTTCGCAGACGTCCCCGGTCTTGAGGACGACGTTGAGGGGTCCGAGGGACCCATTGACGATGGCTCCGACGGCTTGGTCCCCGACCTTGGTATGGATCTTGTAGGCGAAGTCGAGGCAGGTCGCCCCGTTTGGGAGGTTTATGACCTTCCCCTGCGGGGTGAAGACATAGACGTTGGCGTTGAAGACGTCGTTCGAAAGGTCATCGATATAGGCTTTGGCGTTCCCCTTCTTCCCCGCGGTATTGGAGACGGAAACGAAATCGCGGAACCAGTGGAGACGCGATTCGATGTCCCTTTGTTCTTCTTTGGCGTTATAGTGCTCGCCTTCCTTGTATCTCCAGTGGGCGGCGATGCCGGTTTCGGCGACCTTGTCCATCTCCTCGGTCCTGATCTGGACCTCATAGATGTTCCCGTCCCCCGAGATGATCGAGGTATGGAGGCTTTGGTACATGTTGGGCTTGGGCATCGCGATGTAGTCCTTGAAGCGCCCGGGAATGGGCTTGTAGGTCGCGTGGATGATGCCGAGTATTTCGTAGCAGTTCAGTTCGGTTTTCGTGATGACGCGGACAGCCAAGACATCATAGATGTCTTCGAAGTTATGGCCGAGTTGGTACATCTTGCGGTAAATGGAATAAATCGATTTGACCCGCGACTCCATCCTGAAAGGCAGCCCGTTTTCATAGAGGATATCGGCGATCCTCTTCTTAAGCGATTCGAGGGAGCCTTGGCGATCGGCCGTCTTCTTGTCGAGGAGGCCGAGGATTTCCTTGTATCTCTCGGGTTCGAGATACTTAAGCGAAAGGTCCTCCATTTCGCTTTGGAAGGTATTGATACCCAAGCGATGGGCGATGGGCGTGAAGACGTCCAAGGTTTCCTGGGCGATGGCCTTCTGCCTTTCGGGGCTTAAAGCCCCGAGGGTACGGAGATTGTGGAGCCTATCGGCGAGTTTGACGACGATGACGCGGACGTCCTGGGCCATCCCCAAAAAGATCTTCCGATGGTCTTCGGCCTCGAAATCGGCCGCCTTCCGGTGGCTTAATTTCAGGCGCTGGATCTTCGTAAGGGAATCGACGATCTTCGCGACGTCGGTCCCGAAGTTTTCTTCGATGTCTTCGATGGGGGTCCCGGTATCTTCCACCACGTCATGGAGGAAGCCGGCGGCCAGGGTTTCCGGACCGACCTGGAGAGAGGTCAAAATGTAGCAGACCTCGATGGGATGCTGGATATAGGGCTCGCCGGAGCGCCTAAGCTGCCCTTCGTGCTTTTCCTTGGCGTATTGGTAAGCCTTCTCAATGAGGGCTTTGCTATTTTCATCCGAAATGTACGTCAAATAGACGGCCTTCACGTCGTCGAAGGTGTGCAGCGGATAGCCGCCGTTGATAGGAGGCAAAGAGGTATCCATCTCGGCGTGAATTATAGTGCAACTACCTATTCTTAGGTAGTCTCAGCGGGCGGGGCTTACCTTCTCTACGTAGAAGGTCGCGCTCTGGCGTCCGTTGAACTCGTCGGCCTTGAGGTAGCCGCTGAAGGAATAGGAATTGTTGATGTCGAAATCCTTCTCCCCGTAGCGGAACGAGAAGACCTTCCCTCCCCCGGGGATCGTGAAACTGAGATACATCCCCTGCTTGGCGTAGCGGAATTCGTCGGCCAAGAGGGGCGCCAGCGAAAATAAAGGCTTCGGGAAGCCCTTGCCGAAAGGCTCCAGAGATTTGACCAATCGGCAGTTATCCAGATTGATCTCGTCGTAGTTGATGGCGATGCTCTTCTCGGCCACCGGTTTTTTGGAAACTTCGGCGGCGGCTTTTTTGAACGATTCGCTAAATTTCCCGAAATCTTCCTCTTTGATGGTCGCTCCGGCCGCCCCGGCATGGCCGCCGATGGCGAGAAACTCCATATCGGTCGCAAGGAGGATCTCCAGGATGTCCATCCCTTCCGGAGCCCGGAATGAACCGACTAGGCAGCCGGGATGTGCCTGGGCCTTGGAAAAGACGCAGGAAGGGACGCCGTAATCGTCGGTAAGCCTCGAGGCCAATTGGCCGCCGATCCCCTCGATACCCGGGTTCATGAAGACTAGGGCGGCCTCTCCGGCCTCCACTGTCATTTGGTCAGCGACTTCTTTCACCTTCGCCTTCCTCTCGTCATTGAGGGCAAGCAGGTACTTGGCGATATCTTCCTTCCGGGTTTCGTCCTTATCGAAGAAGCGGATGGCCAGAGCCAATTCCTTGCTGCCCTTTAGCCTTCCGATGGCGTTCAAAGCCGGTATGGCCCGCATCGAAAGATCTTCGGCGTCGGGCCAATCCTTTTTGGTCAGGAGCCTTAGTTCCTCCATCGGCTGCCTCTTCATCTCTTCGAAGGAGAGGCGGACGAGGAGGCGATTATGCTTCCTTAGGGGCATCATGTCGCTCAAAGTCGACAAAGCCCCTAGATGCATGAGATAGGGATCATCATGCCCCAAGAGTTCTTTAAAGAAGAAATAAGCCGTATATCCGGCCGAAACCTGAGGCTCCGGATATCGGTCTACCTTGTAATGGACGATGCCTTCGCATTCGGGCAATTTCTCGCCCAGTTCATGGTGATCGATGACCACGACTTCCAATCCTAGGCTTCTGGCTCTTTCTATGGCCTCGTAGGCCACGATGCCGTTATCCAAACAGATGATCAGTCCGTAGCCGTTTCTGGCGATCTTTTCGACATTGGCGACGTTTAGCCCATAGCCATCGACGTAGCGGCTCGGCAAAAAGGCTTTGACATCGGCCCCTAGTTCCTTCAGGGCATTGTTGGCGATCGCCGTGGAGGCGATGCCATCCACGTCATAGTCTCCGTATAGGAGGATCTTCTTTTGGCTTTCTATCGCCCTAAGAACCGTTTCCTTGGCCTTCTTGTGATATTCGGAAACGGGCCAGCTAGGAAACGAAAGCCGCGCGAGGGGCGCGGCGATTTCGTTTTCGAACTCTTCGGCCGTTAGGCCGTAGAAGCTAAGTAGGCGCGGGAGCAGCTCCCTAGCCATATCAGTCGTTGATCCCGATGAAGATGGCTTCTTCGGGCTCAGAGGACTTCTTGCCCGAGGATTTCTTCTTCTTGCGGTTCTTCCAGCCGGCATCGAGATGGATCTTCGTGAACTGCTTGGCGAGGAAGAGGCTGAAGGGGACGATGAGGATGAGGACCAAAGCGATGGCCACGATGATGCCGACCAATGCTACGGCATAGCCTAGCGAGAAGCTACTCGGCCCAAAGGCCAGGTAGGCGACCATGAAGTAGGCGGCGATGATGCCGAAGATGATGAGTTCGGCGGCGCCTTGCGAGTTGGCATCGAGGAGGCTCTTGGCCCGGAATTCGAGGGTCGTCTTATCGCGCTCGCGGCTTTCGGCCACGATTTCCTTTTCCTTTCCGAGGATGTAGATCGATAGGAGCGTCGCGACGAACAAGACGGCGACGGCGCCCAGGGCCGCGATCGGAGTCGCGGTGATCCGCGTTAGGCATAGGATGCCAAGGGCGATGAAGGTCGCGGCTCCGGCGAACAAGGTGGCCGGTATGCCGCGGCTAGGCTTATAGCGGAGCGAGAGATAGACGCCGATGACGATGAGGGAGACGCAGATCCCGATCGAGATATCGGTGAAGGAAGGCGTGATCTCTTCGTAGACGATGTTCTTGACGGAGACGCTATAGGCCGTGACGTCGACGTTCAAGGACTCAAGGGCTTCGGCAAGGGCGTCTTCGAGGTAATCGAAGGTCTCTTCCTGGCCGCTTGTGAGCTTCACGACGTATTCGCCTTCTAGTTCCCCATAGGCTTCCTCGAAGTCGATGACGAAGTTCAAAACGGTGTAATCGCCGTCATCGACGAGGACGCTATTGGTAAGGGTGATGGTGGTCGTCACCATCTGGATGTCGGTAGCGTATTCGCTAAGCATCGTATCGTCGATGTAGACGAGGTTCAGGACGCCGTCGGTCCCGTTATCGATGTCGTCCAAACCGTTGAAGACGTCATTGGTCGAATCTTCGGCGATGCGGTAGCTGATGTAGGCTCTGGAACCATCGGCATCGCTGCTCGTGGCAAAGGGCGAACCGTCATTGATGCCGCTGAAGACGCTAAGGCCGACGATCGAAGCGACGAGGAGCACCCCGCCGATGATGGCGGTCCACTTCCAAGGCTTCATGAAGTTGGTATCGGCGAAGAGGCCGAAGTGGGTCTGCTTTTCGTCCTTGAGGAGATCGGGGACCTTGGCCTTGTCGATGCCGAGCAATCCGCCGACTTTGGTAGCGCTATCGCCATCGTTGCAGAAGAGCCACATGAGGACTCTCGTAAGCAATAGCGAGCAGATGGTGGCGAAGAAGCCGCCGATGACAAGGACCAGCCCGGCCATCGAGGTTTCGGCCGGCACCAAGAAGTAGATGCAAAGGCCGGTAACAATAGAGAGAATGCCGCCATCGAGGATGGGCCAGAAGGCCTTCTTCGTGGCTTCTTGGTGGGCCTTCTTGAGACTACGGCCCTTGTAGATCTCGTCTTTGAGCTTCGCGAAGTAATAGATGCTTCCGAAGATGCTAAGGAGTGCGACGGCGACAAGGCCAAGGAGCATCCCGGCCCCGAACTGGGCATGGAAGTAAACGACGAGGAGCATCGTGGCGATGAGCGTCACGAGCATGCTGGCAACAGCCGCCAAAGCCCCCATCCGGTAGAACAGAGCCAAGACGATGATGGCGATGGCAAAGCCGACGATGGTGGCGATCAAAGTCGCCGACATGGCCGGGGTAAGCGAGTAGCCGCTATCGACGAGGTCTTCGACCTCGGCGCTCGCTACTGTGCTGAAGCTGAAGGTGACGTCATAGCCGGCCCCGATATCGGCATAATCGCTGGCATTGAAGAGCGACATGTAGAAATAGGCGGCCTTGTAGGCGGCGTCCGCATCGGTCGAATCGTAGGAAATCGAGCTATTGAAATAGGAAGCGCTGCTCGGGACGAACTGGAAGCGGGTGTAGTTGTCGTCCTCTTCGTCTTCTTCGAACCAGGCGAGGCTGCTATTTTCGGCCCCGAGGAAGCGCGAGGCGACGTTTTCGTCGATCTCGGTGCTGTTGTTCCCGGTGGCGGCATCGAAGGTATCGGTATCTTGCTTGTTGGTCCATAGGGCCACGTAGCAGTTCACTTCTTCGGTGGAAGCCGATTCGTCGGCGGCTTCGTACTTCGATTCGCAGTATTCGATCAAAGTGCCGAGGGCCCCTTCTTCGCCTTCGCTATTGACCTCAATCACGACGACGGGAGTCGTGTCGTCATTGATGTATTCGATCTCGGCCTCGTTGTCGGTGAAGAGATCTTCCCAGGTCGAATCGTAGGCGTAGTCGTCTTCCTGGTCCATACTGGCGGCGACGGAGATATGGCCGCCGCTAAAGGGCAGGTAGTAAGCCAGGTAATCGTATTCGAGATCGGAATTGTTCTCGGTCCTAAGGCGCACCCTGATGGTGTCGTAGCCTTCCTTCGTAACCGTGTAATCGGCGATGCCCCAATCGTCGAGGCGGTCAGTCATTTCCTCGGCGACGGCGTCGACGGCAACGTAGTTGTCATCGTCGATATAGACCCCTTCTTCGGCGGGATCGATGCCATTGACGTTCTCTTCGTCGTAGGGCGAGATCTTGAAGACGAGGTCGCGCCCGTAGCCGTAGCTGATATCGGTGTCCATCGCGACGATCGTCGGGGTGGCCACGGCGGCGCACCCGAGGATCAGCGAGGCACTGAGCAATGTATAAGCGATGAGACGGCGCATGGAATTCCTCCAAAATAAGCGCTCTGCGCGCTTGCGTGTAATAGGTTACGCTTTTATCGGGTCTTAGTAAATGGGATTTCTCTTTAGAGAAAGGGCGGTTTTATCGACGTCGCGGGACCTGGTCCCTGAGCTGAAAACGGCGTTAGAACAGCCGGCCTTGGTAGCCGATTCCGAGATGGGCGTACGCCTTTTCGGTCGCTTCCCTTCCCCGGGGAGTCCTGTTGATGAGGCCGCTCATCACGAGATAGGGTTCGTAGACGTCTTCGAGGTTCCCGATTTCCTCGCCGATACTGGCGGCGATGGCCTCCAGGCCGACCGGCCCTCCCTTGAAGCGTTCGATGACGGCTTTGAGGTAGCGGATATCGACTTCGTCGAGGCCGAGTTCGTCGATCTTCAAGGCATTCAAGGCCTTGAGGGCGACGGCCTCGTCGATTTCTTCTTTCCCTTCGTAGCTTGCGAAATCGCGGACGCGCCTATAAAGGCGGTTGGCGATGCGCGGGGTTCCGCGGCTTCTTTCGGCGATGAGCTTCGCTGCCTTCTTGGTAATGGGGAGACCGAAGACTTTCGAAGTCCTGATGATGATCTTCTCCAAATCTTCGGCCGGATAGAAATCGATCTTGGCATCGATGCCGAAGCGGGCCCGTAGAGGCGCCGAGATGGCGCCGGCCCTGGTCGTGGCGCCGACCAAAGTGAAAGGCGGCAAAGGCAGATTCAAAGCCTTGGCCCCGCCTTCTCTGGAAATGACGATCGAAAGCTTGAAGTCTTCCATGGCGCCGTAAAGGACTTCCATGACGGCACTGGGAAGCCGATGGATTTCGTCGATAAAAAGGACATCGCCGGGTTCGAGTTCGCTTAATAAAGCCGCGAGGTCCCCGGTCTTTTCGATGGCCGGCCCGTTGATGGGCTTCATGATTCCGCCCATTTCGTTGGCGATGACTTTGGCGAGCGTTGTCTTCCCTAGGCCCGGAGGGCCGTAGACCAAGACGTGGTCAAGGGTTTCGCCGCGGCTTCTGGCCGCGCCAATAAAGACCCGGAGGCGGTTTTTGAGTTCCTCCTGGCCGATGTATTCGTCGAGAGATTGGGGGCGTAGCGAAAGCTCGCTTTCCTCTTCGCCGGCCTGCTTCTTGGCGTCTAAAAGCCCCCTCATGCGTTCTTCTTCCTTAGGATCTTCAAAGCCTCGCGGAGGATCTCCTCATTGGAGGCGCCGGGCATATTGATGGAACTAAGGGCATCGTCGATGTCCTTGACCTTGAATTTGAGGACTTTGAGTCCTTCCCTGACTTCGTCGTATTGCTTGGGGTTGCCTTTCTCGGTCCCGAAGGTCAAAGAGCCTTTGAGATCGAGAATGATTTGGCTTGCGGCCTTGGCCCCAATGCCGGGGAGTTTCTTTAAGTAGCTCGTGTTATTCCCCATGATGGCGTCATAAAGAGCTTTGGGGGTGGTGCCGCTCAAAGCCGTCAAAGCCGTCCGGGGCCCAATGCCCTTGACCTTGATGAGGCTATAGAAGGCGTCTCTCGTTTCCTGATCGGGGAAAGCGGCCAGAT
>CAYMRJ010000006.1:0-3082 GCA_964392865.1 uncultured Staphylococcaceae bacterium
CGTCGCTGGTGGAGACTCCTATTTCATAAGTCCGCCCGGCGTCCAATTCCCCGCTTGGGACCGGAACTTCGATGCTTCCCTCGTAACCGATGAAATCGACAAGATAGGAAGCAATTTCTTCGGCCGGCCAGTTGAATGCGATTTCGGATGAGCTGGTGGTGCCGGTGGTGCCGGTAACGCTCGTCGAAGATGAGGTTCCCGAATCAGTCGTCGAAGAATCTTCTTCCCCGATACCGCCGCTGGACGAACCCTCGGAAGTGCCGGCGGAACCGCCTCCGCAGGAAGCAAGCAGGACAAGCGCGCCGAATAAGGCGATAGGTTTCTTTTTCATGATTTGTTCCTTCCTTTTTATGTTTTAAACATAACCCCCCCCCAGCCAAAATCAAGAAAAACTGTTTTTATTTAAATTAATTCGTTTCATCAATGTTTTCAGATGTTTGCAAAAAAACGCGGAAGGAACCTCCAGAAATGGCCTTTTTGAATGACAAAAGAAAGGTTTTTTGAGGGTACCCCAAAACCTAGACAACTAGAAAGGGTACCTTTTCATGAAATGCACGTTCGAATGCAGCTCTACTGCGCCCTCAAATCGGTTAAGGGTATATTTTCTTCGTGTCCCGAAGGTTTTTTTACCCCTAAAAGACCTTTTCATAGAAAAAGAAAACCCAGGACAACCCCGGGCAACTATCGATTGGTGGAGCGTAAGAGGATCGAACTCTCGACCTCCTCCATGCCATGGAGGCGCTCTCCCAGCTGAGCTAACGCCCCACCCCTGCGCTTTTGCGCTTCGTAACTATAGGAAAGGCGCCCCGCCTTGTCAACCTCGAAGAAAACCGAGTTGGGCAGTCCTTTCTTTATATAAAGAAATCCCGTTTCCGGGATATAAAGCAAGGGTGGCGCGCTCGAGGCGATTCGAACGCCTGACCCCCTCCTTAGGAGGGAGGTGCTCTATCCAGCTGAGCTACGAGCGCGGCCCGGTAATATTAGCACTTCTTTCGCTAGGCAAAAAGAAAACCGGCAACGAAGTGCCGGCAACTTTCCTTTGGTCGGAACGGCGGGACTTGAACCCGCGACCTCCTGGTCCCGAACCAGGCGCACTACCAAGCTGTGCTACGTCCCGAAGGCGCGGGCCCGATTATAGCACCTAAAAGGCAAAATCAAAGAGAGACATCTGGTTGCTGTCCCCCAATCCTTCGGTAACTTTGAGCTCATCGAGGACATTCATGATGGAATCTCCGACGCGGGCCCGGTTCATGAGGTCTTCCTTGCTGATGAACTCCCCGTCCTTTCTCGCTTCGACGATCGATTCGGCCGTCTTTTCCGGGAAACCAGCGATCGCCTTGAAAGGAGGAATGATCGATTTCCTTTCCTCGCAGACCTTCCATTCCTTGGCCAAGGATTCGGTCAGGCTGATCTTCTCGATCCTATAGCCGCGGTCATACATCTCGAGGGCGGCCGTATCGGACTTGAGGATTTCCTCATCCGTATCGGAAATGGCGTCCTGTCCTTTGAGGCGGTTGATGTCATCAAGCAAAGCCTGATAGCCATCGGCCATGGCCTGAAGATTGAATTTGTCGCAGCGGCAGGTGAAATAGGCCGCGTAGAAGGCCAGCGGATGGTAAAGCTTGAAGTAGGCCACCCTCACGGCCCCCATGACATAGGCCGTGGCGTGGGCCCGCGGGAATAGGTATTTGATCTTCTTGCAGGATTCGATGTAGAACTCGGGAACCCCGGCCTTCCTCATGGCCTCTTCCTGCTCGGCCCTTAGGCCCTTCCCCTTGCGGACCCCTTCCATGATATTGAAGGCCAAGGAGGCATCGACCCCCTTGGAAATCAGGTAGTTCATGATGTCGTCGCGGCACCCGATGACTTCGGTAAGAAGGGCGGTTCCGCTGGCGATGATGTCCTGGGCATTGCTATGCCAGACGTTGGTCCCGTGGCTGAGCCCCGAAATGATGAGCAGTTCGTTGAAGTTCTTGGGCTTTGCGTCTTCCAAGATCCCCTGAACGAAGTTCGTCCCGAACTCCGGCAAGGCGATGGCCCCCGTCTTGAAGCGGAGGGGATTCTTCTGGAGGCCAAGTTCCTTTCCGTTGCTGAAAAGGGAGATGACCTTCTTATCGTCCATCGGGATGTCCGCAATCTTGACCCCGGTGATGAGGCTCATCATGCGGAGGGCCTGGGGGTCGACATGGCCTAGCAAATCGAGCTTCAAAACGGAGTCATGCATGCTCGCGAATTCGTAATGGGTCGTGAGCCAGTCGGCTTCGACGTTGTCGGCCGGGTGCTGGTAGGCCGTGAAGTCGAAGATATCCATGTCGCTAGGGATGACGACGATGCCGCCGGGGTGCTGGCCGGTCGTCCGCTTGACGCCGGTGCAGCGCATGGCGAGCCACCCGGTATAGACCTTGTTGACCGTTTCCGGATCCTTTTTCAAAAAGCGCGGATAGTAGTACTTCTTGATGTAGCCGAAGGCGTTTTTCTTTTCGGCTGTGGCCACGGTGCCGGCCCTGATGACGTGAGGGTTCTTGACCTCTTCATGCCGGGCGTATTTCTCGTTTTCCTCCTTCGTTGAGAGAAGTTCCCTGGCGAAGGCGTGGGCCGTGCCTTGGTAGTCCGGCGGGAAGTTCAAATCGATGTCGGGGACCTTTTCGGCATGGAAGCCGAGGAAGGTCTCGAAAGGAATGGATTGGCCGTTCTTCTGGAGCGGTTGACCGCAGTCGGGGCACACCTTATCGGGAAGGTCGAAGCCGGAGCGGATTTCGGGATCGGCCCATTCGAAATGGTGGCACTTCGGGCAGAGGTAATGGGGCGGGAGGGGATTGACTTCGGTCACGCCGGCCATCGTCGCGACGAAAGAGGATCCGACCGAACCGCGGGAACCGAAGATATAGCCGTCTTCCAAGACCTTTTTGCAGATTAGATGGGCGATGTAATAGGTGACGGAATAGCCGTTATTGATAATACCGACCAATTCCTTTTCGAGGCGTTCGACGATCAAGGGATCGGGATTGTCCCCATAGGTTTTGCGGAGATTTTCATAGCAAATCGCCCTTAATTTCTCAGCGGATCCCGGGAGATTGCTATC
>CAYMRJ010000006.1:3182-32861 GCA_964392865.1 uncultured Staphylococcaceae bacterium
GAGGCGATATAGACGTCCCTCGTCGCCTTGTCGTTCGGATTGACATAATGGCAGTCGCCGGTCGCGACCAGGATCTTCCCCATCCGCTTGGCCGAAGCGGCAATGGCGTCGTAGACGAAGTCGAGACGTTCCGGCGTGAGGTCCCCGATATTGATGAGGTAACTGCAGTTTTCCTTCGGCTGGAGTTCGATGTAGTCGTAGAAGGAAACGGCGGCATCAAGATCCTCGCCGCTTTTTTCGCTGGCGGCATCGAAGACATCGCCGTTGAAGCAGGCCGAGCCGAATAGGAGGTTTTCCCTTTCCTTTTCCAAAGCCTCGCGGGGAATCTTCGGCATCGAGACGTGACCCGTCGCCAAATACGTAGTCGAAGAATCGCTGACCAACCGGTACAGGGATTTCAAACCTTCTTGGTTCTTGGCCAAGGCGATCATATGGTGAGTCTTAAGGTGCTTGTAGATGCCGCGCTCGTCATGCGGCAAATCGGCAAGGCCTTGGGGGGTAATCCCCGGCCTTTCCTTTTCAAGCAGGGCGACAATCGCAAACCAGACATGGGCCAAAGCCTCGGCGTCGAAATCGGCCCGGTGGGCTTCGTCGTCGTTATAGACGGTAAGGCCCAAAGCTTTCGAGAGGCTGCCCAAACGGTGGTAAGAAGCCTCCGGAAATAGGTAATAGGAAATAGCCAATGTATCGATGACCGGATTGTCGATCGGAGAGAGGCCGAGCCTTTTCCGCATGGCGTTGAGGAAGCCGACATCGAAGGGAGCGTTATGGGAGACCATAGTCGTCCCTTTGGAGAATTCCTCGATGCGCCTGACGGCTTCTTCTTCGCTTACGCCCTCTTTCTGGATCATCTCGTTGGTGATCTTGGTCTTGGCGACGATCTTCGGCGGAATGGTGACTCCGGCATTGACGAAGAAATCGATGCGCTTGGTCACGACACCATCTTCGATAAGGACGGCGCCGAACTCGGTAACGCGATCGAGTTCGGAAGATAGGCCGGTCGTTTCGAAGTCGAAGACGCAGTAGCGTCCTTTGTTCAAAGGAATATCGTTGGGCCGATAGGCATAGACCGGCCAATCGAACATGTAGAATTCGCAGCCGTAGATGATCTTGAGGCCGGTGGCCTTCCCCGCCGCTTCGGCGGCCGGGAATGACTGCAGGCAGCCATGGTCGGTGACGGCGATGGCTTGCATCCCCATGGCCTTCGCGGCCTTGCAGTAATCCATCATCTCCCCGGTTCCGTCCATGGCCGACATCTTCGTATGGAGATGGAGCTCGACCCTTTTTACGGGTTCATCATCCGTGCGCATTTCGAGGGGCGGGGCCTCTTGGAGTTGCCTCGCGACAAGGACGGTTTCCTTGAGAAATTGGTCGAACTCGAGATAGCCGCTGACCCGGTAGCGCTTGCACTGCTTCAGCTCTTCGATCTTCTCGATCGACATGATGGTCTCGGCATCGAGGCCGTTCTTCGCTTCGGTCATCTTGACGTGGATGCCGGAGGTGTCGTCGGCCAAGGCGACCGTATTGGTAGCTCTTCCGTTCTTCGTCATGCGCGGATTGGCTTCGTAGATGTATCCGTCGACGGTGAAGTTTCCGGACTGATAGGTCAAAAGCTCTTTTATCGAATGGACGTAGAGGAAGTCATCGCTTTTGCGGATGGCTTCTTTTCTCGCGGCCTCGACGCCTTGAAGGAAGCTTTGCTCCGCGGCCTTAACTGCGGTTTCGCGGTTCGGCGCCTGGACTTTCGGAGCCTCGGCCTTCTTTGGTTCGATTGACTCAACCAGCTTGTTGTCGACCGGTTCTTCTTCCTCTATTTCCGGTTCGGCGAAAACAATTGGTTTATGGATGCCGAGGAACTTCAAAAGTTCCTGAAATTCGGAAACGATGCGCTTGAAGCCCTCCCCTTGCTCGAAATAGCGGAACGTATCCGGTTCTTCTTCGATATGGCTATGCGGCAAAAGATGGAAGACATCCAAGCAATAGTCGCGGAAGAAGTAATCGATCTCTTCCAAAGAAGGAGCGGTCTCGTAGGAGAACTCGAGGCGGCAGTCGTAATTGATGCCGGCGAAGCCGTTTTCGAAGGCCTTGAAGTCGCGGTAGTTCCAGAAGGTCCCCTTGAGGATCGACATGTCGAGAATCGATTTGCCGCCATTGTTGCGGCTAGCGATTTTCGTGAAATCCATGTCGAAAGACTCGGGATTCTCGATCCCGAGGCTAAGGAGGAACCGCTTCATCTTCTCGCGCATACTAGACCAATAGCTTCACGATGTCGGAGGCCATGATGTAGATGGCCAATACGAGAAGGAGCCCGAGCCCGATATAGGAAACGATGTTCTGGACCTTCTGGCTGATCTTCTTCTTGGTGATGGCCTCATAGGCCGTGCAGACGAGCTGCCAGCCGTCCAGGCCCGGGAACGGGAAGAGATTGATGATGGCGAGGTTCAAGGAAACCAAGGCCCCGAGATAGAAGAAGGAATAGGCCCAGCCGCTGCTCTCGGCGATGGTCCCCAGGGCCGCGCCGATCCCGATCGGCCCGCTCAAGGAACTGATGTTGCCGGTGAACAAGGCATAGAGGCCGGCGCCCATATTGACCCAGAGGTTGCACCACATGGTCGTCCCGTTCTCCCAGCGTTCCGAGAAGCTATACCAGACGGTCGTCGGAACGATGATTAGGCCTGCGCTTTCAAGCGTCAGGTCGCTAGTCACCGAAACGGTAATCTCGTGCTTCGTATAAGTCGAAACATCGAGGACATAGAGGGATGAACCGTCCTCACCGATATATTCGACCCGGCTCAGGGTATTGAGATGGAAGGTGACTTCGTCCCCTTCGGCAAGTTCGTATGCATCGACAGCGAAATCCGGATACGCAGTGATGCCGACATTGAGGAGTTCGTCGTCTTCGAGGGTCAATAAATCCGCCAAGTCGCCGTAACCGCCAGGATAATACTCGTCGCTTCTTTCCTTCGCTTCTTCGACCGTGATGGCCTTATAGAAGGTCAGGCTATCGACGAGATTGCTTTCGCTTGTGACGGTCGTGGGATTGAACAACGCGACGTAGCTTTCCCCTCCGATCGTCACTTCCGTATCGAAGAGGTAGCCGCCGATCTGGGCTTCGTCCGGTTCCTCGGGGTTACTTAGGACAACGCCGGCATAGAAGGCGAATTCCTCGCCGGTTTCGAAGTATTGGGTTTCCTCTTGTTCCAAAGAAAGGACGCCGACGGCGGTCGGAGTCTCGATGAGGCTTCCTTCTTCATCACTGGTGTAGGTCCTGGTGAGGTAGCCCTCGCTATAAGTCAGTTCGGCATCATAACCCGGTGCCTGAATGATGGTGTAATCGGGAAAGCAGAGGGCGTAGACGTAGCAGAAGACGAAGGTCAATAGGAAATTCATCGTGACCCCGGCCAAGAGGATGGCCGTCTTCTTCAGCTTATGGACGCCGTTCAGGCTTCTTTCGGGCGGGATCCCGAGTTCCTCTTCGTCTTCGTCGAGTTCACCTTCTTCCCCGTACATGGAGACGTAGCCGCCGAGAGGAAGCAGGCGGACGGTAAAGGCCGTCTCGCCCTTCTTGCGCTTGAAGGAAAACAGCTTCGGGCCGAAGCCGAGGCTGAACTCGGCGCAATAGACATTGCACATCTTGGCCACGGCGAAATGCCCTGCTTCGTGGAATCCGATAAGGACCAGAAGCAGGACGATCAATAGAACGATGGTAATGAAGGTATCCATAGAGTCTAAAGATGGGAAACGGGCCTAGAATCGGCCTTTTTCAAGGTGCCCTTTAAAGAAAAGCGGCGCCCTAGAAAGAAGAGCGTACCAGGCGCCTCGCCGCCTTGTCGGAGCGGGCAAGAAAATGATAAGAGACTTTCTTCTTCCGATAAAGGACGAACGCCCCCGAATTTGCTTCCTCAATCGAACGATAGGCGATCTTCTTGTTCAAGAACAAGTTAACGACCATTTCGTTCGCGCCGTTAAGGATGGCTCCGGCATTTCCGCCAAGCGAATAAGCTTTCTTGGCCAAGGGCACGAGAGGGAATCTTTCCCTGTCGAAGGGCAGGAAATGGCACTCCTCCAATTCATCTAAGGATTTGACTTTCCTTATGCCCTCGATCAGGGTGCCTTCGCTCAAGGCGTAGGCGATGGGGCCCCTCATATCGGGATTTCCATAATCGACGATATAGGAGCCGTCCTTCAGGCGGAGTCCGCTATGGACAAGGGACTCCGGATGGATGACGACTTCGATTTCCTCGGGACCGACATCGAACAAATAGCAGGCCTCGATGACTTCGAAGCCCTTGTTCATCATCGTCGAGGAATCGATGGTGATCTTCTTGCCCATCTTCCAGGTGGGATGCTTCAAGGCCATTTCGGGAGTAATGCCTTCCAGTTCTGCCCTATTAAGTTTCCTAAAAGGACCGCCCGAGGCGGTGAGGATGATCTTCTCGACGTCCTTCCTATCCACCATCGAAAGGCATTTGGCGATGGCGGCGTGCTCGCTATCGATGGGATAGATGATGCCGCCGTATTTAGAAAGGAATTCCTTGACCAGTTCTCCCCCGACGACGAGCGACTCCTTGTTGGCCAAGCAAAGGGTCTTTCCGCGCCTAAGGACCGCCAATGTCGGGCGGAGGCCGGCAAAGCCGACGATGGCGTTTACGGCCGTATCGTATTCGGCATATTTGGCAAGGCGATATGCCGCCTTTCCACCAGCATAAAACTTGATCTCCGGATGGATTTTGCGGAGTTTCTTGGCTTCTTGCTTATCTAGCAAAGCGATTGCTTCGACGCTTGGGAAAGCCTTGATTATGC
Organism: uncultured Staphylococcaceae bacterium; assembly: GCA_964392865.1. GTDB lineage: Bacteria > Bacillota_I > Bacilli_A > RFN20 > CAG-826 > UBA4951. The sequence goes on from CAYMRJ010000006.1 coordinate 7,986, forward strand.
CTTCGATCTTGTCGGCTTGATGGCCGACGGAAAAGGCTTTGAGGACGTAGTCTTGGGATTTGGAAATGACATCGAGGGTCTGGGTCCCGATGGACCCGCTGGCCCCGAGGATCAAAAGCCTTTTCATGCCAAGGCGAAGAGGTTCCAGTTCCCGGAGATGAGAACCAATAAGACGGCGGCTCCGGCGAAGGTGAAGACGAGGCTATCGGCCCTATCCAAGATGCCGCCATGGCCGCGGAGGATGGTGCCGAAGTCCTTGATTTCGTAGTGGCGCTTGATGAGCGAGAAGGAAAGATCCCCGAGATTGGCGAAAGCCGGCATCAGGAACGAGAGGGCCAAGATCCAATACCAGTGCTCGAGATCGAGGCTCGGGAGTATGGGATAGCCGCAGGCGGCCATGGCAATGCCGAAGCCGAAGGTCAGAATCGTCGAAAGGACCCAGCCGCCGATGAAGCCTTCCCAGGTCTTCTTCGGCGAGATGCGGGCATTTAGCTGCCTATGTCCGAAGGCCGAGCCGATGAAGTAGGCGAAGGTATCGTTGAATACGGGGCCCAGAAGGACATAGATAAATAAAGCGGCACTCATGGCGTAGCGGAAAGACGATAGATCCAAGAGCCCCGTTCCGGAGACCCCGAAGAGGACGGAATAGGTGCTATAAGCCGGGTCATACGTGTACTGGTAGAACGGGTAATAGCGCACGAAGCAAAGGGCCTGGAACCCGATCCCGAGGACGAGGATCATCAAGGCGAAATAGGCCAGATCGTCGAAGCCGAAGTTCTTGTCGCAGACGGCGATGAGAAAAAGAAGGGCCAGCATCCCGATGATGCCGAAGAGAGGAACATTGAGGGTCGAGAAGTATCTCTCAAGGCTGAAAGTGAAATCTCCGGTGCCGTAGATGTATTCGGCCATGTTCTGTTTGAAGATGAACCAGCCGTAGAGAATGACGGCGAAGAAATAGGAAACGGCATAGACCCACCAGCCATACTTCTTCCCCGGGGCCTTGATCATCTCGTGGACGGCGATGAGCAAGAAGGCCAGCATGACGAAGAAGAAAAGATAGCTCCCGACGAAAATCGTCGGGATGGCGATGGCGATCAAAACGGCCGCGACGATGATGCGCGACTTCAAGGAGGCTTTGGCCTTTTCGTCCATCGGGCGCGCTCCCCTAGGCATTCTTTAGCCCTCCGTAGCGCCGATCCCTCTTCTGGTATTCCATGAGGCAATCGAGAAGCTCTTTTCTATGGAAGTCCGGCCACTTGACATCGGTGAAGACGAATTCGGCATAGGCCAGGCGGTAAAGCATGAAATTGGAAATCCTCTCTTCCCCTGAAGTCCTGATCAATAGATCGACATCGGGGATCTCGGGATTGTAGAGGTATTCGCTTAGGTTCTTATCGTCGATGTCTTCGGGCTTCTTCTTCCCTTCGAGGCAATCTTGGGCAAAGGCCTTGGCAGCCTTGGCCAACTCGTCCCTTCCCCCGTAATTGAGGCAGACGTTCATGACGTGGCCGGTGCCCTCTTTCGTTTCTTCGATGGCCTTAAGGCAGACGTTCCTCGTTTGTTCCCTGATGCGCGAAAGGTCGCCCGAAATGAGGATCTTCCCGTTCCTCTTCTTGATGCCTTCTAGTTCCTTGGCGAAGAACTCTTCGAGATAGTCCATCAGGTGGTCTATTTCATCCTGCGGACGGTTCCAGTTTTCGGTGCTGAAAGCGAAATAGGAAGAGTATTTGATCCCCAGTTCATCGCAGGTTTCGATGATTTCCTTCAGGCGCAAGCAGGCTTGCCGATGGCCGAAATGCCTTTGTAAGCCCCGGGCTTTGGCCCAGCGCCCGTTTCCGTCCATGATGAAAGCGATGTGGGTCGGTATTTTCTTCAGTTCGTCCTTTTCCATCGTCAGATGGTGAGGATTTCCTTGGTCTTTTCGGCCAGGATTTCGTCGATTTTGCCTAGTTGGCCGGAAGTCACCTTTTCGAGATCGGCCTTCAAGCGGTCGCGGAAGTCGTCGCTCATGGTGTCGTCTTCTTTCAGAAGATCCATGTAGTCGCGGCGGATGTTCCGGACGCTCACCTTGGCCTCTTCGCTAAGGGACTTGGCTTCCTTGGCGATCCCTTTTCTTAGATCTTCGGTCAGAGGCGGGACGATGATGCGGATGCAATCGGCCTCGACCTGGGGATTGACCCCGAGGTTGGCCTGGGCGATGGCGGCGGCGATGGCTTTGATGTCTTCCCTGCTATAGGGCTTGATCAATAGCTGCCTCGCTTCCGGCATGGAGACGCTACTAAGGGAAAGGATATCCATCTTATCCCCGTAGTAGTCGCACATGATGCCCGAAAGCATGGCCGGGTTGGCCCGGCCGCTCCTAAGGCGTCCCAGATGGTCTTTGAACGAAGCGATGGATTTCTCCATCTTGGCTTCGGCTTCCTGCACGATCGGATCCATACTCTCTCCTCTTATTCCTTCTCGATGACGCTGCCGCCGGCCTTTCCGAAGACGGCGTCCTTGATGCTCATGGAATCCTTCATCCCGAAGACGTGGATCTTGATGTCGCTATTCTCAACGAGGGCCACGGCCGTCAGATCCATGACGCCGAGCTTCCTTTCGAGGACCTCTCCGTAAGAAAGGCGCGGAAGCAAAACCGCGTCTTCGTATTTGTTCGGGTCCTTATCGTAGATCCCGTCGATCCCGTTTTTGGCCATGAGGATGGCCTCGGCTCCGATATCGAGGGCCCTCAAAGTCGCATTGCTATCGGTCGTAAAGAAGGGGTTCCCGGTCCCGCCGGCGAAGATGACGACCTTGCCTTTTTCCAGGTGGCTAATGGCCTTGCGGCGGATATAGGGTTCGCAGACCTGGGGAACGTTGATGGGCGACATGACCCGGGTAGCAAGGCCCTTCTTTTCGAAGGCGCGCTGCAAGGCCAAGGCATTGATGATGGTCCCCAGCATCCCCATGTAGTCCCCGGTCGAGCGGTCGATCCCGATCGATTCGCTCAAAGTCCCGCGCCAGATGTTGCCGGCTCCGACCACGACGCCGACATCGACGCCGCAATCGTGGAGGGCCTTGATGGCCTCGGCGATTTCGTCGAGCTTGGCATGGTCGAGGATCGTCTTGTCGTCCCGGTCGGCCAAAGCTTCCCCGGAAAGCTTCACGACGACGCGCTTGTACAAAGGTTCCATAGTGTTCCTATTCTACTTTAACGGAGCCTCTTTTGGGCAATCCTCTTGCCTTTTTAGGCAAAAGGGGAGCCCGATCACGAGGAAAAGCAGGAAAACGATGGAATATCCGGCCATCGTATCGGTCAGGTAATGGGCGCCGAGCTGTATCCTCCCATAGGCCGTTATGAAGGCATATAGGCCTCCGACGAGGACGCCGAGGAAGGCGAACTTCCGGGTTTTGGGCTTGATCGAAAGCATGACGGTCGAGGTGGATAGAAGCAATGTGGCGTAGGCCGTATGGCCGCTCGGGAAGGATTTGAAGTAATCGCTCAATGATTCGACGCCGAGCGCTTCGGCATCGAGGAGGGCCCTGATGTCGTTCCCGGCGCCCGGCATGAACCACGGAAGGAAGTATTCGTCGCTTTCTAACATGAAGATGAGATAGGGTCTGGGCCTCGCCCAGTTCCCTTTGACGACGACTTCGACCAATAAGACGGCGATGCCGGTGATGAGGGTCAGGACAATGGCGGCCCTAAGAAGGGTCTTCGAAGGGATGTTCTTAATGAAGAAATAGGTCAAAACGGCGGTCGCGATGGAGGCAATCCCGATGATGACAATGGCGGCCGCCAGGCCGTAGCCGCTTTGCTCGCTTATGAGCGAATCCCCGCCCATATAAAGGCCGACTCCGAAGAGGACGGCGGCAAGGACCCATTGGATGATCTTGGCGTAGAGCTTTTCGCTGACCCTAAGGAAGGCGACCATCGTCCCTATCACGAACATCGTGAGATAAAGAGGCAATGTCCCGAGCGAAGCGATATGGCGGGCCAAAAATCCCGAAGGATCGTAGACATCATGGGCGACGGCAAGGTCATTGAAGTGCCCATAGACGAATAGGACCGTCACGGCAATGTAGACGGCAAGCAAGCACCCTAGCAAAAGGGCGTTCTTCCTAAGGAAGGAAAAGGTTTTTTCTAGCATCGTCCACCATTCTAGCGAAACGGGGGAGCCGAAACAAAGAGACGTATCGCTGGGCCGTCGAAGTCACGGCATCTATTTCTTCAGATCGTCCCTCAGTAGATCGTAGAGGCAGAGCTCATCTTTCTTATGCGTCGCGAAACGTTTTTCCTTATAGGCCTTGAGCATGGAAACGATTTCGAGGTCATCCATATTCCCCAAATAAGCTTCGATATACCTTCGGTCCTTGCGGTATTCGGGATGCAAAGCCTTATAGAAATCGCTTGGATGGTTCGGCTTGTTGGCGTTCCTCCACTTCAAATAGCCGTCGTACTCGCCTTCGTTGATGATGAAAAGGATCTCCAGTTCCGGCTTGGTGAGGATCTTGGTCTCCCCTTCGAGGAATCTATCGTAAATGGCCTTCTGCGTCGGCCGCCTCAATATATCGCTTAGCTTGTCTCCCATCCGGAATATTGCGATGGGTTTCTTCTTCGAACGCCGGACTTCCGAGAGAAGATCTTGGCTGAACTGCCTTGCGACCTGCGGTTCTTCGCCGATGAGATCGGCCGTCTTCAAAGCCAAGAGGCCGCGCTCCAAAAGGGCGCCGACGAAGCAAGCCTCGCTAGACCCCTCGCACAGAAGCAGAACGTACCCCATCGGTGATGGTCCTCCTTGCATCCATCATCCTGTCGTAGTCGACGTCGGTGCCGTAATCCCCGCCGTCTAGTTGGTGGCTAAGAAGCAAATCGGAGCGGATCTCGTACCCATCTTTGAGATTCGCCATCTTGACGGCATTGCCGTCGCGATGGGCGATGAAGACCGAATCCTTCCTATCCAGCAGATCGATGGTATCGAACGAATGGGTAGTGAATACCAATTGGGCGCCGTTGATGTTGGCACGGTAGCTTTTGAAAAGCGAAAGGACGTTCCTGACCAGTTCGGCGTGGAGCGAGTTGTCGATTTCGTCCACGAAGAGGACCCCTCCGCTGTCCAAGATGCGGTAAACCCTGAGAAAGAGTTCCAAGCCCCGGATGGTTCCGGTCGAAACGTAGGAGGGCAACTCCTTTTTCCTGATGATTATCGGCGCCTCGCCCTTTTTGACCAACTTGACCCGATCTTCGAACTTTTCGATGTGTTGGATGGAGTCGTCCAAAAGGGCCAGCAGGGCCTTCCTTACCTTCCCGTCGGCTTTTTCGAGGTAATCGTAGAAGGAATCGTCGATGAATTTGGTTCCGGCGACGTTGGTGTCGAAGCGGACGAAATCGATATGGCCTTTGGAAATGTCGCGCATCCCGCTGCAATCGATGCAGCAGGGCCTTAGTTCGACTTTCTTGGCATTGGCCTTTTTCGCCAAGGCCTTCCGCCCCATGTATGGGGCATAGGGCAACGAAGAAAGGCTTTCCTCGAGGATTTCGCCGAAATCCATATAGCCGTCGAACTCGGGGGCAGGCTTCGCTATGGTTCCGTCATAGAAATAGATTTTTCCCTCAAGGTAAAAGTCGATTTCCAGTTTGATCGTATCTTTTCCGAAGTCGGAAAGCGGAAATTGGCATCTCCCGAATTTCAGGAAAGCGAGGACGCCGCAAAGCAGAGCGAGGATGCTCGACTTGCCCGAGGAATTGTTTCCGATGATGGCCGCCGTCTTGAAGCCGTAGAGGTTTTCGTCGATTTCGAGGATTTGGGGCGCCGAGTCGACATCGCTCACCCGCGAGCGGTTGAGCAAGTTGATTTCGAACCCGTCTTCGAGGCTTCTGAATCCGGTTGCCTTGACCCTAAGCAGTTTCAGCATGGTCAATCCTCCTTCCTTTCGTTGTAATTCGGTTCCGTCCACCTTTTTCGTTTGGGGACAACTAGATTATACCTGTTTACCGACATACAAAGTGCCTTAAAACGCCAAAAATCTCGAAAAGAAAATCCACAATCTCAAAAATCCTTGTTAGTAACAAAGGAATTTCGTTTGAAGGAGAGACAGCAAAAAAGGAGGGTCGCCCCTCCTTCTTTCGATGTTCGAATTGCTTATTCGGCTTCGGCGGCCTTTTCGATCCCTTCGCCGACCTGGAAGCGGAAGAACTTCACGACTTCGAGGCCTTCCTTCTTCAGGAGGTCGCCGATGACGACGGATTCGTCCATGACGTACTTCTGGAGATAGAAACAGCTGGCGGAAAGGGTCTTGTCGACCTTGCGCTGGACGATGCCGGCCTTGACCTCTTCGGGCTTGTTGGCCAGCTTCGGATCGTTCTTGACCTCTTCGGTGGCGATGGCCGTCTCGCGGTCGCGGACGCTAGAGGGGATATCCTCCAGCTTGCAGTAGCTCGGGCTATTGGCGGCGATGCTCATGGCCAGGGGCTTGGCGATCTCGGTTTCCTTGCTAAGGAGGGCAAGGACGGATATCTTCCCGCCCATATGGATGTAGGAGGCAAAGGCCTCTCCTTCCCCGGCGCTCACGATTTCGTAGCGGCGCAGCTCCATCTTCTCCCCGAGGGCGATGGCGGCATCGGCGAAGAAGGGAGCGGTAAGCTCGCGGGCTTCTTCCAAAGTCGCCGGCTTCTTCTCGAGAATGAGGGCGGTGCTCTTTTCGACGAGATCGTGGAACTTGTCGGAAGCGCTGACGAAGTCGGTCTCGCAGTTGATTTCGAGGATGACGGCGCTCCTGCAGCCTTCGCAGACCTTGACGCTCGTCAGGCCTTCGGCGGCGATACGGCTGGCTTTGCTCGCAGCCTTGACGACGCCCTTTTCGCGAAGGAGGTCGATGGCCTTCTCGATGTCGTTATCGGACTCTTCGAGGGCGCGCTTGCAGTCCATCATGCCGGCCCCGGTCCTCTCGCGGAGGGCCTTGAGCAATTCGATGAATCCCTTCTCGGCCATTACTTGCTCTCCTCGGTCTTGGCTTCGGCTTTGCCTTCAGCCTTATCTTCGGTCTTGGCGGCTTCGGCGGCCTTGGCGCGCTCGGCATTGCGGGCGGCGTAGCGGGCCATCCTTTCGGCCTGGAGGCGGGCATAGCGCTCTTCGCGTTCCTTCCGCTGGGCGCGGATGGCAGCCCTCCTTTGCTCGTTGGCGAGGTCGGCGGCGCGGATGGCGTCCTTCATGGTCGCCTCTTCCTGCTCGTCCTTGACGTAGGCGATTTCGGTCAGGCCGCCCTTGGCTTCGACGACGGCGTCGGCGAGGACGCCGACGAGAAGCTTGATCGAGCTCTGGGCATCGTTGTTGGTGCCGATCGGGAAGTCGATGACATCCGGATCGTCGCTGGTATCGCAGAGGCCGAAGACCGGGATGTTGAGCTTCCGGGCTTCGCTGACGGCGTTGTGTTCGAGGGTCGGATCGCAGACGACGACGGCCTGCGGGAGGCGGCGCATCTCCTTAATGCCTTCGAGGTTCTTCTGGAGCTTGGTGAGTTCCTTCTTGAGGATGGCGGCCTCTTTCTTCGGGATCCTGTCGAAGGTCCCGTCGGCTTCCTGGGCTTCGAGTTCCCTGAGTTTCTTCACGCGGAGAAGGATGGTGCGGAAGTTCGTGAGGGTCCCGCCGAGCCAGCGGTTGGTGATGTAGAAGGAACCGCTCCTAGCGGCTTCGTCGGCCACGATCTGGCGGGCGGCCGGCTTGATGCCGACGAAGAGGACCTTGCCGCCCCCTTCGACGATGGCCCTGAGGGCCTTGTAGGAAGCGCTGACGCGCTCGACGGTCTTGTTGAGATCGATGATGTAGATGCCGTTCCTGGCTCCGTAGATGAACTTGCTCATCTTCGGGTTCCAGCGGCGGGTCTGGTGGCCGAACTGGACGCCGGCTTCAAGCAGTTTGCGGACGGTGATGATGGGGGCGGTCGGGTCTTTGACGACTTCTTCCATCGTGATGTCCCCGGAAGTCGCTTCCGGGGCGGCGGCCGTTTCCGCGGCCGCGGTCAGTTTTTCTTCGTCACTCATTTGGTGACCTCCATTTGTTTAGGCCTCCCCCACTTCGAACAGCCGGCCACTCCGACGCTTTTTGAGCTCTTTCGCCCGCCGGAGAACGAGGCGCTGAATCCATGGGGTGCGTATTAGCCGCATGAAAAAAGCGGCCGAGCCGAATTCTAGCACCCGCTCTTTCTATAAGAAAGGGGGATATCGTTCGGTTAGCCTTCCTTTTCCTTGGCTCTCGGGAAATGCTGGGCGTATTCGCTTTTCAGGGCCTTGCTGCTTACGTGGGTATAGACCTGGGTCGTATTGAGGGAGGCGTGGCCCAATAGTTCCTGGATGAGGCGGAGATCGGCGCCGTGCTCGAGGAGATGGGTAGCAAAGCTATGCCTCAGCTCGTGGGGATGGAGTCCGAGGGAAAGGCCGGCTTTTTCTTCGATGCGGGTAAGGATGTATTCAAGGCCCCTAAGGGTCAAAGGATTGCCGCGGGAATTGAGGAATAGGCGTTCGGTCTTCTTTTCCGCTTTTGCTAGGAGAGTGGGCCTCAGGATTTCCGTGTAGTTCCTGATGGCGGCCTTGGCGTGCTCGCTCAAGGGAACGAGGCGCTCCTTGTTTCCTTTGCCGATGACCCTTGCCATAGAAGATCCGAAGGAAAGATTCTTCGGAGTAAGCGATATCAGTTCGCTGCCCCGCATCCCGGAGCAATAAAGGAGTTCGAGGATCGCTTGGTCCCTGAGGACCAGGGGATCGGTCCTCAAAGCATTGAGGGAAAAGAGCTTATCGACCTCTTCTTCCTTGAGGACATCGGGATAGCGGATATCGGCCTTGGGGGCTTTGACGAGGACCATCGGGTCTTCCTCGACCCGGTTCTTGCGCCTGAGCCAAGCATAAAAAGCCTTGAGGGATGAAACGTGCCTGGATAATGAAGTCTTCCCGATGCCTTTTTTCCTGAGATAGGCCAGATGGCCCCTGATCTCCTGCCTATCGGCCTTGAGGAAATCGATGTCGTTCCTCGCGCAGTAGCGCAGGTACTCCGAAAGATCGCTTCCGTAGGCTTCGATCGTCTTTTCGCTGTAGCGCCTTTCGTAGCGGAGCGAAGTCAGGAAGGCTTCGAGATCGGAATCAGGATAGTACTCGGGCACGGAATGATTTTACGGCTTCTAAGGATTGGGTGGCACGTCCCTGCCTCTCGTCTTTTCTGACATCCGGCCAAAGGCCCCAGTTGGCATTCATCGGCTCGAGCCTCTTCCCGGGGTAAGTTACGATATAGGAAAGGAGGGAGCCCATCATCGTTTCCTTGGGGATCTTCTCGAATTCACGGCCGGAAAGCTTCTGGTCTAGGTAGATGGCGCTGGCGATGCCGGAGGCCGCGCTTTCGACATAGCCTTCGACCCCGGTCAGTTGGCCGGCGCAATATACGTTTTCCTTCCCTTTGAGTGAGAAATCCTGGTTCAGGACCCGCGGCGCGTCGAGATAGAAATTGCGGTGCATCAACCCGTAGCGGAGGAAATTCGCGTTCTCGAGACCCGGGATCATCCTAAAGACCCTCCTTTGCTCGGGATAGGTCAGGTTAGTCTGGAAGCCCACGAGGTTATAGGAATTCCCGAGGAGATCGTCTTGCCTTAATTGAACGACGGCATAGGGCCTTCTTACGCCCGGCTGTTCTAGCCCGATGGCTTTGAGCGGCCCATGCCTAAGCGTCATCTCCCCGCGCTCGGCCAAGACCTCGATCGGAAGGCAGCCTTCGAAGTAGGAGGTATCTCCCCCGTGGGGGATGACCCTTTCGGCATGAACGAGTTCATGGACGAAATTCAGGTAGTCATCCTTCAGATGGAAGGGGCAGTTGATGTAGCTATCGTCCCCTTGCTCGTAGCGCGATTTGAAATAGCACTTCGAAAAGTCGAGCGAGTCCTTGCTGACTATGGGGGCCGAAGCATCGTAGAAGGAAAATCCGGCACTTCCCGTTATATCGGAAATTGCTTTCAGCAACGGCCCGTCGGTCAAGGGACCGGTTGCCAAAATCGTGGGGTTTTCGCCAAAAGAGGCGACTTCTAAAGGGATTTCTTCGAGTTCCGGAAAGCTGCGGAGGCTTTTCGTGATGTATTTCGCGAACTCCGTCCGATCGACCGAAAGGGCGTTGCCGGCCGGAACCCTAGAGGCCTCCGCCGCCTCCATGAGCAAGGAGCCGAGTTCCTTCATCTCGGCCTTCAGAAGGCCGCAGGCATTGTCGAGCCTCTCCCCTTTCAGGGAGTTGGAACAGACAAGCTCGCCATAGAGGTCCCCCGTATGGGCATGGTCATCGTACTTGGGTCTCCTTTCGAAGAGGCGGACATGGTAGCCGCGCTTCAAAAAGAAATAGGCGGCCTCGCTTCCGGCCAGGCCGCCTCCGATGACGTCAATCGTTCTTCTCTTTTGGGAGCCACTCATGGTAACGGCACTTCGGGAAATTGGTGCAGCCGAGGAACTTGACCCTCTTCCCTTGCTTGATGACGAGATGCCCGGTCTTGCACTCGGGGCAATCCTTGACGTAATCGCCCTCGCCATAGGTCTTCTTCTCGGCCTTTTTGCGGTTTTCGGCCCCTTTGATGTAATTGCAGTTCGGATAGCCGGAGCAGGCGACGAAGCTCTTCCCTTTTCTATCTTTGCGGACGACCAAGGGCTTCCCGCATTCGGGACACATCTCCCCGGTTTCTTCGGGCTTCTGCTTTTCTTCCTTCTTGATGTAGCGGCAGCTAGGGAACCTCGAACAGGCGGCGAATTCGCCGTACTTGCCCTTCCTGATGATGAGAGGGGAGCCGCATTTGGGGCAGGTTTCTCCCGTTTCGACGGGAGGATCCTTGTACATGACCTTGGCGACTTCGTTGAATTTCTCGATGAAAGGCAGATAGAAGTCGTCCATGGCTTCTTGCTTTGTAACCTTCCCTTCCTCGATTTCGTCCAAGGTGTTTTCCATATCGGCGGTATATTTGTCGCTGACGATCTTCGGGAAGTACTTTTCGAGGACGATGGTGGTCCTGATGCCGGTCTCGGTCGGAGTGAGGATCCCGCCTTTGCTTTCGACATATCCCCTCTTCTTCAAGACATCGATGGTGCTGGCATAAGTCGAAGGACGGCCGATGCCTTTTTCTTCCATCATCTTGACGACCTTGGCTTCGCTATAGCGGGCCGGCGGGGTCGTGAACTTCTGCTCTCCGTCTTTATTGGAGACGGCGTATTCTCCGCCTTCCTTCAAAGGCGGAAGCTGCGTTTCCTTGCTTTCGTGGTCGCTATAGATGGCCTCATAGCCCTTGAAGAGGGTCCTAGATCCTTGGGCTTTGAAGGTCAGGCCGTTGACCTCGAAAGTAGCGACGGTGCTTTCGATTTTCTTCGGAGCCATCAAGGAAGCCATGGCCCGCTCATAGATGAGGCGGTAGATCTTGGCTTCGTCGGGACTCACGTAGCGGGCGACGACTTCGGGAGTCCTATGGGTCCCGGTCGGGCGGATGGCTTCGTGGGCGTCTTGCTCGTTGGCCTTCTTCTTGGCGGCCTTGGGCGCCCCCAGATACTCTTCCCCGAACTGCTCGAGGATGAAGGGCTTGGCGTGCTTGTTGAACCAAGCGGGAGAGATCCTAGTGGAGTCGGTTCTCATATAGGAAATGAGACCGACATGCTCATTGCCGATTTCCAAGCCTTCGTAGAGGCTTTGGGCGAGGCGCTGGGTCTTGCCGGTCGAGAAGCGGAACTTGGCGAAAGCCTCCTGCTGGAGGGTGGAGGTCGTCAAAGGAAGGCCGCTGGGGACGCTCTTCGGAGCAGTCTTAAGGGAGGTGATGGGAAGGTATTCCGGAATCCTCGCCAAAATGGCGTCCGCTTCTTCCTTGTTATGGATCTTGTAGGACTTGCCGTCGACCTTTTCGAGGTCGAGATCAAGCACCGTCCCATCGACTTCGATCTGGATGGAAATAGTCCAGTATTCCTCGGGAACGAAGGCTTTGATCTCGGCATCGTTGTCGACGATCATCCTTAGGGTAACGGATTGGACGCGGCCGGCCGAAGGCGAGCCCATCTTCCTATTGAGGAGATTGCTTAGCTTGAAGCCGATGATGCGGTCGTACATGCGCCTCGTCTCTTGGCTATTGACGAGGTTCATGTCGATGGGGGCCGGATTGGCCAAAGCCTCCAAGATGGCCGGCTGGGTGATTTCGTGGAAGCGGAGGCGGATGTTTTTGGATTCATCGAGGCCCAAGACCTCGGCGAGATGCCAGGAAATGGCCTCCCCTTCGCGGTCGGGGTCGGTGGCGAGCAAGACTTCGTCGGCCTTCGAAGCGGCTTCCTTCAAAGCCTTGACCGTCTTGTCCTTGCCTTCACTGATGACGAAGTCCGGTTTGAACCCGTGGTCGACGTCGATCCCGAGGGCTCCTTTCCCGCGCGTCGAAAGATCGCGGATATGGCCTTTACTGGCCATAACCTTATAAGGGGCGCCCAAGTAGCGCCCGATGGTATCGCATTTTTTCGGGCTTTCGACGATGACGAGTTTCACGGCGGGCATAATCTAGTGGAAGGAAAAATGGCTGTCAACAAGCCAAGAAAGCGCCTCGGATCCTATAAATAAATACCTTATTTATAATGAGCTTCGATTTTCTTTCCGCCTCGCCCTCGGACCCATCAGATCGATGGCGTCCTGGGCACAGGTGATGAGGGCGGCCCCGTCTTTTATCAATTGGTTGTTGAGAGTTTCCTCATCAGCAAGAAAGGGAACCGCCCCGATTTCGGCATTGACGCCGAGGGCATAGGCGACGGTCGAGGAGGTGCCGCTACGCAGTTTCCCCTCGCCGACGATGAGGGCCCGGCAGCAGGCGGCGATCATCCTATTCCTAAAGGGAAAATTGGAGGCTTTGGGCGGAGTGTCGTCGGGGTATTCGCTTAGGACCAAACCGGAACGGCATAGTTCTTCATATAAGTCTTTGTTGCTTTCCGGGAACGGGCGGTCGATCCCGGAACCGAGGAAAGCGATGGCCCTCCCCTTTTCCTTGATGGCGGCCCGTAAGGCGGCCCCATCGATCCCTCTGGCCATGCCGGAGACGACGGTAAAGCCTTCCTTGCTCACGCCGCTGCAGATTTCTTCGGCCAGCCTAAGGCCGTAGCGGCTGGCATCGCGGCTACCGATGTAGGCGAGGATGTTCTCTCCGTCGTGGATGAGGCGCCGATCGCCCTTGTAAAAGATGACCATCGGGGGCTTATGGCAGCTTTGGAAGTAGCGGGGGTAATCCTTATCGACGATGGTGATGGCATCCCGGGGATTCTTGATGGCGTCTTCGATTTCTTCGTTGGTCGGGGCTTTGCGCTTTTGGATCATATCCATGACGGCGTCCCAATCCCCTTTGCACTTCAGGGAGAGGGCTATGAGCAGATCTCTGGCTTTCATCCTTGTCCTCCTGCCATAAGGTAGGGGTGGTTTTAGCCATTTGGTCCCTAGAAAAGCTTCAGCTGCTCCAAATTTCTCACGTCTTTGTAAGAAAAGCGGTGGATTCCTTTTATCGGCCCGTACTTCATAAGGGCCTCTTCGTGCTCCTTCGTGCAGTATCCTTTGTGCTTTGCGAACCCATACTCCGGATATTGCTTATCGAGTTCTTCCATATAGCGGTCCCTCGAGACCTTGGCCAAAATCGAAGCGGCGGCCACGCAGAGGCATTTGGCATCGGCCTTGACCAAATCGACATGGGGGATCGGATACCCGGGCAAAGGCATCGCATCGGTGATGACGAAGGTCGGTTTGGGGTCTAAGGCCTCCAAGGCCAAAAGCATGGCTTTCCGCGAAGCCTGATAAGGATTCAGCCGATCTACTTCCTCCGGGGAAATGCTGATGACCTTATAGGCCAAAGCATTGGCGATTATCTCGTCGTAAAGGGCTTCCCTTTGCTTCTCCGTAAGCTTTTTGGAGTCGTTTATCCCATTGCTTTTAAAGCCGTACGGGAATATGACGGCCGCCGCGAAAAGCGGCCCGGCCGAGCAGCCTCTCCCGGCTTCGTCGCAGCCGGCGAAGAGGTCATCTTCCGACTTCCTATACGTTTCTTCGAAATCAAGCATCGGGGGCCTCTAGGCTCAGCCGTCCGAGGATCCCATCCCGGAATTCCTTGAGCAATAGCCTTTCGGCCTTATCGAGATCGGGTTCGCCGCCTTTGACCAAAAGGCCGCGCTGGCGGGCGATGTGTTCGAAGGCATCGCCTTCCCCTTCGTAGCCGTAACGCACCTTCAAGGCATCGGAATAATTGGCCAATAGATAATCCAAAAGGTTCTTGGCGAGCTCGCTATTGGGGAGGACTTCATCCTTGATGGAGCCGACCAAAGCCAATTTGATGGCCGTTTCCTCCTTGGCGTAGTTCATGGGAAGGATCCCTGGAGTATCGAGCAATAAGGCAAAGTTTCCGACTTTGACCCATTGCTGGCTCCTCGTGACGCCGGGCCTATTTTCGGCCCTGGCTGATTTCCGCCCGGCCAAGGAATTGATGAAAGTCGACTTCCCGACATTGGGGATGCCGAAGACGGCGAGCTTTGCCGGCTGCCTCTTCATCCCGTAGCGCGCCTCCTTTTCGCGCTTGGCTTTTTCTAGGGGCCCAAGGGCCTGGGATATAAGGTTAGGAAGACCCTTTCTAACCGAAGATACGGCAGCAGCCGAAAGCCCTTGTCCCCGGAAATAAGAGAGCCATTTGGCGGTGATTTCGGGGTCGGCGAGGTCGTCTTTGTTAAGCAACAAAAGGCGCGGTTTTTGCGGAGAAACTTCCAAAAGAAGGGGATTTCTACTGCTTAAAGGGGCCCTGGCGTCGAGAATCTCGACGACGATGTCGCAAAGGGAGGACAAAGCCCCGAGGCCCTTCAAGGCCTTGGCCATATGGCCCGGGAAATAATGGACGCCCTTTTGCTGTTCCTTCATAGCTTCTGGAAATTCCACGGGGCGAGGAAGGAAAGCCAATTGACGGTGGGTGAGGCTTCGCCGCTAGCGACTTCGGGAGTGTATAGGCAAGTGCCGACGATATATACGGCCTTGCCGCGGAAATAAGAACTCTCGATGGCCCCGACCGATCTCGAATCGGTCGAAGCGGTCCTATTGTCGCCGACTAGGAAATAGCAATCCTCAGGGACGGTATAGGCATTCTCAAGGCCATCGGCATAGTCGCTTCCCGTATTGGTCGAGTCTTGATTGCGGATCTCGAAGCTATCCTGGGCGATGTATTCGAAGTCGCTCTCCCCTTCCTTTTTGACGTAGAGTTCGCCCTCGTCATCGAAGTAAATGGTTTCGCCGGGGAGGCCGACGATCCTTTTGATCTTGTAGCCATCGCTATCACCGTCGGTCGGGAAATGGGTGACGACGATATCGAACCTTTCGAGGCCGTCGATGAAATCGTCGGTTTCCATAAAGCCGAAGTCGATCCGGTACCACTCGGCGGAAGCAAATGAGTAGTTGCCCCAATCGCCGTCATGGTCTTCTTTCCCTCCCGTCGAACGGGTCGCGTCGCTATTGAGGGTCGGATACATCGAATCCCCGACCACATAGAAAGGCGTATAGGCGGAATAAAGCCAAATGATCTCGCCAGAATAAAGAATGGCCACCACGAAGAAGGCAACGACCAAAGCCCGCCAGGCCAAAGAAAAGGCCTTCTTCCACTTCGGCTCTTTCTTCTTCTCCGGAAGGGGGACTTCCGGCTCGATGGAAATGAGATCGAGGTTCTCGCCTTCTCCCTGGTTCATCCGGCCCATTATAGATAAGGGCCGGGCAAAAGAAAAACCGCGGGGCAAGCCCCGCGGCGATTCCTATCCTTACTTGCCTTTTTCGTCGGCCGGCTTGATGCGGGCGGCTTTGCCGCTGAGGCCGCGGAGGTAGTGGATGCGGGCCCGGCGGACTTTGCCGCGGCGGACGAGTTCGATCTTCGAGATGGCCGGGCTATTGACCGGGAAGGTCCTTTCGACCCCGATGCCGCCGGAGATCTTCCTGACGACGAAGGTTTCGCTGACACCATGGCCACGGCGCTGGATGACGACGCCTTCGAAGACCTGGATCCTTTCCTTCTTGTTTTCGACGATGCGGACGTAGACCTTGACGGTATCCCCGCTCGAGAAGTCGGGGACATCGTGCCTGAGCTGGCGCTCGGTGATTTCGTTGACGATGTTGTTGTTCACGGTTTTTCTCCTAATGGTGTTCTCCTCGGGTTCCATGGACGCATCCAGCATAGCCCGCGTAGCGCCTAAACGCGCTTTGTGAGTATACTCACACGGAAAAGGCTTGCCAAGGGGTTATCGCTTGCTGTCAAGCGAATTGCCTTGACACCCCTATCTAGGGTAGATACAATCGCCCCGGAAAGAAAGAAGGTAACACCATGTCCGTTAAAATCAGATTGACCAGGATGGGGCGCCACAAGGACCCCTTCTACCGCATCGTCGCCGCCGATAGCCGCTATGCCAGGGACGGCCGCTACATCGAGCAGATCGGAACCTACGATCCCTCGGCCAAGGGCGAAAAGGCGACCGTGAACGAGGAAGCCGCCCTCAGGTGGCTAAAAGAAGGCGCCATCCCCAGCGACTCCGTCCGCAGCATCCTCTCCGACAAGGGCATCATCGCCAAGGCCGCCAAGGGAGACAAGTAAGGTGGCTGACTACGAGCAGGCCATCCGCGGAATCGTCGAACCCCTCATCGAACATAAGGAATCCCTTATGGTCAGGACCCTTCCCGGGGCCTCGAGGAAAGACGTCACCGTCTTGATCTGCGCCGAAGACGACGACACCGCCAGGCTCATCGGCCGCCAAGGGGCCGTGGCCAGCGCCCTTAGGGAAGTCGTCGGCATCGCTTCGAAAGCCGATAACTCCAACACCAGGATCCATCTGAAGTTCGAGTCCTTCTCTGAAGGCAAGGAGAAAGAGGGCGAATAACGCCCTCTCTTTTTCGCTATGGCCCTCATAACCATCGCCAAGATCACGAAGCCCAATGGCCTCACCGGCAAGATGAGGGCCTATAGCATGACCTCCTTCCCAAAGGAACGCTTCAAGGTCGGAACCAAACTCTACCTAAGCAAGAAAGGAAGCGAACCCCGTCCCGTCACCCTAAATAGCGTCGGGATGTCCCTTCCGATGCTCGTTTTGGGTTTCAAGGAAATCACGACCGCCGAAGAGGCCGAAACCCTCCGGGATTACGAAATTCAGATCGAAGAGGAAAAGGCACCTCTTCCGGAAGATACCTACCGCATCAAGGATCTGGTCGGCTGCAAGGTCGTTTCCGACAAGGGCGAGGAACTAGGCGTTCTGACCGAAGTCCTCCAGTACGGGCCGACCGATACATTCAGGATCAAAAGGGAAGGGCAAAAGGACTTCTTCGTGCCCTTTGTATTTAATCAATTCGTCCAATCGGTCAACATACAAAATAAACAAATCGTCATCACCGTGGTCGACGGAATGCTATGAAGATCGACGCTTTGACCCTCTTCCCCGATTTCTATTCCTCCTTCAAGGATTTTTCGATCATCAAAAGGGCCATCGGAAAAGGGCTCGTCGATATCAATCCCGTCGATATCAGGGCCTATACCAAGGACAAATACAATCGCACCGATACTCCTCCGGTCGGAGGAGGGGCCGGCCTCGTCGAGAAGTGCCAGCCGATCGTCGATGCCATCGAAGCCGTCAAGGGCGATGACGGCTACGTCATCCTCCTATCGCCCCGCGGAAAGAAATACTCCCAGGAAGACGCCGTCCGCCTTTCGAAGAAAAGCCATATCGTCTTCGTCTCAGGGCATTACGAAGGAGTCGACGAAAGGGTCAACAAGTACTGCGACGAACTGCTTTCCATCGGCGACTATGTCTTGACCGGCGGCGAAGCCGCTTCCCTTTGCATCATGGATTCGATCATCCGTCTTTTAGATGGCGCCATCACGAACGAAAGCCTCAATGAGGAAAGCTTCTCCGACGGCCTACTGGAATACCCCCAATACACCGAACCCTACGATTTCCGCGGAGACAAGGTTCCCGATATCCTCTATAGCGGCAACCACGAAGCCATCGCCAAATGGCGCCGCAAGCAATCCCTTCTATTGACGAAGGAATACAGGCCGGACTTATTCGAAAAGATAGAACTATCGAAAAGCGACCTAAAACTTCTTAGGGAAGCCGAGGAAGACAAGGTTCCCGAATGGGAAGAAAAGGCCCTTAGCAAGGGCCATAAGTTCATCAAATCTTAGGGAAGCCGCCCATCCCTCCGAAGCCGCCGAGGCCCCCGAGGCCTTTTTTGTTCTTCATCTGCTTCATCATTTCCTTGCTGGCTTCGTATTTCTTGAGGACGCGGTTGATATCGGCGTTGGTCTTACCGGAGCCTTTGGCGATCCTCGTCTTCTGCGAGTACTTAAGGACTTCGGGGTGCCTTCTTTCGTAAGGCGTCATCGAATTGATGATGGCCTCGAAGGTCTTCATTTCCTTTTCGGCCCGGGCATTGTCTTCGTCGCTAAGCTTCCGCATTCCCGGAATCATCTTGGCCAAGGCCCCGATGGAGCCGATCTTCTGGACCATCTTCATCTGGCGGAGCATGTCTTCCAAAGTGAATTCGCCGGAAAGGAACTTCCCGGCCTCTTTCTCGGCCGTCTTCTCGTCGATGGCTTCCTTGGCCTTTTCGACAAGGGAGACGACGTCGCCCATGCCGAGGATGCGGTCGGCGAGGCGATCGGGATAGAAGGGTTCGAGGTCCTGGAGCTTTTCGCCGACGCCCTGGAATTTGATGGGGATGCCGGTCATGTACTTGAGCGAGAGGGCCGCGCCGCCTTTGGCGTCGCCGTCTAACTTGCTCATGATGCAGCCGCTAAGCTTCAACTGCTCATGGAAGACCATGGCGACATTGACGGCGTCTTGGCCGGCGGCGGCATCGACGAGCAAAAGGGTTTCCTGCGGATGGATCTCCCCGGAAATCTCGCGGAGCTCTTCCATCAGCTCTTCGTCTATCTGCAGGCGCCCGGCCGTATCGAGTATGAGGACGTCGTAGGCACCGAGTTCGCCTTTCTTCTTGGCTTCCTTGGCGATTTCCAAAGGCTTTGAACTGCCTTCTTTGGTGAAGAAATCGGCCCCGATCTGAGTGGCGATTTCCTTTAGCTGCTCCCTAGCCGCGGGACGGTAGACGTCTAGCGAGCAAAGGAGGGTTTTCTTCTTTTGCTTTTCCTTGAGATGCAGGGCCAGCTTGCCGGCGGTGGTGGTTTTACCTGTGCCTTGGAGGCCGACGAGCATGATGACGGTAAGCCCGTGGTTTATAAAGCGGAGGCCTTCGTTTTCCTGGCCTAATAAAGATTGGATTTCGTCATGGCAGATCTTCACGAGCATCTGGCTCGGATTGACGCTTTGGTAGACGCTTTGACCAAGGGCCTTTTCTTCCACTTCCTTGACGAAGGATTTGACGACCTTGAAATTGACGTCGGCCTCCAGCAAAGCCACGCGGATTTCGCGCAGCATCTCGGCCATGTTCTTCTCGGTTAGGCGGTTTTCGCCGCGCATTTTCTTGAAAATCGCCGCAAAGCGGTCGCTAAGCGATTCAAATGCCATCGATCAACTCCTCCAAAACACTTCTGGGATCCCGGCCTTCGCTAAGCCCTTGCAAAGCCTTATGCCTTTTGGCGGAAAGGCCGAGCTTTTCTTCGTAGGCCCTTAGCTTATCTTGGCTCCCGTTTAGGCTATTGGAAACGGCCGAACGGGTGATGCCGAGTTCCTCGGCGATCTCCGAAAGGGACAGGTCGTATTCGTAGTATTTCCGGAAGATATCGGCCTCGCGTTCCGTCAGCAAAGCCCCGTATCTCTCGAAGAGGTCTAGATAAACGAGGTGGCGGCTGAGGGTCTTATCTTCCATCTTCCTCTCCGCTCGCCAATAGGCCGTTCAGATATCTTTCCAAATCGAATTCCTCGAGATCGTCCATCTTCTCCCCGAGCCCGATGTAGCGGACCGGGACGCCGATCTCTTCCCTGATGGAAAGGATGATGCCGCCTTTAGAGGTCCCATCCATCTTCGTGATGACGATGCCGGTCAAAGGAGCGGCCTCGGCGAAAGCCTTGGCTTGGCTGACGCCGTTTTGGCCCGTCGTGGCATCGATCACAAGGAAGGTTTCGTGGGGCGCCCCTTCGACTTCCTTCCCGATGACGCGCCTGATTTTGGAAAGTTCGTTCATCAAAGCGGCCTTGGTCTGAAGCCTCCCGGCCGTATCGACGATGCAGAGATCGATGTTTTCCTTGAGGGCTTTCTGGACCCCGTCGTAGGCAACGGAAGCCGGATCGGCGTTTTCCTGTCCGATCAAAATCGGGCAATTTAGACGCTTGGCCCAGATGGCCAATTGCTCCCTGGCTCCGGCCCTGAAGGTATCCCCGGCCACGAGCATTATCGATTTGCCTTCCTGCTGATAGCGGTAGGCCAGCTTGGCGATCGAGGTCGTCTTTCCGACCCCGTTGGCCCCGACCATGAGAAGGACGGTCGGGCCCTTTTCGGCGAAGCGGATTTCGTTTTCGATGGCCCCGCCCGCTTCGAGATAGGAAACGAAAAGGCGGTCGACCAAGAGATCGTTGATGGCAGACGGATCAGAGATCTTCTCTTCTTGGCTCTTCCTAAGAAGGTCATCGATGATCCCGAGGGTCGTCTCGACCCCGACATCGGCCGAAATGAGGATCTCTTCCAGTTCTTCGAAATAATCGGCGTTGACGCTTTTGTAGCGGCGGCTCAGTTCATGCAAACGGTCGGCAAAAGCCTTCCGCGATTTCTCGAGGCCCTTTTCGTATTTCTTGGTCTTCTCGTCTTCGGCCTTGGAAAACTTGCCTTTGAGAAAGGAGAAAAGTCCCATATCACTTCTTCACCGCGAGCTTCGAGAGGGCATCTTTGGCCGCCTCGGTCTCGGCTTCCTTCTTGCTATTGCCTTCGCCGCGCCCCAGTTCCTCGTCTTCGAAATAGACGGCGGCCCAGAAATGGCGCTTATGGCTCGGCCCTTCTTCCTTGAGGATCTTGTAGACGACCGGTTCCCGGTGGTCGGCCTGGAAGGCCTCCTGGAGGGCGCTTTTCGGATTGCTGGAAGAATCCAAAGCCTCCGAGGAATCGCAGATCTTCCCTTTGAGGAACTTCTTGGCAAAGCCATAGGCGAAATCGAGCCCTTGGTCGATGAGCAAGGCACCGAGGAAGGATTCGTAAACGTCTTCGAGGATGTGGTCGTTTATCTCGCCTTGGTAACTAGGGCCGAAGACGATATGTTCCCCGAGCCCGAGATTGCGGGCGTAGGAGGCTTCGGCCTTGGTCCTGACGTACTGGGCCTTGAGGGCCGAAAGGACGCCTTGGTCGGCCTCGGGAAGGGTTTCGTAGAGGAGGTGGCTGATGACAAGCCCCATGAGGGAGTCCCCGAGGAACTCGAGGCGCTCGTAGTCCTCCTTCCCTTCTTCTACGGCATTGGTCGAAGGATGCCTAAAAGCGGCTTCGTAGGGAGCCAAACCGTTAGGCTCGATGCCTAACTTATTTAGGAAATCCTTCAAGGCAAGAGCCATTATTTATTTAGCCAAGCCTTCCTTGATTTTGTTTAGGAGATCGCCACTGGCCATGCGGTAGGCGACTTCGAGGGCCGAATTGAAGGTCCTGGGGTCGCTATTGCCATGGGCTTTGACGGCCAATGAATTAACGCCGAGCAGCAAGGCGCCGCCGGTATTCTTGTAGTCCATCGTCTTCGTCATGTCCTTGATGCCGGACCTAGCGAAGAGATAGCCGATCTTCGTGAAGAGGTTCTTCTTGAAGGCCTTCTTGAGAAGGCCGGTGATGACTTTGGCCGTCCCTTCGGTCGACTTCAGAAGGACGTTTCCGCTATAGCCATCGGTCACGATGACGTCGGCGAAGCCGGCCATCGTATCGCGGGCTTCGATGTTCCCGCGGAATTCGATGTTCTCGTTCTGCTTGAGCATCTGGTGGGCGGCCTTGACGGTCGCAGTCCCTTTTTCTTCTTCGGTGCCGTTGGCCAAAAGGTAGACCTGCGGCTCTTCGACTTTGTTGGCATATTTGGAATATAGGGCGCCGATGGTGGCGAATTGGTTGAGTTCCTCGGGAGTGTTCTCGGTCGAGGCCCCGATATCGAGGATCGTGACCTTCTTCCCGGCGACGGCCGTCGGGAAATCCGTAACGAGGGCCGGACGCAAAACGCCGGGGAGTTTCTTCAAGCGGAGGGCGCAGAGGCTAAGGAAGGCCCCGGTCGACCCGGAACTTACGATGGCATCGGCCTTTTCCTCAAGGCAGGCCATGACGGCTTTGGCCATCGAGCTTTCCTTATCGCGGAAGACATCGAGGGCCCCGGCTTCCATCTTCATGACGGCCGTGGCGTTGATGATCCTGATGCCTTTTAGATCTCCCATCTGCGATTCGTCGCCGACGGCGACGAGTTCGACTTCGGGGTGGTTTTCGTGGAATGTCTTAAGGGCCGGAATCGTGGCGTAGAGACCGTTGTCCCCGCCCATCATGTCAACGATGATTTTCATGGCTTACCTCTATACGCGGAAGGAGGCTTGGTCCTTCTTCTTCACTGCTTCGTAGATTTTAGCAAATTCGGGCTCATCTATATGCATGAGTATCTCCTCGGCGTCCTTTCGGGCCGGCGCGAAGATCTTGTAGTCATCGACGATCGAACAAAGCGAGAATTCCGGAAGGCCGCTTTGGGCCGTCCCGGCGATTTCGCCGGGGCCCCTTAGCTTCAGGTCGGCTTCGGCGATTTCGAAGCCGTCGTCCTTCTCGACCAGGACGTTTAGCTTCTTCAGATCGGCTTCGTCGTTCCCTTTGTACAAAAGATAGAAGACGGCGGGCCGCCCATCCCGGCCGATCCTGCCTCTAAGCTGATGGAGGCCGGCCAAGGAGAAATGTGTCGGATCGTAGACGAGCATCCTCGTCGCTTCCCTCACATCGATGCCGACCTCGATGAGGGAGGTCGAAACCAATATCGGCGAAACGCCCAATTTGAAGGCCAGCATGGCGCTTTCCTTTTCTTCGGCGCTGAGCCTTCCGTGCATCAAGGCGACCTTCCCTGGGAACATCTTGTCGAAGACCTTGTAGACGGCCAAAACGGAACTCGAGGCCTTCCTGCCTCCTTCTTCGATTTCCGGAGCCACGACATAGACCCTTTCCTTGCGGGCCAAGGCATCTTCGACGTCTTTGTAGACCGTGATCATCAACGGGCTGGCGATTACCGTTTTGACATCGCGTTTCCCTCCCGGGAACTCGTAGAGGGTCGAGATGTCTAGTTCCCCGTAGATGGTGAGGGCCAAAGTCCTCGGAATCGGCGTCGCCGACATTAATAGCAAGTCGACGTTATGGCCTTTCTCGGTCAAGGCCCGTCTTTGTTCTACTCCAAACTTATGCTGTTCGTCGATGACGGCGAGGCCGAGTTCCTTATAGGCGACGTCCTTCGAAAACAAGGCGTGGGTCCCGATGGCGATCATATATCTGCCGCTTCTTAGACCCTCGAGGACTTCCCTTCTCTCCGGGCCGGGCGTCCCGCCGATTAGAAGGCAGATTTTCCCTTTGAGATCGGGAAAAAGTTCCGTAATGACCGAATAATGCTGCCTGGCCAAGGCTTCGGTCGGGGCCAAAAGGGCGCTCTGTCGCCCCCTTGTGATCTCCCCGTACATCGATAAGGCCGCGACCAAGGTCTTCCCGGTTCCGACATCGCCCTGAAGAAGGCGGTACATCGAACGGTCAGAATCGAGATCGGCCACGATCTCGCCCAAGGCCTTCTTCTGGTCGCCGCTAAGTTCGTATGGGAGCTTGGCTATTTGCTGCTTGAGGGCAAGCCTATCTAGTTTCCTCTCCCTACCGCTTTGCTTCCTTTGGCCCATGGCCATCATGGCCATTTCCATTTCGAAAAGGAGGGCCTCTTCGTATTTGAGGGTCCTTTTGGCGCTTTCGATGTCTTTCTTGTCCCTTGGGAAATGGATTCCCAAAAGGGCTTCGGGCCTAAGCAGCAGGCGGTACTTCCGCCTGAATGAAGAAGGGATTATTTCCTTTCCTTCTTCGCCCATGTCTTCCATCCCCTTGCGGAGAATCCCATAGAAGGTCTTCTGCGAAATCTCATTGGGGAGGCGATAAAGGGGCCTCAAAGCCAGGCTCGGGGCGATTTCCCCTTGGAAGAGACGTGTGAGGGTGAGGCTATGATGGCTCTCGTCGTAGATGCCGGCCAAAGTGATGAGCCGGCTGCCCCAGGCCCTGAGGCTTTTGGCGAGATAGGGCTGGTTCCAGGCCCTGACTTCGTAAAAGCGCCCGTCTTCGCAGATGAAGGAAAAGGAAACGAGCGATTTCCTGTTGTATCTGCTTAGTTTGGGTTCTCTTGCGAGGCGGCCGAGCAAAACGACCCTTTCCTTGTCTTCGAGAAAAGCTTTATAGGGGGTATAGGTGAAGTCTTCGTAGCGGTATGGATAGACGCGGAGGGCATCGCTGGCCTTAAGGATGCCCATCTTCTCCAGTCCTTCTTGGACTTTCGGGCTCTTGGAGATCTTCGGCAAGGCTATTCGGCTCCGATGAGGAAGCTATAGACGGGCTGGCCGCCTTTCTTGACGTCGACTTCGGCATCGGGATAGCGCTCGGTCAAAGTATTCCTCGCCGCTTCCATTTCTTCCTCGGTCACGTCTTCGCCGCAAAGGACGGTCAAGAGATAGCTATCTTCTTTCATCAAGTCGCCGCAAAGGGCATAAAGGGCTTCCATCTTCTCGGCATAGCAGCCGACGATGGCCTTTTCTTCCTTGATGGCCATGCAGTGGCCCTTGGTGATGTGGATCCCGCCGATATCGGTATCCTTGATGGCATAGGTGACGGAGCCCGAAGCGACGCTCTTCAGAGCGCCCTTCATGGCTTCGAATATTTCGTCGTAATCGCCTTCCGGCATGAACTGCATGGC
>CAYMRJ010000007.1:0-32536 GCA_964392865.1 uncultured Staphylococcaceae bacterium
AAAGAGCCGATGGCCGCTGAAATCTTCACCACTCATGTGCAGATTTCAGTTTTTTATTTTTGCAAGGCCCCTAAAGGGGTTTATCCTTTAGCCATGGATCGCCTCCATAGCAAACCCCTGAAGCTCGGAAATATCTCAATCGGCGGGCAGGACAGAGTCCTCCTGCAAAGCATGTGCACCATCAAGACCTCGAAGACGAAAGAGGTGGCCGCCCAGATCAATAGGTGCGCCGCCCTCGGGGCCGATCTGATGCGCGTTTCCGTCCTCGACATGGAGGATGCCCTTTCGATTTCCGCTGTGCGGAAACTCATCGATATCCCCTTGGTCTGCGACATCCATTTCGATTATCGGCTGGCCCTTACTTGCCTCGAGCAAGGGGCCGAGGCCATCCGCATCAATCCCGGCAATATCGGCGGACGCGAGAAGGTCAAGGCCGTGGCCGAAAGCGCCCTGGCCCATAAGGCCCTTATCCGCGTCGGCGTAAACGTCGGTTCCTTGGAACCGGAAGCCTCCGAAATGCCCATCGCCGAGGCCTTGGTTTATAGTGCCAAGAAGCATGTCCAGATCCTCGAGGACTGCGGCTTTCGCGATATCGTCATCTCCCTCAAGGCCGACAACGTCGCCGATACGATCAAGGCCTATCGGCTTGCTAGCGAAACCTTCCCCTATCCCCTCCATCTCGGCCTGACCGAGGCCGGGCCGAAGGACATCGGGCTCATCCGCTCGACGGCTGCTTTGGCGCCGCTTCTTTTGGACGGGATCGGCGATACCATCCGCATTTCCCTAAGCGAAGAGCCCGAAGAGGAAATCAAGGCGGCGGCCCGGCTTCTCCACGATATCGGCTTCTACCCCGATTATCCGACCCTCATCAGCTGCCCCAGCTGCGGGCGGACCCAAGTCGATCTCTTGCCCCTCGCCAAGAGAGTCCAGCATTACCTCGAAGAACACCCCAAGAAAGTGACCGTCGCCGTCATGGGCTGCGTCGTGAATGGTCCGGGCGAAGCCAAGAACGCCGATATCGGCGTGGCCGGCGGCAAGAATACCTTCGTCCTCTTCAAGAAGGGCCAGGTCATCAAGACCATCAGGGAAAGCGAAGCCTACGACGAACTCGTCAAAGGCATCGAAGAAATCTAGGAAGAATCGAAGAAAGGCGCACCGCCCGGTGCGCCTTTTCCTTACTTGTCCTTCTTCTTCGAGAAGTTCTTTCTCACCGCCTGCTTGATGGCCTTGCGGCGGTACTTCCGCTTGACCTTCTCGACGGCTTCCTTGGCTTTCTTCTTATAGCCGGGTTTGACGGTCTTTCCTTTGTGGTGGGCCTTGGCGATGGCGATCTCGCGCCTTTCGTCATCTCCCCAATCCTGCTTCCTCGCTTTCTTTTTGACCCCGAGGCCCTTGGGATCGTTTACGAGGGCCTCACCTTTGAAGGTCAGATAGTCGAAGGGGATCCCGGCATCGATGTAGGCTTGGGCTCTGTTCGATTCCTCGGTGTCATAGAAAACGTAGGAATCCCCGTCTTTGCCGTAGCGCCCGGTCCTCCCGGCCCGGTGGTAATAGAAGTCGCGGTCATTGGGCAAACCCAATGAAACGACCGTATCGACGTCCGGGAGGTCGATGCCGCGGCTAAGAAGATCGCTGGCGACGATGACCTGATAGCGGTTTTCCCTGATGAGGCGCATGGTCTTCCGCCTTTCGCGGTCGCTTAGGTCGCCCGTAAAGGAAATGGCGGCGACCTTTTCCTTGCCTAGGGCCTCCATCATCGGGCCCGCATCTTCCTTCTTGTTCACGAAGACGATTGCGAAATAGGGATTTTTGAGCCTGAGCAATTGGACGGCCGCGGCATAGCGGTCCCTATGCCTTACGTCGATCAGGTGGTGCCTCACTTCGACCGCCGTCTTGCTCTCCCCGCCTTCGTAGCGGAAATCGGCATGGGCGAAGCGGGCCAGGGCGCTCTTGAGGTTTTCCCTAAGGGTCGCGCTGAAGACCAATATCTGCGGCCTATCGAAGAGATTGACCAAAGCGGCGGCACCATCGAAGAAGCCGAGGTCCAAAAGCATATCGGCCTCATCCAAGACAACGGTCTTGACGTATTTGGGATTGAGTAAGGCGTCGCCGAATAAATCGAGCAGGCGGCCCGGGGTCCCGATGGCGACGTGGGGCTGGCTGTTGGCCAATCCTTCGGCATCGGCCTGGCGGTCGTTGTTCCCGCTGAAAAGGCGGATCCTGAGGGTCGGATCGGCCTTCAGGAACGGGACGCAGAATTCGTAGACCTGCCGGGCCAGCTCCCTGGTCGGGACCATGATGACGGCCTGTAGATGCGCCACGTTTCTATCGAGCCTCGCGAGGATCGGAATCAGGAAAGCATGGGTTTTCCCCGATCCCGTCGGGCTTTGGGCCAAGACGGATTCGCCCCTGAGGGCCGAAGGGATGACCGAAAGCTGGACGGGCGAAGGATTGGTGTACCCGTTTTCTTCGAGGACGCTTAGTAGGTCCCCCGGTATGTCGAGGCCGCGGAAGGATTGCACGGGCGCATTATACACGAAGGCGCTAAAATGGACCCATGCGGACCTACGTCATGGAACCGATCGGCTTCTGCGGCGGGGTCAAAGCCGCCCTTGCCAAAGCCAAAGAGTGGGCCTTTAGTGGCCGTAAATGCTACATGCTCTTTCCGCCCGTCCATAACGAACTTGTGGCGAAAAGTCTCGAAGAATCGGGGCTTATCCTCCTCGATGGCGATGACGTCGAGGCATTGATTGCCAAGGCCAAAGACGGCTTATTGCTTTTCGGGGCACACGGCCATCCCGACGAATACGAAGAGATCGCCAAGCGGCTCGGGGTGGACTACGTCGACCTGACATGCCCCTATGTGAAGCATTACCTCGAGGCCCTCAAGGAAGAAACGAAGGATCACGACGTCGTCTTCCTCGGCGAGAAAGGCCATCAGGAATGCATAGCCGCCTTATCGATATCGCCACGTATCTTCCTCTTTGAGGAAGGTAATACTAAAGAAATACCAGTAAAAGACCAAACACCCATCTTCAGATGCCAAACTACGGTCTCCTTGGATGAGCTCAATAAGGCCCGGGCCGAAGTGGCCGAGGCCTTCCCTTGCTTCATAGATAGGGCCACGCCTTGCTCGGCGACGATGGCAAGGCAAAGCCTTGCTTGGCGCCTTCCCAGCGATACCAAGTCGGCCGTCGTCCTCGGCTCTTCCACCAGCCGGAATACCATTTCCCTCTATGAGGCCATCAAGAGAAAGCACCCGGAAATGCTGGTCCTTAGGGTTTTAAATGCTTATGAACTCGCCAAATACGGCGATGAACTAAAAGAAAAAGGGCCCGTCGCCCTTCTTTCGGGCACAAGCTCCGACGATATTGCCATCGAAGGGGCCAAGGCCTATTTGGAATCCCTTTAGATAAGTTCTGGCGGAACCTCGTGTTCGAAGCCTCTGATTTCCAAGGCGGGATCGATGCTTTTCAAGGTCTTCTCCATCCTCGAAACAAAGGCTTTTTCGATTTCGTGGGGCAAATCGAGGTAATTGTAGCCGGCGATCTTCATCTCCCTGAAGGCATGGTGGGGGCAATCGCCCGAAACGTAGATGTCGTACCCTTCTTCCTTGGCGATCCGCCAGGCGAAGGAGCCGGCCCCGCCGATTATGGCAACGCTTCTGACGCTTTCCTTGCCTTCGGCGACCAAGCGCCCATAGGGCGCCCCCAATCTCTCCTTCGCATATTCAGCGAACTCATGGATATCCATTTCCCTCGGCAATTCGCCGCCTCTTGCAGACCGTTCCCCTACTAGGGGACGGATATCCGAGAGGCCGAGGCGCCCCGCCAATTCGTCGTTCATGCCGGGGGTGCCGCTATCGAAGTTCGTATGGAAGCTATAGACGGTTAGGCCCTCTTCCTCGAGGCGCTTCGAGAGTGCGTCCTTTTCGGGATCGGCTTCCCTGATTTTCCTCGGATTTCCGAAGAAAAACGGATGGTGGCTGATGATGAGGTCGGGCCTGAAAGCCAAGGCTTCGTCTAGCAAAAAGCGGTCGAAGTCGAGGCAGAGCATGATCCTATTGGTTTCTTCCGGAAGCGCGCCGATCTGAAGGCCCACATGGTCATAGCCTTCGGCCAGCCTTTTGGGATAATAGGCCGCGAGTTTCCTAAGAAGCTTCTTCGTCTGCATGGCTTTTTGCCTCCGTAAGTTGCCTGAATTCTAGCATAAGGGCTTTTCGCCGCTCTTCGTCGAGCCCTTCCCTTTCCAAAATCGATTCAAGGGCCTTCAAGCGCCTTTCCGCGAACCGGACGAATGGTTTGCCGGCCGAGGCGTAAAGCGGCCCGTAGAGGGCTTCCAGGGGCCCTAATGGGCGTTCTTCGCCCTTTTCGAGGACGTAGCAAAAGTAGCTATGCCGTCCTTCTTCGGCTATTTCGAAGCGGACGTGCCTATAGCCTAGAGGAGGCAAAACGCCGATTAGATAAGGCAGATCGGATTGGGGTTCTAAGACCAAGGTCTTGATGTTCTCTAGTTTGTCCTTTCCTCTTAGGAGGATTTCGGCGATGAGGCGGCCGCCCATGCCGGCCAAGAGGATCGCATCGACCCAATCGGGCAGGGCGTCGAGGCCGTCGGCTTTGGCGGCAACCGCCCTTCCCTCCAAACCGTTTTCTTTGATGGCCCTTAGCGAATTGCGGTAGGGCCCTTCCTTGTTATCGCCTAAAAAGGCCCGGGAGTCCGGGTCTATGAGGAGTTTCGTCACCGAGATGGAAGCGTGGTCGCTCCCGATTTCGGCGAAAGCGGCCCCTTCGGGCAACAAAGATGCCAAAAGGGGAATCCGCTCCATTATTTCTTGCTATCGCCCCCGTAGACGAGGTCGTGGTAGTCGCCGAGGCGCTTGCTCCTGGTCGGATGGCGGAGTTTCCTGATGGCCTTGGCCTCGATCTGGCGGATGCGCTCGCGGGTGACGCCGAATTCGCGCCCGACTTCTTCGAGGGTTCTCGGGCGGTTGTCTTCGAGCCCGTAGCGGAGCTTAAGGACCTTCTGCTCCCTTTCGGTCAGATCGCCCATGATGCGGTAGAGCTCGTCCCTAAGGAGGGACTTGGTGGCGAACTCGGCCGGGGACTGCGTTTCCTTGTCCTCGATGAAGTCGCCGAGGTGGCTATCGTCTTCTTCGCCGATCGGCGTCTCCAAAGAGACGGGTTCGAGGGCGATGCGCTGGATGTTCCTGATGTTTTCGGGGGTCAGCGACTTTTCGTTTCCCATCGTCTGGCGCATCCTTTCGGAGATTTCTTCCGGGGTGGGATTGCGGCCTAGTTCCTGGACGAGGGAGCGTTCGACCCTCGTCATCTTGTTGATGGTTTCGACCATGTGGACGGGGATGCGGATGGTCCTGGCCTGGTCGGCGATAGCCCTCGTGATGGCCTGGCGGATCCACCAGGTGGCGTAGGTCGAGAACTTGAAGCCCTTGGTGTAGTCGAACTTGTCGACGGCCTTCATGAGGCCCATGTTCCCTTCTTGGATGAGGTCGAGGAAGTTCATCCCGCGGCCGACGTAGTGCTTGGCAATCGAAATGACCAAACGAAGGTTGGCGGTGCAGAGTTCGTCCTTGGCGGCCTTCCCGTCATCGACGTCGTATTGGTAGATGCGGCGGGCCTTTTCGTCGCCTTCTTCGATGGCTTTCTGCAAAAGCGGCTTGCTTTCTTCGCCCTTCACGATGCGCTTGGCAAGAGCCGTTTCCTGGGCGGCGGTCAAGAGATCGTGCTTCCCGATTTCCTTCAGGTACATCTTGACGGAATCGTTGACCTTGACCTCGCCCGTCGGGATCTTGGAGAGATCTTCGATCTCGGCTTCTCCCCCTTCGTCCATGGCCCCTTCTTCGCCGGCCTCTTCCTCGAGTTCCTCGTCGGCCTTTTCTAGTTCGGACTCATCGATGTTTTCCGGGACGTCTTCGTTTTCCTCTTCCCCCGTCCCTTCCATCGTGATGCCCTGGTCGCGGAAAAAGGAAATGAGGGCTTCGAATTCCTCTTCGCTTAGGTCGAGGCGGCTGGTGGCCTCCATGACCTCGTCTTGGTCCAATAAGCCATCGTTATTCTTGGCGCGCTTAAGCAGTTCCTTCTTGATGGTATCGAGGCTTTTGATGGCTTCGGTCTCGTCGGCGGCCGGATCCATCAAGGGTTCGAGCTCGAGATCGTTTTCTTTCTTCTTGGCGGACATGTCTATCTTCCTTCCTGGTCTTCTTCCTTGCTTGCGTATTTGCTTTTGAGCAGTTCTTTCCTTTTCCTAGCGAATTCCTCGAGGACCTTGGCCTTTTCGGCATTGGTCTTCCCGCGGAGACTATTGATGGCTTTTTCTTCGGCGGCTTTTTCGGCGCGTTCCTCTTTGAGGGCGCTAAGGCACTCCTCGAGGATCCGCCCGTCGTAGGCCGGGTGATTGCCTTCGGCCACGAGGCCCGAGACGGCTTTCGTTATCTCGCCGTCTTCCCCTTGCTCGCTCATTTCGAGCAGGAGCAAGGAGGGATCGATCATCCCTTCGTGTTCCCTGGCGAAGTCCACGATATAGGCGGCGATTTCGGCATAGATCGGAGTGACGAAGTAATCGACGTTCTTTTCGTAGAAGTCGACGGCCGCTCCGTAATTGAGCATGTAATAGAGGATTTCCCTTTCGGCCCGGGCGATCCGCGATTCCGGGGGTTTGGAATAACCCGGGGAGCGGCCGCTTTCGTAGAGGATCCCTTCGGCCTCGTAGCTCTCCTCCGGCTTTCTTTCCTGGAGGAGCGCCAAGATGGCCGAACGCTCGTAGCCCGTCGCTTGGCTTAGCCTTGCGATGGCCTGTTCCAAGTCGATCCCTTCTTTCAGGGAACCGAGATACGGGAGGAAATGTTCCAAGACCTTCTTCCGATCGGCTTCCGTTTCCGGCTTCTTCGTCCCAACGTAGTAGGAGAGCTGGAACTGGAGGGGATCTTCGAGGTTCTTGAGTTTCTCTAGAAGAGTATCTTTCCCGTCTTGTCTCAGGATTTCGTCTGGGTCCCTTTCGTCATTGAGCCTTACGAGGCGGAAGGGCAGGCCGCTCTTATTTAGGGGCGCGATGCTACGCATCATGGCCTCCTGGCCCGGGGCGTCGCCATCGAGGCAAAGCCTGATCTCGGCCTTGAATTCCTTGATGGCCCTGATTTGGCTCGGGGTAAGCGCCGTCCCCATGATGGCGACGGCCGGCTCCCCGGCGGCAAATAGGGCGATGACGTCCATGAAGCCTTCGGTCACGTAGACGTAGCCGGCCCTTCTGGCCTCGTCTTTGGCAAGGTGCGCGTTATAGAGGATCCTATTCTTCTGGAATATGGCCGTTTCGGGGCTATTGACGTATTTGGGGCCTTCGCCGTCTCCGAGCCGCCTCGCCGAAAGGCCGACGGTCCTGCCTTCGAGGTCGCCCAATGGGAAGACGACGCGTCCCGCATTGGCGTCCCGCATGTTTTCGCTTAGGGCGGCGATGCCGATCCCTTCGATGGTCTTGGGGGTATGGCCTTTGGCCAAGAGGTACTGGATGGTCTTCTGCCCGTCTTTGGGGGCGTAGCCGATGAGGAAGCGGTCTTGCGTGGCCTTGTCGATACCGCGGGAGCGGAGGTATTCGAGGGCGGCCTTGCCCTCTTCGGTCAAGAGGCTATAGCGGTAAAAAGCCACGAGATCGGCCATGCAGGCGTAAAGGGGATCCCTTACGGCATCTTTCTTCCTGGCCGTCCTTTGCTCGAGCCGGGGATCCGAGATCCCGGAGATGGCCGCGACTTTCCTTACGGCATCCCAGAAGGGGATCTTTTCGTACTTCATGACGAACTGGATGGCGTTACCGCCTTCCCCGTCGACGAAGCATTTGAAGATCTGCTTTTCGGGAGATATGTGGAGGCTCGGGCGCGTATCGGCGTGGAAGGGGCAGACGGCGAGGTACTCGCGTCCTTTCTTGGTCAGCGGGAGGTACGAGGAAACCACGGTCACGATGTCCGTGGCCTTGAGGATGGATTCGACCAGCTCCTGGTTTTCCCTATCCATAGATCTCCCGAATGTGGATTAATTGGTATTTTCTTCTACTCAGTAGAAGCACTTGACGCGGAAGTAGTTGGGGAGGTCGGCGATCGGGAGCCTGATCTGGCTCATGGAATCGCGTTCCCTGACGGTGACGGTCTGGTCTTCCAAAGTCTGGAAGTCGGCGGTCACGCAGTAGGGGGTCCCGATCTCGTCTTGCCTCCTGTAGCGCTTCCCGATGCTGGCCGTTTCGTCATAGACGCAGCTGACATGTTTATTCAGGATCCTCAGGATCTCCATGGCCTTGTCGTT
This sequence comes from uncultured Staphylococcaceae bacterium, assembly GCA_964392865.1. GTDB lineage: Bacteria > Bacillota_I > Bacilli_A > RFN20 > CAG-826 > UBA4951. The sequence continues at coordinate 8,304 of CAYMRJ010000007.1, forward strand.
CAGCTTCTTGCTAAGGGGCAAGACGGCGACTTGATAAGGCGCAAGAGACGGCAATAGATGCATGACGGTGCGGTCTTCTTCCCCTTCCTTATGCTCGACTTCGTAGGAATCGACCAAGACCATCAAAAGGAGGCGGTCGAGGCCCATCGAGGGCTCGATGCAGTAAGGGAGATAGCGCGTATTGGTATCGGGATCGAAGTAAGTGAGGTCTTCGCCCGAATATTCCTGGTGTCTCTTGAGGTCGTAGTCGGTCCGATCGGCGATGCCGAGGATCTCGCCCCAGCCGAGTCCCGGGAAATCGTACTCGACGTCCGTCGTGGCGCGGCTATAGAAGGCCAGCTCGCCCGGTTCGTGGTCGCGGTAGCGGAGATTCTCTTCTTTTACGCCTAGGGAACGGACGAATTTGAGGGCGTAGTCCTTCCAGTAGGCGAACCATTCGAGGTCGGTTCCGGGCTTGCAGAAGAATTCGAGTTCGAGCTGTTCGAATTCCCTTGTCCTGAAGGTGAAGTTCCCCGGGGTGATTTCGTTCCTGAAGCTCTTGCCGGCGTTGCAGATGCCGAAAGGCAATTTCTTCCGCGCCGTCCTCTGGACGTTCTTGAAGTTGGTGAAGACGCCTTGGGCCGTCTCCGGGCGGAGATAGACCAAGGACGAGGAATCGTCGGTGACCCCGATATGGGTCTTGAACATCATGTTGAACTTGCGGATGGGCGTGAATTGGGTTTTGCCGCAGTTGGGGCAAGTTACTTCATGCTCCTTGATGAAGGCGTCCATGGCCGCGTAGTCCATGTTCTCGGTATCGGCCTTGGGATCGGCGCTTTTGATGAGTTCATCGGCCCTATAGCGGCTCTTGCAGTACTTGCAGTCGACCATCGGGTCGTTGAAGGCGCTCACGTGCCCGGTGGCCTCCCAGACCTTCGGGTTCATTAAGATGGCGGCATCGATGCCGACGTTGGTCGGCGATTCCTGGACGAAGCGCTTCCACCACATGCTGCGGATGTTCTTCTTGATCTCGCTGCCGAGCGGGCCGTAGTCCCAGGTATTGGAAAGGCCCCCGTAGATCTGGGAACCGGGATAGACGTAGCCCGTCTGCTGGAGATGGGAGACGATCTCTTCGAAAGGAAAGCGATTGGCCATATGGGCACCTCCTTTTTGACTAGCGTTTGGCAATGGATTCTATTAGGCGCAAACCGCGCACGATTATAAAGAACCGGGATATCCTGTCAACCCGATATAATAGAACTTCCTAACGCCTAAAGCGTCTCGAACAGAGATAGGGATCTAAGCCAAATACCCGCGCGGTCCCTGATGAATTGGCCCATCTTCATGGTAAGGAAGAGGGCGTCCTGTTCGCCTATGCTAACTCGCCCGATATCGGAATACGGGGCCAAGGCCAGATAGCGAACCTCGTTCAGCATCTCCTTCCCCGAATGGAGTATGCCCAAGCGATCGGCGTCGTCCCGGCAGAGGTAGCCGCCTTCATCTAAGGAAAAGGCGACGATATCTTCTTTCTTTCCGCAGGCCACACATTTGGCGGTATCGGGAGCGACGCCCAGAAGGATGGCAAGCTTATACATTAGGAAGGCCGAGGCCGATAAGGGCGGGTAATCCGCATCTATCGCCTTCATGAGGTTATCCAGCAATGAATAAGTCTCTTTCCCGTCGAGGGCGCCCTCGCTTTTGCTAAGGGCCTCGGAGGCCAGATTGATGAAAGCCAGATAGGCCAGGTCTTCGGAAAAAGGCGGCTTGCCCAACAAAGACGCTTCCTGGAGAGTCAGCTTATTGCCCTTCGAGACCCTTAGGAGGTATTCGGATTTGGACAATGTCAAAAGCGCGCTCTTTTTCTTCGAACTGGTCTGGGCTCCTTTGATGGAAAAAGAAACATATCCCTCTGGAGTTAAGACCAAAGCCATGGCGTCCTTTTCCCCATAAGGGGATAGGCGAAGGAGATATCCTTCAGTTTTCGTCGTTTCGGCCATAGCCAAGCAGTTGGAGCATCTTGGGGGACGAGCGCCAGCCCGGCGTTGCCTTGGCCGAGAGGTACAGGGAGACGCGGCCTTTGTAGAGGCCTTCGAGCTGCCGGCGGGCCGCCATCGAGATCTTCTTGATCATCTCCCCGTTCTTCCCGATGACGATCGGGAGATGCGATTCGCGGTCGAGATAGATGGTGGCCTCGATTTCGTAGTCGTTGCCTTTGACGGCGAACTTATCGACCTTGACCGCCGAGGTATGGGGAATTTCTTCCTTCAGGAAGCGGAGCATCTTCTCGCGGATGGCTTCCTTGGCCATGAATTCCTTGCCCCTATCGCTATAGCGGTTCTCTTCGTAGTAGCTGGGGCCTTCCGGGAGATAAGCCGCCAAGGCGTCCTTTATTTCCTTCAGTCCGTAATTCCTTAGGGCGCTCATCTCGATGAATCTGGCCTTCGGGAATCTCTCTTCGAAATAGGCCCTCGCGGCGATCCCTTCCGGAACCTGGACGAGGTCGATCTTGTTGAAGCCGATGATCAAAGGAACCGAGATCTTCAGGCCTTCCAATGTCTTGGCGTCCTCTTCTAGGTCTTTTCTTGTCGCATCGACGAGATATAGGGCGCAGTCGGCGCCCCTAAGGGACGACAAAGCGTCCCGCTTCATCTTCTTATAGAGGCCCTCTTTCCCATCGAAAAGCCCCGGGGTATCGACCAAGACGATCTCGAGGTCTTTTTCGTGGTAGATGCCCAAAACGTTTTCCCTCGTCGTTTGGGCCTTGGGCGAAACGATGGAAACGCGCTTGGAAATGAAGGCGTTAACGAAGGTCGATTTGCCGGCGTTGGGCTTCCCCAAGACGGCGACGAAGCCGCTTCTCATAGATCGCTCCCGTCGAAGGCCATGGGAAGCAGCTCTTCCGGAGAGAATCGCATGACTTCGCCTTTGAGGTTGGCGAGATATACCTCCGCATCGGGAGGAAGCAGTTCCGAAATGACTTGGCGGCAGGCCCCGCAGGGGGAGCAAGGGCCCTTGGTATCGGCCGCGACGGCCAAAGCGGCGATTTCTTCCTTCTTCACGCCGTCGCCATAGGCGGCATATAAGGCCGAGCGTTCGGCGCAGATCGAAACCGGATAGGAAGAGTTTTCGATGTTGGTGCCTTTATAGACCCTCCCGTCTTTCGTCAAAACGGCGGCCCCGACGGCAAAATGGCTATAGGGAGAGTAGCTGTTTTCCCTGGCCTCGATGGCCTTCTTGACTAGTTCAGAGCTTTCCATAGGTTTCTTCGTAGCGGTCCATGACTTGCCTTTGGAGGCCGAACATGGTTTCCTCGTCTTCTTTTTCGATGTGGTCGTATCCTAGCAAATGTAGGAGGCCGTGGACGAACAAAAAGCATAGTTCCCTATCCGCGGACTGGCCTATTTCGGCCGCTTGGGCCTTCGCCCTTTCCTCGCAGATGAGGATGGTCCCCAGCATCATGTCCCCTTCGAATTCGTTGATCCGGTGGGTTTCATCCTTGTCGTCCAAGAAAGCGAAGGAAATGACATCGGTAACGGAGTCCTTCCCGCGGTAATCGCGGTTGATCGCCCTTATCCCAACTTCATCCAAAAAGGAGACGTCTACTTCGTAGTCGATCTCGGTTTGCGTAGCCTCGGCGACCAGTTCGCAAAGCCGGGGATAGGCGATAGCGGCGATTGAAGGGACGCTATCTTCGTCATATAGGACGTGCATCGCCTCAATTATAGCGCACCCGCTTGGTTTTGCCTCGGCGCAAGTGCGTAGCGCCTAAGGAACGAGGCCTCCATGGCCTTGGCCTCCTCGTAGCCGTTCATTCCTTCGAATGTGGCACCGAGCGTCTTCCTGATGGCCCAGAAGCCGAAGACGGCGAATAGGAACGAGCTGAGGCTCATGGAACCGCCCAGGACGGTGGCGCCCAAGGCCAAGAGAGCCAAGAGGAAAATACCGAGCAGCCGCTTATAGGAAAGGATCCGTCCGATCTGGTGGCCTTGCTCGGCCGCTTTCATGAGGAGTTCCTTCCTTGTTTCTTCCGGTGCGGCGAAAGCGGATTTTTCGGTCCTTTCAAGACTTTTGGTCCTTTCCTTGATGTAGGGATCGATGCCGAAGGCCTCGATGGCGCAGAGCATCACGACCCCGATGATCGGAAGGAGGAAGATATCGCTATTGAGGGCGTAGAAAACGACGAGGAAGCAGGCCGTCACGAAATTGGCGGCCACCGCAATCGGCCTACTGAAATAGTCGGCTTTGTAATGGCAATAGAAGCGGTACTCTTCCCTGAGGTTGGGAGTCACGCCGATCATAGGGAGGTATTCTTCGTCGAACTTCCTAAGCGCCCTTCCGGTCAAAACTTCCGAAAGGACCTGGAGTAAAGCAAAGCCGATGAGGCAGCCGCCGGTGATGAGGACGTCGCTAGATTCGGTTGCCAAGGTATAGAAGCCGGCAAGGAGGAACATTTGGCCCAAAAGCGAAGCGATGGTCGGCAATAAATACGATGAGGAGTTCTTCTTTTCCGGCAAGGGACCGGCGTAGCCTTGAGCTTCGTAGCCGGTGATTTCGAGTCCCTCGCCGGTCCACTCGTCCAATAGTTTCTTGAAAGGGACCAGGCGCTTCCCGTAAGCGGGATCCCTGACCCGGGCGTAGCCCATGAAGGGACCGTCATAGATGACCATGTGGGTCATGCCTTCCTGCTCGAGAACCAAAAGGAGCGGTCCTTTCTCCTTTCTAAGCTCCTCTTTGTTCTCGGCCAGAAAGCCTTTGAGACGGAGTCCTTCCCGTTCCCCGATTCGGATGAGTTCTTCGAGGCTCAGGTTCCCTTCCTTTCCGGGATCTAGGTAGAGGTAGCCTTTGTCCTTGGAATGGTCGCTAAGGACCATCCTTAGGCAGCTAAGGCCGCAGGAGCCTTCTTCGGCTCCGAGGTAAACGTGCTTCTTCATATACAAAGGTAGGGCGTTTTTGGCCAGTTGGTCCCTGGAAAATGAAAAAAGAGGCCGGAGCCTCTTCTATAGATTTGCCTAATTCCTTAGTTGGCTTGGGGCCTTTCGGCGTAAACGGAAACCTTCTTCCCGCGGCGGCCGAGCCGCTCGTAGCGGACGTAGCCGTCGATGACGGCGAAGATGGTGTCGTCCCCGCCCATCATGGTCCCGGCGCCCGGATGGATCTTCGTCCCGCGCTGGCGGTAGATGATGCTTCCGGCCGTGGCGAACTGCCCGTCCGACTTCTTGGCGCCGAGGCGGCGTCCGGCCGAGTCGCGGCCGTTCTTGGTGGAACTGACGCCCTTCTTAGAAGCGAAGAGCTGAAGGTCGATTCTCTTTAGGAACATTGCTTACTTCCTTTCCAGCCTCGCGTACTCCGGATAGGAGACGGCGACGCTTTCGATCTGGGCGATCATCGTTTCGATGACGATTTGGTCGTGGGGCGTGGCCTTGTTCTTGGCCTCGAGGAGATAATCCCCCTTCCCCAGTCTGATTCTGTAGCCGCTAGGCGCTTCGAGGGCGTTGATCCCGCCCTGGGCGATGGCGCTTATGGCGGCGCAGACGATGTCTTTTCCCGAATCTTCGTAGCCGGCGTGCCCAGTGATCTTGAGGGATTCGAATTCCCCTTTGTTGCCGGTTACTTCGATCAGGACCATGGCTTTAGCCGTTGATGGCCGTGATGCTCAGGCAAGTGTAGGGCTGGCGGTGGCCGATCTTCTTGCGCTCGTTGGTCTTGGCCTTGTACTTGTAGACGATGATCTTCTTCGACAGGCCCTGCTTCTCGACTTTGGCCGTGACGGTCGCGCCCTTGACGTAGGGGGTCCCGAACTTCGGCTTGTCGCCGCCGAGATAGACGACCCGGTCGAGGGTTAGTTCCTTGCCGGCTTCGGCGTCGAGCTTTTCGACGTAGATCTTGTCGCCGACGGCGACCTTGACCTGCTTGCCGCCGGTTTCGACGATGGCGTACATGCTTGCTATGTCCTCCTTTTGCTAAGTACTCGCTCTTGCGGCGGGATGGCTCCGCTTAGGGCCGCTTTGAGGCGGTTGTAGCCCAAGAAGGGCTTCAACGTGCGCAAGTATACACACGGATAGGCGATGCAACAAGACGGAATCGCGCTCTGTTGTCTGGTTTCCCGATGCACGAAAAAGTGGGCGGACCCATGGGCATAGGGATCCGCCCGGCGGGTGGAGGCAATTTGGATTACCCGCACTATATCAGTCCTTCTCTTCTTAAGAAGAGGAACTACTGATTATCTCCCAACGAACTGGTTTGTTGTCTTTCTTGGATGGCGGGCTTTCGGTCAGAGGGATCCCTTCTTCGACGAAGGAATAGTGGCCCCCGTCCGCGACGATCAGATGGTCGGCGAGGGCCACCCCTCCTTTCCTCAGCTCTTTATATGCTTCCCTGGTCGAGGCGATATCCTCGGCACTCGGGAGCGATAGGCCACCGGGGTGGCTATGGACGATGATGAGGCCGTAGGCTCCTAGCTTCAGGGCCAGGCTCAATAACTGCTTCGGCGAGAAACATAGGAAGGGTCCTTTGCCGATCTTCCTTTGGGCGATGATCCGTTTCTGCCGATCGAGGAAAATGGCGAATAGTTCTTCGTCTTCTCCGCTTCCCAGGTAGCGCTCCGCCACGGCTTTCGGGTCGTAGTACTTCCGGAAGTAGCCCTTTTGGAGGCTTATCCTCCTTCCCATTTCGAAGGCGGCAGCGAGGCGATAGGCCTTGGCGCCTTTGATTCCCCGTTCGGAGAGCTTACCGTCGGAGGCGATCTTCCGCAGGCCATAGAGGCCGCCGTTTTCTTCCAAGAGGCGCCTTGAGAGTTCCAGGGCGCTCTCCCCGACGGAGCCGCTGGAGAGAAGCAAGGCCAAAACCTCGGCGTCTTCTAGGCTTTCGATGCCCAATGCGTCGGCTTTCTCCCGGGGCCGCTCGTCTTTGGGGATCTCCTTGATCTTCAAGCTATTCCCACTGGAAGGTGAAGCTGCCCGGCAGTTTCACCGTCCCTTCGTCGGTCTTGAAGAGCTTGTAGCAGACGACGGCGACGATCCCGATGGCCAATATCGCCATGATGGCCGTAAGGGTGATGGCCTCGCCCGGCCTAATCTCCCTTAGCCTTTCGGGGCTCAGTTCCTTTTTTCCCATGCTCGGTCCTCCTTCGCCCTAATGTAGGGGTGTTTTGACGGAGTTGGTCCCTTTTTCCTTCAAAGAAATTTTTTGGGCCGCCCCTTCCCTAGCCAGATTTCACTGGGCCAAAATGGCTTGGTTTCTTCGATGGGGCGGAACTTTTCGGGGTTCGCCGCTTCCATTTTTGAGTAGATATCGAGGACGAAATCTTTTTCTTCGCCGAAGTAGTCGCGGAAAAGTCCGAGGGGATTCCTATCGGCCCAGCCGTAATAAGCTTCGGCCAGGGCGCCCGTTATGGCGCCGATCGTATCGGCATCGCCTCCGATGGAAATGGCCATTTCCAAGGAATCCTGGAAGCTTTCCGATTCGAGGAAGCAGGCCATCGCCTGCGGAACGGTGTCCTGGGCAAGCTCCGTATATTGGTATTCCTTATTGAGCCTTTCGTAAGTCATATCGGCTACTTCGGGATAGTAGGAAAGGATGTTCTTCCTTATCTCTTCCCGGCTTTTATCTTGCGTTGCAAGATACATGCTGGTCGTCAGGCATTCGGCGGCCCTATAGGACTCTGGATGGTCATGGGTAACCGAAGTGATCCGCTTGGTCAGTTCCTTGCATTCCTCAAGGGACTTCGCGAAATAGGCGACCGGCGAGATTTTCATAGCGGCGCCGTTTCCGCAGGACTTGTTGGATTCGTAGACGAGCGGAGGCCTATCGAGATCGAGGAGTTCGTCGACCGAGGATAGACCGCTATCGGCCATGACGAAGCGCGCCCAAGAAAGGAAGCGCAGCCCCCAGCCGGCATCGGGGTTTTCGAAGACGCTTTTGAGAGTCAAAGCGAGGACGGTATTTTCGAGATTGTGGAGCAGGCGGCCTTCTTCCCTCATCTTGAGGGCTTCGAAAACGGCGACGGTCAATAAACTATCGTCGGTGAATTGGCATTGCCTTGCGAAAAGGCTATCGGGTTTTCTACGATTGTTGCTGAATTCATAGCGGGAACCGGCGAGGTCCCCGAGCATGGCTCCGAGCATCTTATTGGCCTAGTTCGGCGAGGCGCTTTTCGACCTCTTCGAGCATGGCTTTGTTGTCGGATAGTTTCCGCTCTTCTTCCTCGATCAGCTTCTGCGGGGCCTTGGCCCTGAAGCCCGGATTATCGAGGAGGCGGCTGCTTCTATTGATTTCGCTTAATAGCTTTTCCTTCTGCTTGAGGGCTTCTTCTTTGGCCTTGGCCGGATCGATGTCTTTTTCGAGGGAAACGGCGTAGCCCGGGTAACGCAGGGCGTTGGCCGGGGCCTCGCCTTCCTTCTTTTCGGCCTTGGCGAAAAGGAAGCGGCTTAGCAATAGTTCGGCATCATCGAAGGGGAAGTCCGGATAGACCGAAAGGGTAGCGGCCTCGCCCGGGGCAAAGCCCGAGGAAACCTTGTAGTTCCTGAGATCCTTGAGCATCTTCTCGTAGATGCCGTAGAGGCGGCCATCTTCTTCGGTTCCGAGGCCGCTCTTGCCCGGGAATTCCTCGAGCATGATCGAATCCTTATGGCCCGGGAGCGAGAGATAGATCTCTTCGGCGATGAAGGGAGCGAAGGGATAGATCAATAAAACGACGCTCTTCACGACCTTATAGAGGACTTCCTTGCTGGCGTGCCCGATGGGGAGCAAGACCTTCGTGGCCTCGAGATAGGACGAGCAGAAATCGTCGTAGACGAAGTCGTATAGCTTCGTGGAAGCCGCCCCGAATTCGTAGCGGTCCAACAATCTATCGACTTCGGCAATCGTCTGGTCCAAGCGATATAGGATCGCCTTATCGACGAGGCTTAGATTCTCTGAATCTATTTCGCCGGGGACATAGTCTTCCCCGAGGGTGATTTCGGTATAGCGGGCGGCGTTCCAGATCTTGTTGAGATAATTGGCGCTGCTGCGGACCTTCTCTTCGCTATAGCGCATGTCCTGCCCCGGAGTCGAATTGGTGGAAATGAAATACCTGAGGGCGTCGGCCCCGTAGTTTTCGATGACCTCGATCGGGTCGATGCCGTTTCCGAGGCTTTTTGACATCTTCCTTCCCTGCTCATCGCGGATGAGGCCGTGGATGACGCATTCCCTGAAGGGGACCTTCTCGGTGAAGTGGATCCCTTGGAAGACCATTCGCGAGACCCAGAAGAAAATGATGTCGTAGCCGGTCACCAAGACGGAGGTCGGGTAATACCTATCGAAATCCGGCGTCTTCTCGGGCCAGCCCAAGGTGGCGAAAGGCCATAGGGCGCTCGAGAACCAGGTGTCGAGGACGTCTTCGTCCTGGACATAGCCTTCTCCCGGATCGGTTTCGCTTACGAGGACTTCTTCGGTCTCTTTGCTGTAGTAGGCCGGGATGCGGTGCCCCCACCATAGCTGCCGGCTCACGCACCAGTCTTCGACGTTTTCCATCCACTGGGTCAGGACTTTTTCGAACCTTTCCGGGAAGAAAGAGACGCCGTTTCCGGACCTTTGCATCTCGAGGACGGCCTCGGCAAAAGGCTTCATCTTCACGAACCATTGCTTGGAAACCATCGGCTCGACCAAGGAGCCGGAGCGCTCGCTGAGGGGCACGCTATGCATGATCTTCTCGATTTTGAGGAGATGCCCGGAATTCTTGATATCTTCGACGAGAGCGTCGCGGCATTCGAAGCGGTCCATCCCGGCGTACTTGCCGCCGAGATCGGTGATCTTCGCTTCTTCGTCCAGCGCCTTCAGGAGGGGGAATCCGTATTTCTTCGCCAGGGCGAAGTCATTGGGATCGTGGGCCGGGGTGCACTTCATGGCCCCGGTCCCGAAGGAAATGTCGACGTAGGAGTCGGCCATGAGAGGCAGCTCTTCCCCGTTGGCCGGATTGATGACCTTCTTCCCGACCAGGTCCTTGTAGCGCTCGTCCTTCGGATTCACGAAGACGGCCGTATCGCCGAACATCGTCTCCGGACGGGTCGTGGCGACGACTATCTGCCTATCGGTGCCGACCACATCGTAGAGGAAATAGTAGAAGCTGCCTTCCTTTTCCTCGTGCTCGACTTCGATGTTGCTAAGGGCCGTGCGGAGTTCCGGATCCCAGTTGATGATCCTTTCGCCCCGATAGATCAAGCCTTGGTCATAAAGGGTTTTGAAAACGCGGGCGACGGCTTTCTTGAGACCCTCATCGAGAGTGAATCTTTCGCGTGAATAGTCGACCGAAAGGCCGAGCTTGGCCCATTGCTGGTGGATGATGCCGGCATATTCGTCCTTCCAGGCGTAGGCCTTCTCCAAGAAGGCTTCGCGCCCGAGGTCGTAGCGGCTGACGCCTTCGGCCCGGAGCTTTTCTTCGACCTTGGCCTGCGTGGCGATGCCGGCGTGGTCGCAGCCCGGGACCCAAAGGACATCGAACCCCTTCATCTTCTTGTAGCGGACGATGATGTCGTCGGGGATCGTGTCCATGACGTGCCCGAGATGGAGCTTCCCGGTGACGTTCGGAGGCGGGATGACGAGGCTGAAGGCCGGTTTGGACTTATCGCCCGCCTTGAAATAGCCCTTATCCTTCCAGGTCTGGTATTTGCCTTCTTCGACCGCTTTGTGGTCGTAGCGCTTATCGAGCATAGAAATAGCCTCCAAGAGAGCCGCTTCCGGGGCGCTGGCGGCGCGGTACCACCCGGATTCCCCTCTTAGGGGCACTGATTGTTTGTGTTTCTTTGCCTCCGGAAGCGACTCGGGGGCCGGATGCGCCCCTTTCCACTCCGCGGGGCTTCCTATGGCATCCGGGGATCCTCTCCCTCTTCCTTCTTAGGCCGCCTAATTATGGCCTTTCTTTTCCTTTTAGGAAAGCCGGAGGTTATAGGCCAAAACGGCGATGTTCTTTTCGTCCGGCAAAATGCCGGCGTGATGGCCTTTTAGCGGGACGATGCCTTCTTCGGCGGCCGTAGAGTCGGCCAAGAAGCAATCGCCTTTGGCGATGGCGACGAAATCGCCGAGGAAGCCGCGGGTCCTTAGTGATTCTGTGCCTTTTCCGAAATAGCCGGACTCCAGGAGTTCGACGCTATCGACGAGCTCGAAGTCTTCGCCGAAGTATTGGCTGAAGAGTTCGGCGAACCTGTCCTTGCAGCCTTCCTTGACGTAGATGGCTCTTGTCCTTCCTTCAAGGCATAGGGGGCCTCCGAGGAGTTCGTGGAGGTCCTTGAAGGCGGCGATATCGCGGTAGGTGACGTCGATGAGGCCGTGGTCGGCGAAAACGAGGAAGAGGACGTCGGGATTCTGCTTGGCCATCTTCTTCACCGTGAGGAGGCTCTTGGCAATCTCTTTTTTGACCTTGCGGGAATCGACGCCGTGGTGGTGGGCCAGCGAATCGATCTTCGGATGGTAGAGATAAAGGAACCCATCGCCAGCATCGAAGAATTTCTTGCAGACTTTCGGCATGTCCTTGAGGCCCGAATAGGTGTTTTGGCCGATCGGTTCCTCATAGGCGATGCGGGCCCTGATCCCGGCTTCGCCCAAGAGCGATTCGAGATTCCTTATCGAGCAGGCGTTCTGCATGGCGTTTTCGCGCGGCAAGGGCTTCTGGGTCGCGGTGTAGACATTGGGAAAAACATCGATGGCGCCTCCGTATTCCGGTAGGAGGACGCTCCAGCCTAGCCATCCTGTTTCCATCGGATAGCGGCCCGTCAAAAAAGCCGTCGTAGCGGCGACGGTGGTCGCCGGGTTGACGGACTGGATTTCTGTTAATTTGTTTTTCTTGTAAGCGCGGCGCCCGGCTGCGCACTTGCGCAGTAGCGCGGTCCCCATTCCGTCCAAGAGGACGGCGCAGACCTTCTTATGCCCCTTGATCGCTTCTGTCACGATCGGGATGTCTTCGTGGATGGGATCGGCCCCCATTCCCTTGAGGACTGAGTTCGAGAGATTGGTCAGGCAATTCCCGTTATCGATGGCCTTTGTGACGAATTCGCTTGGCATAACGGGCTATTGTACCAAAAGGCGACCCCTTGGCAAGCAAGCCCCCCTTATTTAAGGTAGCGGAGTTCCTTTATTTTCTTCCAGGAGCGGGCAATGGCGAGGGTCTCTTCCCTGAGCTTCTTCTTATCCTCGCCCTTTAGGCACCTGTCGATGATGGAAGCAATCTCCCTGGCCTGTTCCAAGGTGCAGCCGCGGCTAGTGGCGGCGGCGAAGCCCAAGCGGATGCCCGAGCATTTGGCAGGCGGAAGGGTATCGCCGTGGAGCATGTTCTTATTCACCGTGATGCCGATCTCCCCGAGCATCTTGGCGGCGGTGCGGCCGTCGACGCCGTAGATCTTATATACATTGATGAGGAAGAGATGGTTCTCGGAACCGGAGTTCTCGATGCCTAGTTCCGTCAGGCGGTTGGCGGCGCCGGCCGTATTTTCCAAGACGCGGCCGATATATTCCTTGAAGGAATCCTGGGCGTCTTCCTTGAAGCAAATGGCCTTGGCCCCGATCACATGTTCCAAAGGTCCGCCTTGGGCGTACGGGAAGACGGCCGAATCCAAAGCCTTGGCCAAGTCCTTTCTTCTAGAAAGGATGAGGCCGCCTCTCGGACCCCTAAGTGTCTTATGGGTCGTCGAGGTGACTACATCGGCATAAGGAACCGGCGATTCGCAGGCTCCGGCGGCGACCAGCCCGGCGATATGGGCCATATCGACCATCATGAGGAGTTCCTTGCCGGTCTTCTCCTTATATCTATCCACTGCCTCGCGGATCTTCTTGAAGCTGATGGCATAGGGATATGACGAATAGCCGGCGACCAAGAGATCGGGTTCTTCCCGGTATAGGCAATCCTCGATAATCCGATAATCGAGGCGCCCTTCGTCGTTGAGCGGATAATGGCAGAACTCATAGAGGTGGCTTGAGAAAGAAACCGGCGAGCCGTGCGTCAGGTGTCCTCCGTCATTTAGTTCGAGCGAGATGATCTTTCCGCCGTTAGGTAGGAGGGCGCGGTAGGCGGCGAAGTTGGCTTGGGAACCGCTATGGGGTTGGACGTTGACATATTCGGCTCCGAACAAAGTCTTGGCCCTTTCGATGGCCAAGCTTTCGACCTTGTCGACGATCTCGCAGCCGCCGTAATAGCGGTTGCCCGGATATCCTTCGGCGTATTTGGCCGTGAGGATGCTTCCCTGGGCCTCCATCACATCGATTGAGGGATAGTTTTCGCTCGCGATCAGTTCGATCCCATCGTTCTGCCTTTCCTCTTCTTCGATGATCAGGCTTTCCAAGTCCTTATCTAACATCGCCTAGCCTCCTGGTTATATAGCCGCGGATCTCGGGGACGCTCCGCTTGTCCTTGTAAGAATAAAGTACATCGGTTCCGCTTAATTCGTCCGTTTGTTTCCGTAGCCTTGCGAAGTCGCTTTGCTTTAGGGTATCGGCCTTCGTGAAGACGATGGCGTGGACCATTCCTTCTTCCTTGCAGAGATCGATCAGTTCGTACTCCTCGTCCCTAAGGCCCCGACGCCCGTCGACAAGTAGCAAGGCCATCCCTTTCCGCTTGCTCGAAAAGTAGCCTTCCATCATCGTCCCGAAATCTTCGTCCCTTTTGGTGCCGTATTCGGTGTAGCCATACCCCGGGCTATCAACCAAATAGAATGTTCCGTCGACCAGATAATAGTTCAAAAAGAGGGTCTTCCCGGCCTTCTTGCTGCTGAAAGCCAGCGATTGCTGGCCGGTAAGGGCGTTGAGCAAAGAGGATTTACCGACGTTGCTACGCCCAAGCAAAAGGACTTCCTTTTTCCATTCGCCCGGGGCGTCCTTGACGCTCGGGCAGCTTTTCACGAAGACGGTGCGGCGGAAATCCATCGCCCCGATTTTATAGAAAAAGGCCGCCTCCTGAAAGGAGACGGCGCTTCCCTATAAAGGCTATTCCCCGATCTCTAGGGTCGGGATGGCGATCTTCAGGGCGTCATCGACCTTTCCCATATGGATGATCTTGAGGTTTTCCAAGACTTCCTTCGGGAGTTCGCTCACGTCCTTCTTGTTTTCGTTGGGGACGATGATGGTCTTGATCCCGCTACGGAGGGCCGCCAGGGATTTCTCGCGGAGTCCGCCGATCGGAAGGGCGTTGCCGCGGAGCGTGACTTCGCCGGTCATGGCGACGTTGTTATCGACCTTCTCGCCCGTAAGGCAAGAGATGATGGCCGTGGCCATGGCGATGCCGGCGCTCGGCCCGTCCTTCGGGACGGCGCCTTCCGGCACGTGGATGTGGATGTCGTTATCGGCGAAGATCTTCGGATCGATGCCGTAGCGCTCCGCATTGGCGCGCACGTAGCTTAGGGCAATGGTCGCCGATTCCTTCATGACATCGCCGAGCTTGCCGGTGAGGACGAGGCCGCCCTTCCCGGCGAAATGGGTCACTTCGATCGGGAGGATGTCCCCGCCGAATTCGGTATAGGCGAGGCCGGTGACGACCCCGACTTGCTTTTCCTTTTCCTTCTTCGTCGATTCGTAGATCTCGACTCCGAGGAGCTTCTTGACCTTCTCGGCATCGACGACGTAGGGCCGCTTGATCTTCGGATCCTTCAAGAGTTCGACGACGACCTTGCGGCAGACGCTGGCCAAGAGGCGCTCGAGTTCGCGGACCCCGGCTTCGCGGGTATAGAACTCGATGATCTCGGTGAAGGCCGATTCTTCGAAGACGATATCGCCTTCCTTGAGGCCGTTGGCCTCGCTTTGCTTCTTGACCAAGAAGCCTTCGGCGATCTTCTTTTTCTCGATCTCCGTGTAACTGGGGACTTCGATCAGTTCCAGGCGGTCCCTAAGGGGCGCCGGGACGTTTTCGAGGTAGTTGGCCGTGGCGATGAACAAGACGTTGCTCAGATCATATGGCTCTTCGAGGTAATTGTCGTTGAAGGCCGTATTCTGCTCGGGGTCGAGGACCTCGAGCAAAGCCGAAGCCGGATCGCCCTTGTAGGAGCCGGTCCCGACCTTATCGATTTCGTCTAGCAGGAAGACGGGATTGATGGTCCCGGCCTTCCCCATGCCCTGGATGATGCGCCCGGGCATCGAGCCGACGTAGGTCCTCCTATGGCCTCTGATTTCGGCTTCGTCGTTCACGCCGCCCAAGGAGGATTTGATGAACTTCCGCCCCAAAGCGCGGGCGATTGATCTCGCTAGCGAGGTCTTCCCGCAGCCAGGGGGCCCGTAGAAGCAAAGGATGGGGGCCTTGAGGTTCCCCGTCTGCTTCTTGACGGCGATGTATTCGATGATCCTCGACTTGACCTTTTCCAAGCCATAGTGGTCTTCGTCGAGGATTTTTTTGACATTGTCCAGGTCATCGATATCTTCCGTCTTCTGGTACCAAGGGGTATCCATGATGACGTCGATGTAGTTCATGATGAGGCTGGCTTCCAAAGAGGATTCCGGCATCATCTCATAGCGGCGAAGTTCCGCCTTGACCTTGTTCTTGACGTTTTCGGGATAGGGATTGCTCTCTAAGCGCTTCTTGATGCCCTCTTCGCTATGGGCGTCATCGTCTTTTTCCCCGAGCTCGTCCTTGATGGCCTTCATCTTCTCGCGGAGGTAGTACTCCTTCTGGTTCTTCTCGGCCCTCTCCCGAACCGTATTGGCCAGCTGCTGATCGATTTCGGCGCTGGCCTTAAGGCCTTCAAGGCCCTTCAGAATGAGTTCGAGGCGCTTTTCGGAAGATTCGCCTTCGAGGATTTCCTGCTTCTCGTTGTTGTTGAAAGGAAGGTAGGCGGCGAGGCTATAGGACATCTCGGTCCCTTCGGGCTCCCGGCCCAGACGTCCAAGGACGTCTCTGGGAATATCGCGCCCGATGGTCGGGGTCCTTTCCAAAGCCGCGGCGATATCGCGCATCAAAGCGACTTGCTTGCTCTTATCGCTTTCGGCGTCCTTCAGGATCTCGCCGGTTGCGAGATAGAAGCCGTTATCGAGGACGGCCTCTTTTATCCTGATGCGCTTGCTCCCGATGATGCGGACGCGGTAGCTCTTCTCCAATGGATCGAATCCGACGATCCTCGAGAGGCAGCCGACGGCGCAGAAATCATCGGGCGTCACATCGTCCTTGCTTTCGTCCTTCTGGCGGACGACGAAGATGAGGTTGTTGGTGTCGCGCCTCGCCGCTTCGATGGCCGCCATCGAAAAGGGCCTGGCGGCCTCGATCGATTCGACCATTTCCGGAAAGACGACGAGCCCGCGCGTCACAAGGAGCGGGAGTTTGAGTTCCTTCTCTTCTTTCTCCATCTAGTTCCTTTGTTCTAGTTTGCCTTAGGCGGCGTTTTCGGCCTTCAGGTAATCGATGAGCTTGCGGCTGCGGGCGCTATTGACGACTTCGCCGTGGCGCTCCTTGAGGTGCTTCTTGGCCTCTTCGGCAGTAACGCCTTGGGACTCGCCGATGCGCTTGTATTCGGCTTCGACTTCCTCATCGGTAGCGGCGATGTTTTCGGCCTTGGCGATTTCGGCCAGGACCAGCATGTTCTGGATGTTCCTGATCCCTTCTTCCTTGTAGGTCTTCAGGAGTTCTTCTTCCTTGCTGCCCGTGAGCTGGAGATACTGCTCGTAGGTGAAGCCGTTGTTCTCGATGGTCTTCTTGAAGCGGTCAAGACGGGCTTTGGCTTCGTTGTCGTAGATCTCTTCGGCGACCGTGAACTTGCAGTCCTTGACGATGGCCGTGATGATATCGTCGACCAGCTTGTTCTCGGCGGTGTTTTCCTTCTGGCGGGCCAATAGGTCCTTTTCGTAGGCCTTTAGCTGCTCGAGGGTTTCGACGTCCTTGAGGCCGAGGGCCTTGGCGGCTTCGTCGGTGGCTTCGGGGATCTGGCGTTCCTTCACTTCGTGGACGTCGCATTCGAAATAGGCGTCCTTCCCGGCGAGATTTTCGACGTAGTTCTCGGGGAACTTCACGGCGATCCTACGGTGTTCTCCGGCCTTCACGCCGATGAGGGCATCTTCGAAGCCCGGGACGAAGGTGTTGGAGCCTAGGGTCAGGCTATAGTTCTCGGCGGTTCCGCCATCGAAGGCTTCTTCGGTTCCGTCTTCCTTTGGAAGAAGACCCTTGAAGTCGAGGATGAGGGTATCGCCGCTTTTGGCTTCGCGATCGACGTTGACCATGACGGCGTCGCCTTCGAAGGCCTTCTTGACGGCCTCGTCGACTTCCTTCTCGCTCACATCGGTCTTGTCCTTCTTGATCTTGAGGCCCTTGTACTTCCCGAGTTCGACGGTCGGAACGAGGATGATTTCGTAGACGAGTTCCAGTTCCGTGTCGCTGATCTTGGTGATGCGGACCATCGGCTGGGTGAAGGGTTCGATCTTCGTTTCGTTCAATAGTTCGATGAAGGTCGGATTGAGCATGGCCTCGGCCGCTTCTTCGAAGATGGCCCCTTGGGAAACGCGTTCCCGGAGCAGCTTTTCCGGAGCCTTGCCCGGACGGAAGCCCGGGACGCTCACTTTGGCGGATAGTTTCCTGAAGGCCTTTTCCTGGGCGGCCTTCCATTCCTCGGCCGCGGGAGCGACCGTGACGGTCGCCTTGCCGGCGGCGGTTTCGTTCTTGATGATGTTCATGTCTTACCTATTTTCGCTAGAAATATACTCTTATCTAAAGATAAGGGCAAACGGTTAGAAAGGGCGCCTTCCTTCGCTAAGAAGAAGGTTTTCGACGGCACGGACCGTTTCGTCTAATTTATCCTTGTCCACCTTGTAGGCCTCGGCCAAGGGAGCGAGGTCGTAATCCATTCTCAAGGCCTCGTAGGCCATTCTAAGGAACGCCAACTCGTAAAGCCTTACGTCCTCCGGGGCGAAGGGGTCTTCGGGATACATGACGAGGATGTAGGTGGCCAGATAGCTCTGGGCCACCTTGGCGGCGTCGGGGCTATCGGAATCTTTCTCGAAGGCCTTGACCAAAAAGGGGAAATCGCCCCCGATGTAAGGGACGGGCAGGTCCTTCGGGACGACGCGGAAGATCTTCCCCCGCCTTTTGAAATCGACGGGCTTGTTGTACTTGGCATTGACCAACAAGAACAAGGCGAAGCTCCTGACGTCGGCCGGGATCTTCTCATCCGACAAAAGCGGAATGAGTTCGTCGATCCTCTCCCCTAATTTGGTCGGATCGCTCAATGTTCCGAGGATGGCGAGCATCTCTTCCGGCTTTTCTTTGTTCAGGGGCTTCTTCGAAAGGTCTTCGGCCTTGGTCCCTTCCGGCTTCTTGATGGCGGTCGAGGCCGCCAAGGCGATCTTCTCTTCGGCCGCCTTCATGTATTCCTCGCATTCCTGCGAGACGTAGGGGCGGTTCTTGAAGTCGTTCAAATCCCTATAGGCTTCGATGGGATCGCCTAGGGCGAGCCTTGCTTCGATCGTGGCCCGCATGACGGCCAAAGGCCTAAAAGCGAAGAGGGCGTCCCGGTTCTGCGTCAACACGGCGAGGGCTTCTTCGCCTTTATTGAGGGCCAGGTAGGCCGAGGCGCGGTAAAGGAGGTCTTCTGGCTCTTGGCTCATAGAGGTCAGATCGAGGATGAGTTCGAACTCTCCTTTCTCGAAAAGGGTCTGGAGGTTGTCCATTCTGTAATATTAGACCCTACTGGGTCTTCATTTAAGGGCTTTGCCCGCGAAGGCGCCGGCGGTGAAGAAAGAGAAGAAGCTACGGACCAGTTTTTCGATCTCTTCTTCCCGGGGCTCTTTGTGGGTCCTTAGAAATGCGGCGACCGTCCCGATGGAACCGTCCAGCAAGAAGGTCACGATGAGGCGCCTTTCCTCCATGGAGTAGTCTCCTTTCATCGGGTAATCCGAGGTATCGATGAAGGGGACCAAGGTATTCTCGAGCTTCAATTGGAAGTGGTCGTAGGAGGATGAAAGGACCGTCCTGATGGGGACGGCCCAAGGGACGATCCCTTTGGCGATTTCGACGATGTAGTCTTCGAAATCCTCGCTCGGCCGGCTCGCGAGTTCGACGAGGCGGGCGATCAAGAGATCTTCGATCTCGTAAAGGACGGCATCGATGGAGCGGTAATGCTGGTAGAAGGTCGAGCGGCCGACCCCGGCCCTTTTGGCCACTTCGGAAACGGCGACGTTGGCAAAGCCTTTTTCTTCGGTGAGGTCGCAAAGGGCCATCCTGATGGCCTGGCGGCTCTTCTCGCGCCTTTGGTCCACTAAACCAATCCTCCGGCGCTTACGGCGGCCAGCAAAGGTTCTTCCCTTTTTCCGGTCTCGGTAATGAGGAAAAGGCCCATCCTCTTGCCCGTTTCGCTTTTGCTGACCAAGGCTTCGTGGACCGCATCTTCCAAGAGATAGTCCTTGGCGACGAATAGGTAGCGCTCGTTCCTCTTGGCGTCATCGAAAAGGTAATCGCCGAGGTCTAAGATCTTCAGTTCGCCGAGCGGGGCTTCCGGATGGTCAGTGAGGAAATGGAATAGGCAGGATTCGCTATAGATTCCGGCACACCTATCATGGTCCATGAGAGGGATGTGGCCGATGCCTCTTTTCACCATTTCCTTCGATAGGCTGAGGACTTTCGTCTCGTAATCGCAGACCAAGAGCTTCTTGGCGGAAATGGCCTTTTCGATAAGCAAGGGCGGATCGCTTAGATAGTCGTAGACATTTTGGAGGGCAGTGAGAGCCGCTTCCGAAACCTCGAAGGGTTCTTCGTCCTTGATCCTCACCATGTGGACCAGGGAGTTCCTTAATTCCCTTAAGGCATCTAGCTGTTCCGAAGCTTCGTAGGCCTTGCGGCCGCCGCTTTTGCGGAGTTTCGTGATGTAGTAATTGATGGCGCTGAAGGAAGCATTCTCGAGGCCGTACTTATCCCTGATGCCCTGGTCGAGGCGGTTATAAAGGGCGATGAAAGAATCGTTCCTATTCATCCTTTTCCTTCGATAGCCTCTTCAGTTCTTCGACATCGGATTCGATGTCTTTGATCCGTTCTTGGAGACGGGTTTCATCGATCGGGGCGTCGTCCCATTGGAAAAGTTCCAAGAGGCGCCCCGAGTGATAGGCGAGGCTAGTCGCCGCTTTTTCGATCTTCTTCCTCTTCTCCATTCCTGATCTCTTCCTTTTTGGCCAAGGCCTTGATGTATAGGGGCCTCCCGACGAAGATTCCGAGGAGACCGAACAAGACGAAGACGATGAGCTCGGCCCACCAAGGCACGAGATCGGCCGAGATCCCGGCCAGGATCAGTGCCAATATGGCTCCGGGCAATAGCCATAGATACGGCCGCTTATGGTCAAAGAGCCATAAGGCCATCAAAAGGATCGCGACGAGGGCGTAAATCAAGAAGGTCCATTCTTCCATGCCCCAATTATCGGAAGAATCTCCTCTAGGCGAAAGAAAAACCCGCCGAAGCGGGTCTTCTTTCATTGGCACGCCCGAGGCGATTCGAACGCCTGACCCACAGCTTAGAAGGCTGTTGCTCTATCCGGCTGAGCTACGGGCGTAGCAAGGCTAAATATAGTCTTCCCTCTCCTCTTCTCCTAGGAGTTTCTTTCGCGTCCCTTCTTCAAAAAGGCGAGGCAGAAGGGACTAACGAAGCCTTCGACTTCTTCAGTGGAAGCAGGATGCCCGGCCAAGGCCCTGACGATCAGGGTATGGGCGTAATCGCTATAAAGGCGCGCCGCCTCGGCGAAGGGCTCGATGAGGACGACCTTCCTTTCTTCGATTTTCTTGAGGAAGGCGGTAATGGCTTTCAAACGCCTGATTTCCTGTTCTTCGTAGACCTTGGCGGCTTCTTTGTTATAGAGGTGGCCGCCTTCGATGACGCGGAAGATCTTCTTCCCTTGGCCCCTGGCGCATTGCTCGACGTAGGCGAGCAAGAGATCGCAGAGGAGTTCCTCCGTCGAGCGGCGGAAGTCCAAGGCCAGGGAAAAGTCCTTTCCGGGGGCATAGTACTCAAGCATTTCCTTGAGCAAGGAATCCCTATGGCGGAAGTGATGGTAAAGCGACGGCTTCCTGATCCCCGTCCTTTTGGCGATGGCGTCCATCGTCACGGCCTCGAGGCCCTTTTCCGAGGCCTCGTCGAGGGCGCTTCTAAGGATCTTCAGACGCGTTTCCATAACCGGGAAATATTTTAGTCGGCCTTCCTAGCGTTAGGCAAGAAGGCACGGACAAACCTAGAGATCGCGGATATCGGCCCGCGTAACTTCGACGTAGGGAGTGACGGAATAGTTGCCGGTATAGTAGCCGAAGCGCTCGCCCCAGCCGTACTCGTAGTTGAGGTACTCCTGGTAGTCGTAATAGTGGTTGTAGGTATAGAAGACGTAGCGCTCTTCCGGATCGGTGAGTTCCTTGCCGTTGCGGTAGCGGCTATAGACCAAGCGGAAGGAGCCGCGGCTGATTCTCGTCCCGGTGTTGTAGGAGGAGCCGCCGATATCGATTTCGTAATAGGTGATTTCGTCGGGTTCCGGGAGTTCGGGTTCCTTCGGATACTTCGCTACGTCGTTGGTGTAGTAGGTATTGTTGGCCCGGAGGTACTTGCCCCAGAGATCGAAATCGCCATCGCTCGGGCTCTTGGAATCGACGTAGTTGGCCGGGGTTTCGCCCCAGGCGTAGACATAAGCCGCCACTTCGTTGAGCGAGCAATAGCCGCCGCCGTAATAGATGGTGAAGGCTTCTTCCCCGCTACTATCCAAAACGGTGTAACTCAGGTTGTTGTTTCCGTAGATGGCGGCGGTGTTCCTGATGTATTGGCCGGTCGAGGAATCGGTCGGACGGTTATTGGCGACGGTCGGACCACTGGAGGTCTCGTACATCTCGCTCGTCGTGATGGTGCCGCTCATCAAACCGTGGGCGCTTCTTAGCTGCGCATCGCGGTAGCTCGTCGCCCTCGTGTAGGTGTTCTGGTTATGGAAGTCGCTCCAATCGACGTTTTCGTAAGGATCGGTCCCGTCTTCGATGCTGATGGTCAGGGAATCGCTCAAAGTCCCGACGGTGACCGTCACCTCGGCTTCGCCGACGGCTAGGCCGGTCATGACGCCGGTTGATTCATCGACTACCAAGTAGTCGCTACCTTCGCTAACCGTATAGACGGGGCTGTAATGATCTCCGTATGGATGCATTTCGACTTCGAGGGTCGAGCTCTCCCCTACGTAGATATAGCCTTCGTGCAAAAGCTCGAGGGTTTCGGGCGTTTTGCTATAGGCCTTGATGTCGATGGTATCGGCGTTGCTAAGAAGACCCTCGCTATAGCCGACGACCGTCGCTTCCCCGGAATCGAGGCCCTCGGCCGTCCTCCCTTCGAGCGAAATGATGTTATCGCCAGAAAGGACGCGCCACTCGATCTCGGCGTCTTCGGCGATCCCGACGACGCTTATATCGTCGGTCGTAGCGACCTGGAGGCCATCCGGAAGTTCGATATAGAAGTCGGGGTTCTCGTTTTCGCTGACCGTGAAAGTCATGGATTCTTCCCCGGTCGAAAGGGTCGCCGTCCCTTCGGCGATCCCGAGATACGTGAAGAGGGTGCCGCCCGAGACCGATTCGGTCGAATATTGCTTGATGGCATCGCCTTCGATCGTGAAGGAAGTCCCGCTTGGGGCGGTGATTTCGTAGGTTTCGCCTAGAACCAAGGAGGCGCTTTTCTCATCGAAGGAGAAGTCGTCTCCAGTGACGCTGAATAGGCCGCAAGAGCTTAGCGAAAGCGCGGCAAGGGCCGGCATGAGGATGAATGTTTTCTTAAACGGCATGGTTATGTTTTCGAATGTTAATCGGGCGGGTTGATATTAACGCATCTAGTGGAGCTTTTCATATAGAAGCGCGGCTGTTTCTTCCGGGAGGAATTGGCTCAGTTCCTCCTTGGAGGCCGCCAAAAGGGCGTCGATATCGGCATAATGCCGACGCAACGCTTCCTG
This sequence comes from uncultured Staphylococcaceae bacterium, assembly GCA_964392865.1. Classification (GTDB taxonomy): domain Bacteria; phylum Bacillota_I; class Bacilli_A; order RFN20; family CAG-826; genus UBA4951. Next base: position 31,158 of record CAYMRJ010000007.1, read on the forward strand.
CCTTTTCGGACCCAGCCCCTTGATGCCGGAAAAGATATCCTGCTTCATGGCCTTGCCCCTTCTTTCCCGATGGAAAGTTATGGCGTACCTATGGACCTCGTCCTGCATCCGCATCAATAGGAAGAACAAGGGCGAGGACTTATCGATCGGGTAGGTCTTTCCCGTTTTATCGATGAGGCCGGAGGTTTCGTGCTTCTCGTTCTTGAAGAGGCCGTAGGCCGGAATGGTTACTTCTGCCAGTGCGAGGCCTTCCTTGGCCGCATGGACCTGGGCCAGCCCGCCGTCTAGGAGCAATAGGTCCGGCAGTTCCTGATTTTCGTCCTTGAGCCTTTTGTATCTTCTGGAAACCGCCTCGACCATCGAATGGTAATCGTCCCCGGCGTCTTTCTCGGCCAAAAGGAACTTCCGGTAATGCTTCTTGGCCGGCTCGGCATTGATGTAGCAGACCTCGGCCGCCACGGCCTCCTGCCCTTGGAGATGGGAATTGTCGAAAAGTTCGATCCTATATGGGGTTTTGATGCCTAAGAGGTTCCCAAGATCTTCAAGCAACGAGAGGGCATCGTCTTCGAGGCGGGCGCTGGCGAAATGGGCATCGATCCCTTCCTTGGCGTTGGTAGCTGCCAGATCGACGGCAGCCAGCAGGGTCCCTTCCTTCGGATAATGCACTTTTGTGCCTTCGAGCAACGTTTCGAGTTCTTCCTTCAGGCCCGGAAACTTGACGACGATTTCCTTCGGCGGCTGGTGCCTTAGGTAATACTCGGCGAGGCGCTCGGCCGCCTCTTCGGCATCGTCATCAGAAAAGGATCCGTAGACGAGCGTTTCCTTGCCCAATAGCCTCCCCTGCCGGTAGAGCATTATCGCCAAGGCGAAATAGCCTTCGCGCTTGGAATAGCCGATGGCATCGAAGTCTTTTTTCGCCGTTCCCCCTTCGACGCTTTGGGCTTCGGAAGTGCTTTCCAAGGCCTCGATCATCTTCTTGCATTCGAGGGCGTCTTCGTAGCGTTCCTCTTCGGAAGCCTTCTTCATCTTCTCTTTGAGCGAAGCGATGGCTTCGCCTCTATCCCCAGAAAGGAATTTTCTGACGTCATTGAAGAGCTTGGCCGCTTCTTCTTTCTCGAGCGGCTTGATGCAGGGGGCCAGGCACTGGCCGAGGTGGTAATAGAGGCAAGGGCGGCTAGGGAGGGTCCGGCACTTCCTGGTCGGAAAGACCTTGTTGGCGATCTGGATGGTGGCATAGGCCCCCGATGAACTCGGGAAGGGGCCGAAATAGACATAGCGCTTGTCGTCGCTATGGCGGGCGATCGATAGCATCGCATCGCTCCTTCTTAGGGCGATATAGGGATAGTGGCTATCGTCCCTCATCAGGACGTTATAGCGAG
>CAYMRJ010000008.1:0-31322 GCA_964392865.1 uncultured Staphylococcaceae bacterium
ACGCCGCCACGGGCACCATCTCCGGCGACATCAACTTCTTCGGTTCCATCCTCTCGGTCAGCGCCACGCTCGTTGACTAAGGCATCAGACATCAAATCTAAAGCCTGAATGAGAAAGCCCTTGCGACACCAGTCCAAGGGCTTTCATTCTTTCTAAGAAACCTAGGCAATAAGAACGAATTCTCCCCTCCTAGGAAAACCAATCGAGACAACAAACATGAAAAACAAATATAGACTTCCATTGCTATTGGCCATCGCGGCCTTGGGCCTTGCTTCCTGCGGAGAAGCAGGCGGAACATCCGATGAGTCTTCCCTGCTTTCCAGCTCCGAGGAAACATCCGAAACGGCATCGGAAAGCACAACGTCGGAAGAACCCATCGAAACCGGATCTAGCGAAGAGCCGATCGATACCAGTTCCAGCGAGGAATCGTCGACGACTACCGAATACAACTGGCCGACCTGGATGATAGCCGGCTACCTGGTCAGCCATCTCGGATATAGGGGCGAATACTCGATTCCTACGCCGAGCGCCGAGCTCGATGCCGGAAGGGAATATAACCTTCAGACCGGGGCCATCTATACCAGCCAATATGACTATTTCGATGTGATCCGCATCACCGCGGAAGGCGATTTCACCGCCTACGGAGAGGAAGTCAAGGCTACGGAAGGCTGGACTTCCATCCCCTATTACGAAAATAACGGCGAATACCTTCTCTATTCTGCCGACTACAACCTGGAAATCTATGTCAGCAGCTACGATAGCACCTCGGACAATACCATCATCGACATCGAACTATCGCAGGGCTATTACGCCGGCTGGCCCGAGGAAATCCTCGAGGGATTGTTCGGCGATCTGGTAGGCGAAGGATCCACTCCCCTCCCCGCCATCGAGGACGTCGAGATGTTCCTGACCGCCGGGACGAGTTCCGGCTACTTCCTCCTCAACGTCTATAGTGACACCGACGCCGATGGCTACGCCGAGATCCTCAAGGAAAACGGCTTCCTCGACATGACATACCTCACATACGAGTATTACGTCGCTCCCGAAATCGAATATCTCGTCTTGGTGGACGACACATACTGGAGCTATTACGGTTTCATCACCATCCGCATCTATAGCCCTTCCTATGCCTTCGATATCCCAGAAACAGCTGATGACATCGATTTCTGGGTCTCACTCTATGTCGAGTGGTACGTCAACGAGAATATTCAAGCCTCCCTTCCTTCGGCCCATGACGTCGATTTCGACCTCGCTACCTTCTCGAGCAGCTACTCGGCCGGCTATGTCCGGATCTGGTTCTGGAAGTGGCGCGACGGAGAATTGGTCGATCTGACCGATGAATACGCCGCCCTCCTCGATGGGGACTCCGATTGGACCTACAGCGCGGATTTGGACGGTTACATCGATACCGCGACCGCCACGGCAGCCATTACCCTCGAAGGTCCCGAAGCCGAAGGCGACCCCAGTCTCTTGGTCAAGGTCCAATCCGGGGATTATTCGGAATACCTATAACAAAATCCCTGAATACATGAAACGGAGATAAGCCTCGTTTGGCTATCTCTACAGCCATTGCTATAAATCCTTCACCGCGCGGCAAAGGAGCCGGATCGACCTTTGGAAGATTCGGCTCCGATGTCGCGGTCTTGTGAGATTTTTTCTCAGAAAAACTAGGCTAGGATAATTAACCGATGGTATTCAGGCGAAGCGCAAGCCGCCATGAAACAAGACAAAAGTCGAATTTTGTCCTAGTCAGATAGAATACCCATCAGCTTCCATGCCGAAACCTTGTCGAAATCCGAAGCCTACCTCTTATAGAAAGGAATGCCGCCCATGAAAACGAAACTTCCGATCATCCTGATGGCCTTGGCTCTGCCTCTTCTTTCCTGCGGCGGCCAAGACTCGAACGATATCTCTTCCGAAACAGAAGAACCATCAAGCGAAACCAGCGAAATCATTACCGGCGGAGACGGCCATGACGAACAGCCAATAGACGGGACCTATGAGACCTGGCCCGCCGATGATATCGCCCAATTCTTCCTGGAAACCGCAGGCTACGAAGGAAGCATCCCGACTCCTAGCGAAGAGCTGCAAGAAGGCAAAAGCTTCGAGATTATCCGCATGACCGACATCGATGCCTACGGCGATGAAAAACCAAGCCTCGCCATCACCGTCAACGGCGATTTCAGCGCCTTCGGGAGCGAAATCATAGACCAAGGCTGGCTCGAACCGGGAAGCGCGGCATTTTACGATGCCCGCCTCTTCAATAGCCCGGATCTGGCGCTGGAATTGATCCTGACCGATTTCGACGAAAATGACGGCAATACCTACATCTATATTGAGCCATCCATTACCGGCTTTACGGCTCTCTACCCCACGGCTGCCGTCGAAAAGGCCATGGCGGCCGCCATCGGAGAGGGCGCTACTCCCCTGCCCGAAATTCCGGACGCAAGCCTTTATTACCTCGATCTGACCGGCATAAACGATGGCTATTTCGACTTCTGGATCTATGATGTCGATCCCGATGTCGCCGAAGGCCTCTTCTCGGAAATGGGCTTTCCGTACAATCCTTCGCTATCGGCTTCCAATTACTCCCACGTCTATGTCGAACCCGCCATCAATTACTATGTCGAGATCAACCTGAGCAACTATGAGAACTACAAGTGCTTCTGCATGGAAGTGAGCATCCCGGAAAACATCTTCTACACCGATTGGGCCAATGCCGGCGAAGCCATTGCCGGCTATATTGAAAGCATCGCCTCTTCGAACTTTGTCGCTTCATTGCCCGAGCCCGATGTCGATTGGGATCTGATTTATCTGGTCACGGACACCCTCACGAGCCGGGATCCTTACTTCTACTATTACATGTTCACTTACGCCGAAGACGGCAGCTATATCGATATAACCGAAGATATCGCCGGCCAATTCGATGAGTCCAGCCAATGGGTTTATGTTGAGGATGAGGACGGCTATGTAGACAAAGGCTCTGCCAGCATCCTCGTCAAGATAACCGACCGCAACATCGACTCCTACGGAACGCGCGTCATCATCTATAGCGGCAGCTACACCATTCCCAGGAACTAATCGCCGAATATTGCCGTCAATCATTTCGGCGTCCCGTTCGGAATTAGAGACTGGGATCATCGTCCAAGGCGGCGATTACCTGAAATACCGCTAATCTTCCTAAGAGGAAGAGGGAAAGGCGCTGTCCTTTCCCTCTTTTTTGTCACCTAATGTAACCCAAAAACCTAAGCGATGACGATGGAAATCGTGGCGAAACCTGTTATATTTTGTGTGTAAATTTTCTAAAAAAGGGGGGGTATTTCCATGAGACTCGTCAAACTTTCGCTATTATCCGTGTTTGCAGCCATGCTCCTCTCCGCCTGCGGAGAGAGCGCCATCGAGAACGAGGGGTCAAGCGAATCCGCCGTCACGGTCTACGATGGGTGGCCGAGTGACCTGCTCGACGAAATGATGAAAGAAGACCTCGGGAGCGATCTGACCCTTCCCGTTCCAAGCGAAGCCCTCGATGCCGGCCGCACCTACGTCGTAAGTTACTACTATAACGATGTCAGCCTTTACGGCGAGATAACAATCGAAGCCAGCGGCGATTTCGCTTCTTACGCGGACGAACTCAAGGGCGAAGAAAACGGATGGCTCGAGCCTGCGCGCATCGTGTACAGCGATTGCCGCTTTTTCAATGCGCCGGACCTCAGTCTCTACCTCGTTTTCTATGATTACGATCCGGATGCCGATAGTACGAAATTCAGGGTCTCGAATTACCAAACAAGCTACTACGCCGTTTGGCCCGAAAAACTCATCGCCCAAGCGATGGATGAAGTCGTCGGAGAAGGCCATACGCCCCTTCCCTCGATCGAAGGAACGCTCTACCAATTCGCCGCCTTCATCGATGACCACATATTTGACTACGACCTGGTCTGGGTCGAGGTTTACGATGTGAGCGAAGAAGATTACGTAGATGTCCTCCTTTCCGCCGGCTTCACCGAAGAGGCCGGATCGAAGTGGTACGTCGATCCCCTCTCCGAGTACCGGATCGTTTTGGAATTCAACGTCTCCTGGAACTCCCTTTCCATCGAGGCGGCTGCCCTCGATGGGGAAAGTGATTGAAGAGGCTTTTTCCGCCGCAAATCAATACCTATGACGCAGCGGTCCCAAAAGACGGAAACCGACTGTTTCTCCATTCAGTGCCCCCCAATTAGCCAACTATCGCAAAAAGCCGCTTTTCGCCTGTTTTTCATCTTGGAAAACGCTGATTGACATAACGGCGAAGGCGGTTATTTATTTGACATCTGCCTAAGCAGATGGAGATAGCGATATGAAGAAAGCCTTTCCGCTTCTACTTGTTCTACTGGGCCTCGGCCTAACTTCCTGCGGGGATGCCGATTCATCATCATCCGACATCATTCTTTCCGGGAATACGGTCGCGACCATCGAAAGCGATAGCGAACCCGAGGAATCATCAAGCGAAGAACCAAACGAATGGCCGGCGGATGAACTGGCCGCCTATATCAACGAACTCTTCGGCAGCGATGTTTCCCTGCCTACCCCGAGCGACGATCTCGCCTCCGGCAAGTCGTTCGATCTATCGGTCGAGGATGATGTCATCACTATAACGGCGACCGGTGATTTCACCGCCTATAAGGACGAAGTCCTCTCTTCGGGCTGGATGAGCCCGACTGTCCATTTCTACGAAGGCGGCGATTACCTCCACTCCCCCGATTTCCTCGTCGAGATGCTCGTCAATGACTACGACCAGGCAAGCGATACGACCACCATCGAGATAGAAAGCACGAAGGTCCTCGGCTATTTCGCCGCCTGGCCTGAGAACATCATCGCCAGGGACATCGATGGACTTTTGGGTGTGGATGGCTCTACTGCTTTGCCTACGGTTGAAGAGGGTTATCTCTATACCGTTACGGAAACGGAAGATAACACCTATGAGATCCACGTCTATTCAGAAAGCAGTTCTAGCCTAGCCCGTACCTATCAGGAAACGACCCTCCTAGAGGAAGGCTTCATCTACAACAACTACAGTTCGCCCTGCTATCTCGATCCCGAATTCGACTATATGGTCAGGATCTATACGGGCAGCGATGGCTACTTCACCATCGAAGTCCAAAGCATCGGCAATGACTATATAGTCGATTGGGACGATGTATCCGAATTGGCTGCGTCTTTCTTCGCTACCTATTCCTCTAGCGATGTCGAGGCGACATTGCCCTCACCTGCCTTCGATTGGCAGATGGCGGCCTACTACCAGAACAACGGGGTCTACAAGTACCTCCAGATCTATCTTTTCAGCTATGTCGAAGGTGCCCTTATAGACGTGACCGAGGAATACGGCCTATTGATGGACCAATCCGATGATTGGACATCCATCGGGGACTACATGTGGACCGATACGAAGACGAAGACCATCAAGGTCAATGTCTATAACTACCTTGCGATGGGCTGGGGAACCGCCATCGACATCGAAGCGGGGGATTACTCCTCCTACCTATAAGCCATTATGAAGAAAACCGTTTTTGCCTTGCTCATAAGCCTCCTCGGCCTTTCGGCCTGCGGGGGCTCCGCATCCCCAAAATCTTCTTCTATCGAATCGATCGATTCCTCATCCTCGGAAGAAATCCCCTTCAATTGGCCTGCCGATGATATCGCCGCCCTCGTCTCTTCCGTCTTGGGCAGCGATATCGCCATACCCGAACCAAGCGAAGAACTAGACGCCGGACGCGACTATGTCGTCGAGGCAGTCGGGAAGACTATCGAGATAACCGCTTCTGGCGATTTCACTGGCTACGTCGATGAGGCAATAAGTGCGGGATGGATCAAGGTCGACGCTTCGATCGTCTATGGCGAGACCGTCCACCTCCATGATGGAACCGGGACCATCGCCATCGAAGTCGATCCCTATGACGAAGAGACCGACACCACTTTGGTGACCATCCTCGAGAATGGGAACTATTACGGGATCTGGCCGAGCGTCCAGATCGAAGAAGCGATGGAAACCCTGCTCGGAACAGGGTTTACCGCCCTTCCCTCATTCGACGGGGCGACTTTCTACAATCTCTACCAAGGAGACGGTTATTGCGGGGTTTTCGCCTTTGGGCTGGATCTAGAAACCGTCGCAGAAACCATCTCAAATGCCTCATTCAACCTCTATAGGACCTATACCTCCGCGAAGATATTCTTCGATCCCCTTTTCTCCTATCGCCTGACCATCCAGGAGTATTCCGACTACGGAGGCTATACGGCCATCGAAGTCGCCGAGCTGGGCGATACGTATCTGAAGGATTGGCCTACAGAGACTGCGGCCAATGCCGTGACCTATCTCTCTAGCGAATCGGAAACCGTCATCCCCGAACCGACTGATTACGATCTCATTGTCATCGATGACAACCTCTCCTATAGCTGGATCCGCTTCCATGTCCTCTCTTTCGATGAGGGAGCGTTGGCCACCGATATAGCCGAGGACTATATAGCCCTCCTTTCCTCTACTGAAAGCGGTTGGCTCTACATCGAAGAAAGGGACATCTATACCGATACCTCCACCTATAGCCTCGGCCTTTCGATCCTCGTCGACGAATCGACCTATAACTCCTCCTATACCATCCAGCTATCGCGCTTCGATGCATCGGACTACGTCAATAAGGACGATGTCGATGCCTCGGCCATCGCCGGCACCTATGTCGGCGTGGCCCTCAATACAAGCGAAGGCCAAGAGGATTACGACATCGTCCTCACCATCGAAGACGATGGAGGCGGAAGCCTCGTCTTCTACCGCCAGGGAAGCGACGCCGCTTGGTATACCTACACCGTCTCCTGCACTTATGAAGACGGGGTCTTTAGCATGAATTACAAGATCGGCTTCACCTTCAGCAATACGGTGAATCTCGATTACGACGAAACGAATAGAACGATTGAAGGGACTATGTCCCTTGCGGACGGGTATACTTACAAAATCGCACTGGTCTATAGCGAATAGGGAGAAGCACATATGAAAAAGGACAAGATCGCACTGCTCATCGCCATCGCGGCGATGGGACTCGCCTCATGCGGAGGCGGCGATACATCGAGCGTTGACTCTTCTTCTACCGATGAAATGACGTCGGTGACCGGGGAATCCAGCACCAACCCCGTCGACCTGAACTGGCCGGGCGATGAAATCGCCTCCTTGGTCTCTTCTATCCTCGGGACCGATACCGCGATCCCCGATCCGAGCGAGGCCCTCGACGAAGGAAGGACCTACGAAGTCACCTCGGATGATGCTTCCATCACCGTCACTGCCTCCGGCGATTTCACCGGCTATGCCGACGATGCCGCGGAAGCGGGGTGGATTGAAATCATCCCGACCGTCGATGGCGATCCTACCCACCTCCACGACGAAGGCGAAACCCTCGTCATCGAGCTTTCCGATTACGATGAAGAAAACGATGAGACCGTGCTTACCATAAAGGCCAACGATGACTTCTATACCGCTTGGCCGGAGACCGTCATCGAAGAAGCTTTGAAGGACGTCGCGACGACCGATTCTCCTCTGACCCTCCCTGCTGCTACCGATTTCGAATATATCCACATCCAAGAAAGCGATGGGGCTTTCGAACTCGATCTCTACGGAGTAGAAAATGCCAATTCCTACGGAAGCATTGTCGCTGCCGATAGCAACTTCTACTCCTCCTATTTCTACTCCAATACCTATGTGGCCAAGGACATGGGCTATGCCGTTACCTGCAACGATTGGACATTGGCCATCAATGCCCGCTTTGAGATAGTCGTCCAACCGGTCTCGGCCCTCTTCGAAACCGATTGGGACGATATCGCTGCTACCGCTGCCGCCAATTACTCGAGGCTCTACCAAGGAGACGCCACTGCCCTACTTCCCGAACCGAGCGGCGATTGGGACATCGCTTATCTCGAAGACGCCATCGAAGCCGATGAAAACTACTACGGCATCTACTTCTTCGGCTATGACGATAACGGCAGGGCTACTTCCTTGGCCGATTCTTACAAGAACGATTTGAGCAACGACGACAATTGGGTCTATAGCCGCGATCTCCAGGCCTATATCGACAAGGACACGATGACCATTGCCGCCTTCGTCTACGAAGATAGCTCCTACGGCACCCAAGTAAGACTAAAGGGCAGCGATTACTCCGCCTTCATCCAGCAGGAAAACGAATATCCTCTCATCGGGATGTTCAGCGGCACCTATAGCGACGATAACGGCGACTCCGGCGCCTGCATCCTCTACTTTTCGAGCGAAACCGAAGGCTGGGTCCGCTTCACCCCGACCGGCGGTAGCAGGCAGACCACGACCTTCACCTATGTCCTTAGCGGCCGCGATGTCATCCTCACGGCCGATGAGATCACGGGCTGCGCCTTGTTCTACGATTCTTCGGAGGATGCCATCAGCGGCACCTTGACCGTCAGCGGCGTAACCTACGAGGTCGATACCCCGAGGCTTTAAGTAGTGAAGCCCAAGGCTCTCCTTCTTCTATCCTCCGTCCTCCTCCTTTGCGGCTGCGGCGAGACCCCGATCGAGGAATCGAGTTTCTCTTCTATGGAAGAGTCATCTTCATTCATCGAAGAATCTTCTTCCGAAGAGCCTTCCTCAAGCGAGGAAATCCTCCTCAACTGGCCGGGCGATGAAATCGCCTCCCTAGTCTCTTCTATCTTCGGTAGCGTTGCCGAAATCCCCTCGCCTACCTATGAACTGGACGAAGGACGGACCTACGAAGTCACATCTGATGATGCTTCTATAACCATCGCTGCTTCCGGGGATTTCTCAGTATATGCAGAGGTCGCCATCGAAGCCGGATGGGTAGAGGTCGATGGTCCTACCATCTACGAAGGCTTGACCCATCTCCATGATGAAGACGGGATTATTGCCATCGAAGTCCTGCCCTATGACGAAGATAGCGATAGCACCACAATCACAATCGAAGAAAACGGGAACTACTTCGGCTCCTGGCCGAAGGCCTATATCGAAGAAGCCTTGAAGATCGTGGCCGGGAAGAATGATCCCGTCATCATCCCCGAAGGGACGGGCTTCACTTACATCTACGCGACGGCCGGAAGCCTAACGACCGGCTATCCCTATCTCGAAGTAGACGTATACGGCTACGAGGATACCGAAGCCTATGCGGAAGCCGTCGATGAAGACTCCGGCTTCTTCCCTTCCTATTACTACACGAATGCCTATGTCACTAGCGACATGGAGTATTCCGTCATCTGGAATCTCTATTCGACTTCATACGGCAGCGAATTCGCCATCGTCTGCCGTCCGACCGAATCGGTCTTCCATACGGGCTGGGAAAGGATAGCCAACACCGTGGCGGACTATTACTCGAGGCTCTCCAGCGAGAATCCGAGCGCCCTTCTCCCCGAGCCGAGCGAAGACTGGGATATCGGCTTTCTCGTAAACCGCATCAGCAGCTACGGCTATTACTGCGTCTACTTCATCAAGTACGGAAGCGATGGCCTCCCCATCTCCCAAAGCGAAGCCTATATGGATGACCTCGAGAATAGCGAGGACTGGGTATATAGAAGCGATCTGGGCGGCTATATCGATGCCGAAACGAAGACGCTTTTGATAACCGTAAGCGACGCCGATAGCAACTGGGGGACGCTAATAAGGGTCCAAGGCGGGGATTATTCCTCCAGTGCCCTCAATTGGCCTGGCGATCTCATCAATGGCTACGTCCAAACCTATATCGGAAACGACAATCCCATCCCCGAGCCGAGCGCCTCTTTGGACGAAGGCCGCACCTACGAAGTCGCTCCCGTCGAATACTTCGACTGGGAGGTCAATAGCTTCTACTACGTCGATATCGTCGCTAGCGGCGATTTCACCGATTACGCCGATGACGTCTTGGCTGCCGGCTGGGACGAAGTCGAAGGGGCCTATACGATCGCCCGCCTCTTCATCACCGAAGATACGAGCCTTGCCATCGTCATCTACAACTACGATGAGAATAGCGACACCACCGAAATCATGATCCAAGACAATCCCGGCTATTACGCCAACTGGCCTTCAGAACTCGTCAAAGAGGCGATGATCACCGTCCTCGGGACCGAGGATTTCATCGAAATGCCGGCTTTGGAAGGCGCGGGCTACTACCAGATTTCGGGCGCCGCCGCCTATGGCTACGAGCAGATCTATGCCGGACTCGGCGATTACCGCGATGACTTTGCCGAGATCCTCGAAGCGAATGGTTTCATAGAAAATTCGACCTACACCTACTACGATCCGAACTCCCAATATAGCGTCTATCTCTCCTACGTATCCTTGCTCGATCGGACCGCCGTCCAGATCCGTCCCCTTTAGAAATCCTTTTCATCCCCTTCCCTGCCCGTGCCAAAATTAGCCATGAGGATTGACTAAACCCATGGCTATTTTTCCTGAGATTCAAAAACGCTTCGGCTTCGGCGTCATGCGCCTGCCGATTAAAGAGGGCGAGATCGACATCGATGACTTCGTCACGATGGTCGATACATTCATTTCCGAAGGCTTCAATTACTTCGATACGGCCCACGGATACTTGGATGGCAAAAGCGAACTGGCCATCAAGGAGGCTTTGACTTCGAGATACCCGCGGGAAGCCTATGTCTTGGCCAATAAGCTAAGCGAAGGCTTCTTCTCTGAGCAAGAAGACATCCGTCCCCTCTTCGAGAAGCAACTCGAAGCCTGCGGGGTCGATTACTTCGACTTCTATCTCATGCATTCGCAGAATGCCAATAACTACAGGAAGTACAAAGCCTGCAAGGCCTACGAAACGGCCTTGGAACTGAAGAAAGAAGGCAAGATCAGGCACTTTGCCATCTCCTTCCACGATAAGCCGGAAGTCCTAAGGCAGATACTGACCGAATATCCCGAAATAGAGGCGGTGCAACTTCAGTTCAATTATCTCGATTACGATGATCCGGCTATCCAATCCAAGGCCTGCTACGATGTCTGCGTCGAATTCGATAAGCCCGTCATCGTCATGGAACCCGTCAAAGGCGGCTCCCTCATCAAGCTGCCGGAAGCCGCCCAGAAGGTCTTAGACGGCCTAGGAGGCGGCAGCAACGCTTCCTACGCTTTGAGGTTCGCCGCCTCCTTCCCCGATGTCTTCATGGTCCTTTCCGGCATGGGCAACATCGACATGGTCAACGAGAACATCGAGACCATGAGGGACGTAAAACCCCTGGATGAAAAGGAAATGGAGGCCCTAGAAAAAGTCAGGGCTATCTATCGTAACCAAGACTTAATATCCTGCACTGCCTGCCGCTACTGCGTGCCAGGGTGCCCGAAGAAGATAAACATTCCCGATTTATTCGCCTGCTACAACACCAAGAAGCGCTTTGAAGACTGGAATGCGGGCATGTATTACCACATCGTAAGCAACGGATCCGGCAAAGCCGGAGACTGCATAAAGTGCGGCAAGTGCGAAGCCGTCTGCCCCCAGCATCTCCCCATCAGAGAACTATTGGCTCAAATCCACAAGGAATTCGAAGGCGCTTAAACTTCTTTACTCCATTTCGCAAAAACGGAAAAATTCCGAAATTGCGAAACGGGCTTCTCGAAACACTGAATCAATCCAAGGTCTTCCCTACAAAAAAAGCCCCATCAGACCGATGGGGCATTTTCATTGAAGCCTACTTCTTCTCTTTGGCAGGAGCCTTTTCGACCTTCGCAGCCGGTTTGGCTTCTACTTTGGCTTCGGGCTTCTTCTCCTCGATCTTCTGAGGAGCCACGACCTTCGGCAAGGAAAGCCCGGCCATGTTGTAGAGCTCTTCGAGAGGCGGAAGGCTCTTCAAGAGGCCGCTAAGGAAATTGGCGGTCGCGGTCTTCCCCTCGGCATTCTGGCCCCCGTCCCAGACGGTGACCTTGTCGATTTTGATGTTCTTGATGGCCTCGACTTGCTCGGCGACCAGCTGTTCGATCTTGTCGGCCACAATCAGTTTGACCGCATCGTTGGCTTCGCCGCCGGCGGCCTTGACGATGGCATCCAAGCCCTCGGCTTGCTTGCTTAGCTTCTCCCTAAGGCCGCGGGCCTCGGCTTCCATCTTGGCGTAGGTGGCATCGGCTTCGCCTTCGGCCGTCCTACGAAGGACTTCGGCCTCGGCATCGGCGCTGATTTCCTTCCGGCGCTTTTCGATTTCCTGCTTGACGATGATGTCGGCTTCCTGAGACGCCTTTTCCTTTTCGGCGCGGCTAAGCTCTGCGACCTTTTCGGCCTGGTAGCTCTCTTCCAAGGCTTTGGCGGCCTGGACCTTCTCGGCCGTGACGGCTTGCTTCAAGGCAATGGCCTCCTTCTCGCGGAGATCGGCCTGGGCCTTGGCGATGGCGGCCTTGGCGAGGTTTTCGCCCTTGATGGCCTCGCTATCGGCCTGGGCGACCCTGATCCTTTCTTCCATCTTGGCGTTGGCTTCGCCGATGGAGCCCATCTTGTTGGCTTCGGCCACCGAGATCTTGGCGTCGTTGATGGCCTTGGCGGCCGCTTCTTTACCTAAAGCCACGATATAGCCCGATTCATCGGTGATGTCGGTGACGTTCACGTTGATTAAACGAAGACCGATCTTCTTCAGTTCGCCTTCGACGTTTCTGGAGATGGCCTCGAGGAACTTATCGCGGTCGATATTGATTTCCTCGATGTTCATCGTGGCGATGACAAGACGCAATTGACCGAAGATGATGTCCTTGGCCAGTTCCTGGATTTCGTTGAGGCGAAGGTTCCTAAGCCTCTCGGCGGCGTTTTCCATGACGCTAGGCTCGGTCGAAATGCCGACCGTGAAGATGGAGGGGACGTCGATGCGGATGTTCTGGCGGGATAGGGCGCTCTTTAGGTCCACGCTGATGGACATCGGGGTGAGGTCTAGATAAGTGAAGGCCTGCATCAAAGGCCAGATGAAGGCGGCGCCGCCATGGACGCATTTGGCGCTTCTGGGATTGCCGTCTTTGTCCTTCCCGACCTTACCGTAGATCACCATGATCTTATCGGGCGGGCACTTCTTGTAGCGCGTCGCCACCATCAGGAAGATCATGATGATGACGAGGATGAAGACGACGATCAGTACGATAACCCAAGCTGGCATGTTCTATTCTCCTTTCTTTTCGTTGGTCTTTCTTTCGACGATATAGGCTCCGTCGACCCCGGAGGTGATGGTGACCGGGCAATCGACGGGGATCTTCTCTTTTTCGTCCGTCATGGCATCGGCCTCGGTGTAGCGGCCCTGGAGATTGAAGGTGATCTTCCCCCTACCGGACCTAGCGGGCGGAATCGATACATAAACGGTGGCTTCCATCCCGACGCCTTTGGCGTAGTCGAGATTGCCGTTATCCTGGAGCTTCAGCATCAGTTTGATGGCGCCCCAGACGAGGAAATAGGCGGCTAGGCCGACGACAAGGGAGACGACGATGGAAATCCAAGTGGCGATGCCGCTGGTGAGCATCGCGACCCCGGTCCACCCCCCGATGGCGAAGAAGGTAACCAAGGCCTTCGTCGAGAAAAGGGTCAAGCCCGTATCAGTGGCCGTATCGAGTTCCCCGTCCATATCGGCATCGGTATCGAAATCAGGGCCGCCGTCGCTGGCCCCGACGATCATCATGATGACGGATATGAGCAAGAGGACCGTCCCGATCACGGCAATGACGAAATAGGTCCATTCAAGGGCCCCGAATCCTTCGAACCAATCCATAGGCAATCCTCCTTATCGATAAACGGTTCCCTCATCAGGAATTTAATAAAGGAACCAGCTTCGTGCATATATTACCATCTGCACGCATGGGGGTGCAAATACATATATAGACTTTTTACAAAGATAACGAAAGATGATTCAGGTTTCCTTTTCCTAATTCCTGTTTATTATCCCCGCAAAACCGTAATAAACGACGAAAAAAGCCCCTTGCGGGGCCTTATTCGTTTTTCGGCTATTCTTCGAGGGCACCTATATCGCGTAGATCCTCTTCTTCTTTCCTGAGGGCCGCTTCGACCCGCTCGGCGCGGATGAAGCGGTCATCGAGATAGAAGGCAAGGTCGGGAACCTTGCGGAGATCCATCTTGGAGGCCAGCTTGCTACGGATGAGGCCCTTGAGGGAATTTAATTCCTTGAGGTTCCATTCGGGGTGCTTGGCCCCGAGGAAGGAAACGTAGACATAGACGTGGCTATGGTCCTTGGAAACCTCGACTTCGTTCACGCTTGTAAGCTCAAGGCCCGGCTTCTTGACCTCGTAGCGGATGATATCCGAGATGTTCTTATGGATGAGCGCCCTGAGGCGCCCGGAACGATCGGCCATCTTAGTCGGCCTTTTCGACCATCTCGTAGGCTTCGATGAGGTCGCCTTCCTTGATGTCGTTGTAGTTTTCGACGGTCAAACCGCATTCATAGCCCTGGCGGACTTCCTTGACGTCGTCCTTGTAACGGCGTAGCGAGGATAGCTTTCCGTCGTAGATGATGACGCCGGCGCGCATCACGCGGACCTTGCAGCCGGCCTTGATGATGCCATCGGTCACGTAGGAACCGGCGATGGTTCCGACATGGCTGATCTTGTAGATGTGGCGCACTTCGGCTTCGCCGAGGACTTGCTCGACCAGTTCGGCCTTGTAGAGACCCTTCATGGCGTCCTTCATCTCATCGAGCAATTCGTAGATGATGCGGTGGAGGTGGATTTCGACCCCTTCTTCTTCCGCCTTGGCCCTCACGCGGGCATCGGGGCGAATGTTGAAGCCGTAGATGATGGCGTTGCTGGCTTCGGCCAAGGCGACATCGCTATCGCTGATGGCGCCGGCAGAGGCCATAAGGACCTTGATCCTAACCTTATCGTCACTAAGTTTCTCTAGCGAGGCTTTCAGAGCCTCGGCCGAACCGTCGGTATCGGCCTTGACGATGACGTTGACGTCCTGGATCTTCCCGGCGTTGACCATGTTGTTGAGGTCGCTGAGAGACAAAGCAGAGGTACCGCTCTTCTCGCGGGCCCTCTTCTCCAAGGCCCTCTTCTCGGCGATGGAGCGGGCTTCCTTTTCGGTCGGGAAGGCCATGAAGCGGTCGCCGGCTCCCGGCACGGCTTCGAGGCCGGTAACGGAAACCGGGGTGCTCGGGAGAGCGCTCGTCAGAGTCTCGCCGTGTTCGTTTACCATGCGGCGGATCTTCCCGTAGATCTCGCCGACGACAACGAAGTCGCCGGTCTTCAAAGTCCCGTTTTGGACAAGGAGCGTGGCCTTGGGGCCTTCGCCCTTATCGAGGTTGGATTCCAAGACGGTACCGATGGCGTACCGATCGGGATTGGCCTTGAGTTCGAGCATTTCGGCCTTGGCAAGGATGGCATCGAGCAAAGCATCGATCCCTTCCCCGGTCTTGGCGCTGATCTCGGCCGACATGACCTCGCCCCCGTATTCTTCGAGGACGACGTTATGGGCAAGCAATTGTTCCTTGACCTTCCGGGGATTGGCGCCCGGGGCGTCCATCTTGTTGATGGCGACGATGATGGGGCAGCCGGCCGCTTCGGCGTGGCTGATGGCCTCCAAAGTCTGGGGCATGACGCCGTCATCGGCGGCCACGATCAAAATGACGATATCGGTAACCGAAGCCCCTCTGGCCCGCATGGCCGTGAAGGCGGCGTGCCCCGGGGTATCGATGAAGGTGATCTTCTCGCCTTTGACTTCCTTTTGGTAGGCGCCGATGGCTTGGCTGATGCCGCCGGCTTCGCCCGCGGCGATATGGCTATTCCTGATGCTATCGATGAGGGTCGTCTTGCCATGGTCGACATGGCCCATGACGGTCACGACGGCCGGACGGGGAACCAAATCCTCTTCATTGTCCTTGATCTCGAGATCTTCGAAGTGCTCGGCGGAGACGCTATCTTCCTTCTGGAAGTCGTAGCCGAACTCCAAGCAGACGGTCCCGATCATCTCATCGTCGAGGATCTGGTTGATGGTCACGGCCTTCCCGCCGAGGAAAAGGAACTTGATGATGGCCGAGGTCGGGACGTTGATGGCTTTGCTTAGCTCCGCGACCGAGATCGGCTTGTTGTAGACGAAGACGCCGCCGTTGACCTTGGCGTATTCGGCCTTCTTCTGGTGCGGGGCATTGTCGAAGTTGCTGACCCTCCTCTGGGTGATGGTCTTCTTCGAGAAGTACTTCTTCTTTTTCATCTCATCTCTCCTCCTTGCTATGGCGCTTGGATAGGAAGGCAGTGGCTTCCTTTTCCCCTTTGATTCCGATATAGGCCGTTAGGCCCTTTCCGATGGCGGCCCCCAGTTCCGCCTTGGTGTAGGCCTCAAGGGTCTTGGTATCCCCCTTGGCCGCGATGGCGTAGGCCTCCTTCTTGGCTCGGTCGCTAGCGTCGCTAGCGATGAGCAATAAGCCCAAGTTCTTGGCATTGCCTGCGCTCTCCCCGATCGCAAGCCTCTTGCCGTTCATGAGGACTCCGAGGAACCCCAGGGCCTTATCGGATGGCATTCAATAGTTCCTCCTTGAGCCTTTCGAGGGCTTCGGGACTGACGTTCCCGGCCTTACGCAGGTGCTTGGGATTTAGGCGCTTGATGGTTTCTTCGTCCCTTAGGACGTAGATCCCCCTACCGGGCGCCTGGCCGGTAGGATCGACTGTGAGACCGTCCCCGCCGACAACGAGCCTGATTAGCCTATCCTTCGGATAGGCCTTATGGCTAACGCAGTCGGTGCGGGGATTGGTCACTTGCATATCAATTACTTTTCGTCGTCGTAGTAGCGGTCGTAGTCGGCGATGTCGATGTCTTCGTAAGAGCCGTAGTCTTCGTCCAGGCTATCTTCCTGTTCGAATTCCTTGAGTTCCTCTTCGCTATAGATCGGCATGGCCGTCTGACTGTTTTGGGCCGCTTCGCTCGGCTTCACCCTTTCGACTTCCTCTTCGGTGATCTTCCTGGGCTTCTTGCGGGTAACGCCCGAGACGGTCTTCTTTTCCTTGGCGGCTTCGAGTTCCTTCTCGAGGCTTTCTAGCGAGGTCGTCGTCTTGACGCTTACGTGGACCGGTTCGACTTTCTTAGCGGCCTTTTCGGCTTCGCGCTGGGCGGCAAGAGCCTTCTCGGCAGCTTCCATGCGCCTCGCCTCTTCCTCGGCCTTCTGGGCCTTGATGACTTCTTCCTCGGCCTTGGCCTTGGCTTCTTCTTCGGCACGCCTGGCGGCTTCGCGGCGGCTCTTTTCGAGGTATTCGGCCTTGGCCTTTTCCTTGCGCTGGGCAGAGTCTTCTTCCCTTAGCGTCTCGATCGGGGTGAATTCGATCCCGAGTTCGCTGGCGCGGGATTCTTCGATGACGTCGATCCTATAGCCCGTCAGCTTATTGGCGAGGCGGACATTGGCGCCTTTCCGCCCGATCCCGACGGAGAGATTGCCGTCCTTGATGACGGCGATGGCGCGCTTAGCGTCTTCTTCCCCTTCCTTCGGGTCGTTGATGCTTTCGTTCAAAGCAACGCCCAAGACGGCGGCCGGACGGAGCGACTCGGCCACGAAGAGGGCTTCGTTATCGCTATAGGGGATGACGTCGATCTTTTCCTTGTCTTTGCTATTGCCGAGTTGCGAGACGACCTTCTGGATGCGGGAGCCGCCCGGGCCGATGCAACTTCCGGTCGGGTCGACGTCTTCGTTATTGCTATAGACGGCGACCTTGCTACGGACCCCGGCCTCGCGGGCGATGCCCTTGATGATGACGGTCCCGTCATAGACTTCGTGGATCTCTTCTTCGAAGAGGCGCTTCAAAAAGCCTTCGCTGGAACGCGTGACTTCGATCTGGCGGCGTCCGTGGATGGCGTCTTCTAATTGCCTTACTTCCTGGATATAGACCTTGACGGGTTCGCCGGGACGGAAGAACTCGTCCCCGATCATGTCGCGGCGGCTAAGCTCGATGGAGTTTCTCCCTAGCGAAATCATAGCCGACCTATCGTCCCAAGATTCGACCGTTCCGGTCACCATCTCGCCGATATGGTCCTTGTAGATATCGTAGAGAGCCGTCCTTTCGGCTTCGTTCAGCTTGCTTCTGAGGTTGTTCTTCACGCCCATCGCGAAGGCCTTGCCGGCCTCGTCGATCGGGGCTTCGATTTCATAGAGATCGCCGACTTGGTACTTCGGTTCCTTGAGGCCTTCGTTGGCCTCTTCCACCGAGATTTCCAGATAGTCGTCGGTGATATCGTCTTCGTTCGTGACCTTCTTGACCTGGGCTAGGTGGATCTTCCCGGTCTCGCGGTCGATGGTGCAGTTGACGAGGGCGTCGCTGCCGCCTTTTAGCTGCACGATATAGGACTTCTTGATGGCTTCTTCGAGAGCCCAATAGACATCGTCTTCCTTTAGCCCCTTACTTTCGGCCACTTCGGCCACGAAGGGGGCGATGGGATTGCCTTTCTTCTCCATTTTGTTCACTCCTTATATCTTCACGGCCCTTCTGGCCCCACTTATATCGCTTAGGGCTACTTGGGCTTTCGATTTCTTTCCTTTCTCGTAATAGGCGATGGTGATGCTTTCTTCACCTGCTTCTTCTATCGTCCCTTCGAGGACGTTACGGCCTTTATGGGGATGCGATAGCCTGATGTTGACGTATTTTCCGATTTGCTTCGGCAGGTCTACTACCTTGATGGGCTTTTCGGCCCCGAGGCTAGAGACATCCAAGACGTAGCTTCCTTCTATCGGGTCCAGCTCATCGAGCAATTCTCCGATTTTCTCCGAGAGGGCACTGAGGTCATCTAAGGAGATGGGTTCTTCCTTATCGACGACGAGGGAGAGCCTGGTTTCCTTTCCCTTATGGATCTCGGCCGAGAAAAGGGCATAGCCTTCCTTATTGACCAGTTCTTCCAGCGATTCCTTGAGCTTGCTATCCAGAAATGCGTCCTCCTAGCAAAAGGGTGGCATGGCGCCACCCGTTATAGGCCGGCGGAACCACCAATGGGTTTCCGCACGGAAATATTAAGCCAAATAGCGCGCCTGCGCAATGGCTAGGCCGTTAGGCCAGGTCCGCTGCCGTCACCTCGTAGCTTCCCCAGCGGTCGCTCCAGCGATAGACGGAAGTCCCATTCGATTCGGTCGGTTCGACATTGATGGTGTTCTCGCCATAGCTCCCGTCTTCGAAAGAGACCCGGTAATAGATTTTGGCGTAATAGGTATAGATGGTAGAGGCCCCGTAGATATAGAACTCGGAGAGGATCTTTTCTTCGCTGCTGCCGGCCCCGTCATTCATATCGAGCCACACGGAAACAAGCGGGGGGTTGGAAGCGTTTTTGGAGGTATCGAAATCGACCTCGATGCTCTTGTAGACGAGATTGCCTAATTCATCCAACAGGGATTGGTATTCGTCGGAGAAGAAGCCGTATTCAAATATGGCATTTTCCATATCTTCCAAGAGATCGGTATAGGTATCTTCGTAGTAATACCAGACGTAGTCTTCTTCGATATCGGGATCGCCGAGGATTTCGCGGACATCGTCCTTGTAGTCGTTCCAGGTGATGCTCGAGACGCGGGCGACGGTGAAGATATCGTTGGCGGCCACGGCCTGGACGCCAATGGCGCAAACCAAGGCGGCGGCGCCGATGGCGTAAACGCAGGGAACAATGTACCTGCCCGGCTTGAAGCCCGAAACCTTTTGGATCTTCTCGGAAGCTTTCTTGTTCTTCTCGAAGCATTTCCTGAGGTAGCGGTATTCCCCGTAGGCCTTCCGATAAGCGAGGTAATCGGTATAGGGCTTCGCGATGTCGGCGAAGGTCAAAACCAAAGGCTCGCCTTTCTTGACCTTGGCCTTGCCATAGAGGGCCACTCTGACCTTTTTGGCCAGTTTCTTGACCTTGACCAGGTAAATGAAGAGGCAAAGGACAACGACAAAGGCAGCGCCGAAAACCATCAAAGGTTCAAAGAAATCGATGGCATCCCAACCCTGCATAAACCCTGCTACGAAACACGCGACGATCCCGCCGGCGAGGGCAAGGACGGCGATGAAAACCAAGACGGCCAATAAGGTAACCAAGCGGTTATGGCGGGAAGAGCTTTCCTTCCATTTCGTGAGGCGGTGCGTCCCGATGAGGACATAGGCGCCGACCAAAAGGAAGGCGAAAAGGACAATCACCAAGATGGCGACCCCGTTATAAAGGGTCCAGAAATTCTCGATTCCGAGGAATAGTCCCGGGAACACTATCCCGGCGGCGATGCCGAGAAGGACGACGGCGAGGATCCTTCTCCTCTTCCGCGACAAACGGTTGATGAGGCCTTCCGGGCTCTTGCGGTCCAATTTGGGCTTTTCGATTTTTTGGGGTTCGACGGGTTCGGATCCTTCATAGACCGCCTTGGGTTTTTCGGGCTTATTCTTCTCGGGCTTTGCCTCTTGGGCAGTTTGGATCTCCCCCTCAATGCCCGGGAATTTCTTCCGGAGGAACCATTGGATGGCCGGAGCGGCCAATAGGATGCCGAGGATGATGCAGAAGACCAAAAGCAAGGTCAGGCCCGAGCCACTGCTTAGGAAGCCTTCGCCGGCGGAACTTATCTTCCCCATCGTCGCGCAGACGATGATGAAGAGGATGAGGTCGATGGCTCCGCCCGCGGCGGCAAAGACGGTCGTAAAGGCAATGTTCTTGCCTGCAACTAGGGTGCATTTCCTATCGGCATTGAGCTTGAGGGTCCAATAGAGATAGAAGCCTCCAAACAAAAGGGCGATGATGGCGAAGACCAGAATGGCCGCGGCGTTACCGACGAGGCTAAGTTCGTAGAACAGGGAGAAGTATTCGGCAGTCTCGCCGCTTCCCATGGCGGCAAAGCCGGAGAGGCTTTCTTCCACGATGCCTTCAAAGCCTTCGACGGCGAAAGGCATGGCGAGAACGATGATGGCGAGTAGGCCCAAAAGAAGCAAGGCGATGGCGGGAACATGGAAGAGGATCCCGTAGATCTTCCCCAAGGTCGCTTTGGGAGCCTCCTCCTTAGGGGCCGGAGCGGGAACAATGGCAGGCTGAGGCTTAACCTCTACCGGAGCGGGAGCAGCGGCAGGCTGGGGCTTGGCCTCTATCGGATCGCCGAATCTATGGCCGCAGTTGCTGCAGTAGAGAGCCCCTTCCGCCTTTTCCTTCCCGCAGACGGGACAAGCAGGAACGGCTTTCGTTCCGCACATCGGGCAGAAATTGCCTTCGAATTCTTTTCCGCAGTTCTTGCATTTCATAAGAAGTCCTCCGAATCCCTTCCGATAAACTCCTTTTATGGAACTCCCCCCCCGCAATGGCTGTCAACTTAAATTCTCAAGAAAATTAAAGTAAGTGAGGCAAAAACAGTAAACTTGGAAAAGACAATTAATATATCTGCCGTATCTCGTACTTTTCGGGCACGGAAAAGCAGTGTTTTTCGCCAGAGGGATTTTATGAAGGATTGCTAAGAAATCATCTTTTCGTAATTAAATACGATCCGTAGGGCAATCACCTTTCCGCCGTCAGCAATTCGACAAGGACATAGGCGTCGCTGAAAGCAGAGTCGGGATAAGGATCCCCGTAGCGATGCTGCTTGCGGCAGTTTTCTATGGCGATACCGGCATCCGGGAGCTTCCCGTAGATATCCATGTTCTTCTTATAGCCGTCTATGTGCTTCTTCATGGCTTCGATCACTTCGTCCTGGTCATGGAAATGGGGCTTACCTTCCTGGAAATGGTTTAGGAAGAAGACTTCGAAGGAAGGATTGGAAAAGAGCATCTCGACGTTCCGGTATTTGGGCTGGAGCCAAAGGGGATGGGAAAGGGTCCTCCGTCTTTTTATTTCGTCATCGAGATCGGCCAAGACGAAGATGCGGTCTCCCCTATCGGGATGGAAGTCGGCGCTTGTGCGGAGGGCATAGCCGGCAAGTCCCGCGGCATCGGTTTTGGTACCGGTCCTTAGGATCAATCGGTATTTCCCGTTTCCGGGCTTGACATAATGGCGGAGGTAATCGTATTCGGCGCGGTTTTCGTTGCCTTCGAAATAGACGTGGTAGGTCGGGCTATCCGGAAGGGGCAACCTCATACGGCCAAAGAAATGAGGTCATAGACCGGCGGGAAGACGTAGCGGCCGTTTAGGAAGGCGTGCATCAGATCGTCGTCCTTGCGGGCCCGGTAGGCCGATAGCGGAACGACGGCGCTCCCATTCGGGGCCCCTTTGTTTTCGACCATGTAGACCTCGTCGCGCCTGAGGATATATTGCTCGAGGAGGGTGGCTTCCTGGGTATTGAAGAGGATCTGGGCCTTGTTGGGGTTGCTATAGAAATCGAAGAAAAGCGAAAGCAGGGCCGCCGTAAGCTCGGGATATAGCGAACGGCCGAATTCGTCGTAGACCAAGACCTTCCCTTCCTTCAAAGCCGAATAGATCGGATAGGAAGCGAAGACCAGGGCCTTGATCCCGGCCGGTTCTTCATCGACGGGGATCGGTATCCGCCGCCCTCCCGATTCGTGGATGGCCAATAGCTTCCCGGTCGGCGGGCCTTGGTAGCCGAGGTCGGGGACGATATCGGCGATGGCGAGATCGCTGGCCTTGAGCAAATCGACGAGGAAGGCACGGTATTTCTTATCGCCTTTCATCTTCGAGACGATGTAGCGATCGCGGTCCTCTACGTCTTCGGGAACGGCGGCGACGCAATCCCTGAGGTAATAGAAGACATCCTTGAGGACGGGGACATCGAACATCTTGGCTAGCGTGACGTAGGGTTGGTTGGGCTTGGCGAAATCGGCGAAGAAGGCGCGGCGCGATGCCTTAGGATCGTTGCTGAATCTCGCTTCTTCTCCGTCTTTTCTCACGAAGACGCTATGCCTTCTGACATCCCGGACGTCCAAGGCCTCGTAACGGATCTTTTCCTTATCGAGGGCCAAGCAATAGAAATAGCGCTTCCCGTCCTTATCGAAGACGATTTCGAATTCGGTCGGGGCCTTTTCCGTTTCCTTGTCGAATAGATAAGGCTGGATGGCCATGTTGCGCTCTTCGCCCGAGTAGTAAATCGATTCGACCACAGCGTCCCTGAAGACAGGAAGCGAGCCCGTGAGGCTGGTCTTCCCGGCGGCGTTTCCGCCGAAGACGGCGATGCCCTTGAGGATCTTCTCTTTCCCTACCTGGAAATAAGCCGGGAACCGGAGGTCATCCTTCATGGCTCCGCCCAAAAAGGACAAGGTCACCTTCTCCTTGATCGAACGGTAGTTCTTGACGCTATATGAGATCAGCATGGATTTCCTCCTCCCTTAGTCAACACAATTATAAGCCTAATGCATTTATTTTGTTGCATTTTCACATTTTCGGGCTCTTAGACTGGTTTTTATAAGCAAAAACAACCATTGCCGGCGCGAATCTTCAATGCAACCGGAGAGGATAAAAGACAATTGAAGAGAAGCCCGCCAAAGACCGGTTAGGCGATGCCTATCCACCGCCCAAAAGCAGTTCGACGAGGACATAGGCGTCGCTGAAGGCGCTATCGGGATAGGGGTCGCCGTAGCGGTGCTGCATCTTCGAATTGGCGATGGCCTCTTCGACATTGCCCAGCTTATCGAAGACGTCTTCGTTCTTTTCGTAATTCCCGAGTTTCTTCTTCAGTACCCTTATGGCCTCGTCTTGGTTGCGGAAGTGGGCGGCCGAGAAACCGAAATGGTTGAGGAAAAAGACCTCGAAAGAGGGGTTGGAAAGGAGAAATTCGATGTTTTGGTATTCAGGCCTCCTCCAAATGGCTTCCTGCATGATCCGCCTCCTTTTCCCGGCATCGTCCAAATCGGCCAAGAGAAAGAGGCGGTCCCCTCTTTCGGGAACGTAGTTCACGAGATTGTCGAAAACCCCATCGGCCATGCCTTTGAGGTCGGTCTTGGCCGAAAGGAGGAAGCGGAGGATATAGGGTCCGTAGCGACGCTGGTAATGCTGGAAGTACTTGTGTTCGGTCTTGTTGTAAGCCCCTTCGAAATAGATGCGGTAAATCGGGCGGTCGCTATCGGGCCTCATCATAGCCTTAGAACCGTCGGGTTGATGATGGGCGGATAGACGTAGCGCCCGTGGAGGAAGCCATGCATGGCGTCTTCCTTTTTCCGCACGCTATAGTGCGAAAGGGGGACAAGGAAACTCCCTTTCCCTTCCCCGCCGTATTCCGTCATGTAGACTTCGTCCCTTCTTAAGATCGAATCCTCAAGCAAGAGGGCATCCTGGCTATTGAAGAAGATCTGGGCTTTCCTCTCATTGGCCCAGGAATCGAAGAAAAGCGAAAGCAAAAACGAGGAGAGCTCATGGAAGAGCGAACTCCCGAATTCGTCGACGACGAGGATGCTGCCCTTCCGCAAGGCCGAAAAGAGAGGATCGGAAAACCCCATGACCTTCTGGGTCCCGAGGGATTCGTCGGAAACGTCCATCTCCACCTTGCCGTCATCGCCTCCGTGGAAGGTCGTTATCCGGTAATAGTCGCGCTCTCCGAGGGGAACGGTTCCCGCCGAGGCCGAAGATGGCCGCTCTTCCGGCGGCAAAGGGGCCAAGCCTTTGGACTTTTGGACGCTCACGTCCTCGATCCCGACGTCGCTGGCCTTCAAGAGGGAAACGAGGAATTCCTTGTATTCCTTTTCTTCGTATAGGCGCTTGCCGACCTTGGAAAAATCGGGAATGTCGGCCCCGGAAACGAAGGAGATCTCATCGTGGAAGAAATAATAGACGTCCTCGACCAGATCGATATTGAACTGGGCCGCCAGGGTGACGTAGGGCTTATTGGGCAGGGAATAGGCTTCGAAGAGGCTCTTTAGGACCTTGCCGGGATCTTTGGCAAACCTGGCTTCCCCGCCCTTCCTTTCGAAGACGCTGCGCCTCCTTTCGTCTTTGACGTCGAGGGCTTCGTAGACGATCTCGCCCTTAGTGAGGCAGAGTTGATAGAAATAGCGCCTCCCCTTGTAGTCGAAGGCGATTTCGAATTCGCTAGGGGCGTCGCGCGTATCCTTCGAAAAAAGATACGGGACGATCCAAGCGTGCTTGCCGCTTCCGGCGAAATTGGCGGAATCGACGACGGACTTCCTGAGGGCGATGAGGGAATCGGTCAGATTGCTCTTCCCCGTGGCGTTGCCGCCGAAGACCCCGATGCCTTTGAGGATCTTCTCGTTCCCGGACTCGAAATAGGCCGGGAACTTCAAGGAATCCTTCATGGCCCCGCCCAAAAACGAGACCGAGGCCTTCTCTTTGATGGAGCGGAAATTCTTGACGCTATAGGAAATGAGCATGCTATTGCCTCCTCTTGTCGTCTTCATTATAAACTAAAAAGCCTTTATTGCACTTTTGTTTCGTTTTTCCTTCTTTAGTATTTGAAAAACGGGCATCAAAGGCCAAATCAGCCTCTGAAAACCCGGAATTCCGAAATAAGCGTTTCGAATTAGGCCTACTCGCCCTTCTTGAAAGGCAAAGGCAGACTGAAGGACTTCTTCTTTTCGTATAGGAAGGCAAAGCCCACGACATTGGGGCCGCCATGGCAGGAATCGGTGGCGTTGCACTGGGAAACGAAGACTTCTTTGAACCCCCTCTCCTTTAGGAGATTGACGGCATCATCGATCACTTCCTTCGGCGTCACGGTATAGCCGAGCATCGCATAGGAATAATCGATCCCCGTATAGGAATCCAATGTGGCGTTCAGATAGTCTTGGACGCTTCTTTCTAGCTTCCCCCTGAACTTCCGCCCGACTCCCAGCTTCCCGTCTTCTTCGCTTACGATCGCCGGCTTGATCTTCAATAGGTTCGCCCCGATGAGGGTCAATTTCGAGCAGCGGCCCCCTCTCCACATGTAATCGAGCTTGTCGATCAATAAAGAGGCTTGGGTATGTTCCCGGACATAAAGGCACTTCTTCTCTATTTCATCGAGATCCTCGACTCCTTCGTCAATGAGCTTCTTGGCTTCCCTCGCCATCATGGCGATCCCGAAGGAAACGGTCTTGCTATCGACGATGCGGATCCTCTTATCGCCTTCGGCGGCCAGGCAGGCATTGCTATAGCCGCCCGAAAGCCTGCTCGAGATGCTGAAATGGATGACGGCATCGTATTCTTCGAGGAGCTTGTCGAAATGGGCCCGATATTCCTCGGCGTTAGCGGCGCTCGTCTTGGCCAAATCCCCCGTCCTTTCGAAGTATTCGAAGATCTTCTCCGGAGAGGCCTCATCGGCCCCGTCGGCGTAGCTTTCTTCCCCCATCTGGACGTGGAAAGGAAGGATATGGATTCCCATTAGGAGGGCTATATGGGGCTTAAGGTCCATCGTGGACTCGCCCGAAACGGCAATTTTCATTGAAAGTATTCCTCACTAGCCTACCTAGTAACGAACACTAGATAAGCAGGCTTAGAATGCCAAGGACCTACGTCCTTTTCAAGACTTATGCACGTAATCGATCCAAAGAAGGGAAATCATCCCTCCTAGGGTCAGCAAGGTGAATAGAGGCGAGGCCGCCAGCGAGAGCATGTAATCGGCCGCGTAATAGGGCGAGCTGACCTCGACATAGCCTCTTGGATCGGTGAATCTAGCGACATAGAAGAGGACCATCGCCAGGACGCAGACGCCGGTGATGACAATTGCTGCGATGAGCGTCTCCTTCTTCCCCAACGGATGGGCCTTCTCTATCTCCCGATAGGCGTAGACGCCCATCGGCAATATCAAAGCGATCACCACCGTGATCTGGGCGAAGGCGTGCTCGGCATTGATGCCAAAGTCCAAACCCATCAGGAAGCCCCCGAAGAAATAGAGGGCGGCTATGGCCCCGGCGGCATATAGGGTCGCCCATAGGCCATGGAGCCTAGGCTTCTTAGTTACCAAAATCGGGAAGAGGGATTCCCTCTTCTTGAGCCATAGGCCATAGAGGTAATACGCCAAGAAGGCGAATTCCTCGACGAGGAGATAGATGATGACGTCGATGGGGAAGCCGACCGTCGGGTAACCGCTGAAGGAAGGATAGTAGCCCCTGATCATCTGGATCAGGAGGTATAAAAGGGCGATGGTCGCTAGGACCACGCCCACTAAGCCGTTTACGATCATGATGAGGGAGGCTTTCCTGCCATCAAGGGCATGCCTATAGGCATGGTAAGCGAACAAAGCGTATATCGAGAGGATCCCCATCATGACGATCGGGAAGACGCGGGCGAAGTTCTGGAAATAGGCATCGCCGGAAATGGTCGAGCCGACGACATTGGCCATGGTATAGACGAGGAAGAAGCAACCCAAGGAAGCCGCAATGGCCAAGACGGCTTCTAGGATGAGGCTACGCCACTTCAAGAGCTTCTCTTTCATACGATGGCCTCGCTTTGATACCAAGACATGTCGAAGGAGAGGTAATGGTGGGTCAATGAGATCCTGTCGTCATGGAAGGTCAGGGCACTCGCGCCGCTAAGGACGAACTCTTCCCCGAAGGGGGATTCCTCTTCCCTGACGGTCCCGTAATAGAGTTCCGGCCCCGTCTTGACCCCGTAGCCCAAGACGACGCCTTCGTATTCCTGGGTATAGCTATTGGCGTGGTCGTGCCCGCAAAACATGGCAAGGCAGTCCCTTTCCTTGGCGGCATCGAAGAGCCCGGCGTCGCCGCTACCGATATAGAAGCCCTCTAGGAGATATCCGCCTAGTTTTTCGGAATCCTCCGAATCGTAGGCTTCCTGATAGGTCGGAATCGGCACGTGATAGTAGAAGACCGAAGGAACGTACTCTCCCCCGTTTTGCTCTTTGGCCGCTTCGGCCTGTTCGATATACCAATCGACCTGGCTTTCGTCGAGGCTATCGTAATCGTAAGAGAGGATCCCGGTCGCATCGTTCACCCCGGTATCGAAGACGTAGATCTGATAGACCAGCTCATCCCCATTGACCAGATTGATATAGGAATTGGAATGCCCGGCCAGATCCTTCGCTTCGGCATAAAGGCTATGGGGATAGGTCTCGGTATCGGCCAAGGTCTCGGATAGCCATGTCGAACTATAGATCCCCTGATAGTCGTGATTGCCGAAAGCAAAGGTATAAGGGACCTCGTGGCTTTCCAGCATCTCCATCATCCGGATGACCGATTGCTTGGTGCCCGTAAGGACATTGTCGCCGGTCAATATGACGAGGTCGGGTTCGACCTCCTCATAAAGCCGATCGACATATTCGTCGATGAAGTCGGCATCGGTCCCGATGTTGTAATGGAGATCGGCCAATTGCATGACGGTAAACCCGTCGCTATAGGTGAGTTCTGCAGCGAAACCGTCCTCCGTCGCGACCGAAGAGCAAGAGAAAAGGCATAGCCCGATCAAAGGCCATGCCTTAATGGGGTTTATGCTCTTCTTCCCTTTAGCCATCATTCGGCCTTGGGACCGTCGGCGAAGAACAAGATGCCGAGGGTATGGGGCCCGCAGTGGGTCCCGATGGTGCTTCCGGCACTGGCGGTTTCGACCTTCTTGAAGCCGGCATCCTTCACCATCTGGACGGCCATCTCGAGGACATCGTCCGGGCAGGTGCTATAGGTGACGTAGCAAAGGGAGGGATCGAAGTTCGGATACTCTTCAAGCGTGTGCTCGATGTATTCCTTCACGACCTTCTTCATCGGCCCGCGGTGCTTGGCCCCGCTATGGAGCTTCCCCTCCTTCATGACGATTTCGGGCTTGATGCCGATGAGGTTGGCGGCGAAGGCCGTAAGGGCCGAGCAGCGCCCGCCTTTCTTGAGGTATTCGAGGGTTTCGATGATGAAGCTGACCTGGACGGCCGGGATCCTGGCCTTGACCTTTTCGACGACGGTTTCGGCGTCGAGTCCCTGTTCGATGAGTTCGTGGGCGTAGCCGACTAGCAGCGCCATCCCCGTCGAAAGGACGAGGCTATCGATGACGTAGACGGGCTTTTCGGTGAAGCGGCTGGCCGCTTCGATGGCGTGCTCGACGGTCGAGGTCAGGCCGCTAGAGAGGCAGATATGGATAAGGGCGTCGTTTCCTTCGAGGAGGCCGGCGAAATACTCGGCCAACTCATCGACGTTCTGGGCGCTGGTGCGCGGAAGCTTTCCGGTCTTGGCGACAAAGTCGTAGAGTTCGTCGATGGTCCGATCGCCGTCTTTGATCTCCTCTTCTCCGAGGATGACGGTATAAGGAAGGACCGATACGTTGAAGGCTTTTTGCTTTTCTAATGTCAGGCTCGCGGCCGAATCGGTCGAAAGGGCGATTTTCATTGGTGTCTTTCTCCTATAGGGTCAATGCAATGGCCATAGGCCATACCGAAAGATAACCGAAAAAGGCGGGCAAAGGAAGAGACGCGGAAGAAAAAGGTTAGGAAATTCACATTTGAGTTGTCGACAAATCGTCGACGACTGGCCGGAAAGGGCCGTCTCCCCTAGCCGCTGGCCTATAGCAAAAGGCCGGAAATAGTAAAATGTTTTCAGCAAGGAAATGGTGATGGATACCCAGGAAATCGATAGGGAAAGCCGCCTCTATGCCTACACCCTTTTCGACGAGGGAACCCTTGATGAAATCGAAGTAGGAACGGCGAAAGGCCTTGGGCAGATACATGCCAATATCTTCAAGGGCCTATATCCCTTCGCCGGAGAGATCAGAAAACTCACCATCTTTAAAGGCGGCTTCGGCTTCGCCAATGCCGATTACTTGGAGCAAACGCTGGAAAATATCGATTTGATGCCCGAATCGACCATCGAAGAAATCATCGACAAATACATCGAAATGAACATCGCCCATCCCTTCATGGAAGGCAACGGACGGGCGACGAGATCTGGCTCGACCTCATCTTGAAGAAGAACCTCGGGACCGTGACCGATTGGAGCCTCATCGGCAAGGAAGAATACATGACCGCCATGAGGAAAAGCCCAGTCGACCCGATGCCAATCCTTAAGCTGATAAGAAATGCCCAGACAGACGATATCGATGACCGGGATACCTTCATAAGAGGCATCGAGCGCTCCTATTTTTACGAAGCGGAAGAATGACTTACGTAAAGAAAACGGGGCCAAGCCCCGTGTTGGGATGTAGTTGAATCAATCCTTCTTTTCCGGATCGTCAGGCGTTTTCCCGTAGCCCAGATCTTTGCCGAACGGGTTGCACCCAGGCATGGTGGTGGCGTTGTAATGGCAATAGGTGGGTTTTTCTTCGTTGCCGAAATCGTTGAAATATTCGTCGTACCCCGGAAAGGGTTCGGAAGGGATTTCGAAAAGGGCATCGAAGGCCGCCTTTTTCTTCTCTTCTTCCATCTTCTTGTTCTCCTCTAGCATACTTGGCCCCTCTCCACATCGATTATAAACGATTTCCCGTTGCCGTTTTCGATAAGTTTGGCCACGCCCCTATTCCGGTAGACGGTCAAAACATAGGTATGGAAGAGCGAAAGGACGAGATCCTGCAGCTCTTGGTCCCCTTCGAGTGGAGCCACCTTCAATCCCATTTTCCGGCAGTCTTCATATCCGTAATGGCGGTCATGGACCTTGGAACTGTCGTGGCTTCCGATGACGGAAAGGATCCTTTCGATCTTCGCCTGTCGATCGGCATCCTCCTCGAACATGCCGGTTTTCAGCCAATCGCGGACGAGTTCTTCAGCCAAACGTGTGGCGTTTTCGCATTCGCCTATGAGGGTCGGCCGGTAATGCTTGATGATTTCGCGCCAGAGTATCGCCCTGTCCCTTTCTTCCAATACTTCCTTCATGGCTCGGTCGAATTCCTTCAGGAACCCTTGGGCCGGCCTCCCGCCGAACTGCGGATCGATGGGACCGAGGCTCGAATGCCGGCCCATGAGGATTTCCTTTGAGGCGCACGCCATCATCGTCCCGGCCGACATGGCCAGATGGGGAACGATGACCCTGATATTCCCTTGGAAGCAGTAACGAAGGTATTTCACGATGCTTTCAGTTGCCGTAAGGACGCCGCCAGGGGTGTGCAGCAGCAAATCCAGGCCTTTGGAACGGTCCAATCCGGCAATCGCATTCATGAAGCCGTACATGTCCCCGTCGTGGATGATGGAATCCTGATTTCTCGAAGGCGTATTGTGAAGCCAAGAGGAGACATAGCAGATGACATTGCGGCCCGTATAACTGGAAAGGGCCTCCATGGCCGAAAGCCTCATGTTCCAAAGCTCGCCCAGGGTAATCTCCGGATAATCCGTCTCGTCCAAATCCGGATATTGGTTCTGCAGAGCCGTGAACTTCTCTTTGATTGCCTCGTTCAGGTACCTTTCCGTTTCAGTAAAATCGCTCATATGCATCACCTCCTATGTGATGTCTTTTTCTTCAACTAAATTTTACCCTGCCCGAGTATGGCCGGAACGATCAAATTTCGAATTTTGTTCGATAAAACCTAAAAGTCTTGTTAGTAACAAGCAAAAAAATTTTAAACTGAAATCTGCACATGAGTGGTGAAGATTTCAGCGGCCATCGGCTCTTTTCC